>JBKPHH010000009.1:0-54445 GCA_046729795.1 Actinomycetota bacterium | reverse complement strand
TCCAACCCGGGGAGCTTCCAAAGACCGCGTGGCCGGACCCGCGGCCAGTGCTTTACCATCGGAAGAACGGTCCCTTTTCTCTCGCGCGAAGGGACGAGCGCTAACTAGTAGTTACGTACAACGGCAGACGACCTCGCCCAGGTGGCGACGCTCGTACTTGAGGCCGCAGCGGGCGCAGGTCGGAGGCAGGACCTCGGCGCGAACGAGCAGCGCTCGCATCAGCGCCGCCCACAGAACCAGATACGGAACGACGAAGTACGCCGTGGTCATGTATGGGCGTATCGGCCGCTCCTGCGGAGAGCATTAGACGGTCTCGGTGGCCGCTGAAAGCGGCCGGTAGAATGCCTGTCGTGAGCTGGCTGTCGATCGCGCTGCTTGCCTGCGCGGTGCTCGCAGTCATCGGGGCCGAGTGGCCGAGGCTCTCGCGGAACTTCGGGCTCGAGGCGCGACGCACGCGCGAGCGTGCGCGGCGGAAATCGCAGTTTCGGGTCCTGCGCGGCGAAGAGACCGACAGCGACACGGACGAGTTCGCGGCGAGCGTGGAGCGCGACCTCTCGCAGCTCCCGACAATCGATAAGCGCGATTAGCGAACGACGAAGGTCGTGCTGAGCGTCCGTGTGTTCGGAAGGATGCGCGGCACATCCTCCATGTTCTTCGTCTCTTGATAGTCCGAGACACGAAGGACGAGCCTGTGGCGCCCGGCCGAGAGCTGGGCGCCGGCGACGATCGCGCGTCCGGTGCGCGGGAAGTACCGTGCCCGGGTCGAGCGGCCGTCGACAGTTGCGGAGATCGAGCCCGGGTCGACCCCAGCTCCGCGGTCCGAGATTCGCAGCGTGACCGGCCGGCCGAGCCGAATGGTTCGGCTCAGCAGCCGGGCGGCGGGCGGAGTGCGGTCGTCGATCCAGAACCTGAACGTGAACCGGCCCGCGTACCGGCGGCCCGGGGTGTCGAAGACGATGTCGTACAGACCGGGCTTCGGCAGGATCGCGCCGACGACGGGAGTGCGGCTGTCGAACGCCCGGAGGTAGGGGTTGTTGTTGATGGGCAGGGCCGGATTTCCCTGGAGCCGGTTCTCGTCACCCGCTCGGACGACGCGCGGTTCGACGAGGACGCCGCCCCCCTTCGAGAGAACGACGACGCCGAAGTTGGCCACGGGCCGGCGTAGCGAGACGCGAAAGACCTGCTCCGGTCCGGGGAGGTTGTTCAGGAGCTCGGCTCCGCCGGGATTCGCCGGGTACCTGTACGAGGTGACGAGGTTGGGCTTTCCGCGCGTGTTGCCGCGGTAGATCCCCGGACGTCGGAGCCGCACGGCGCGCGCTCTGCGTAGCCTCGGCTTCGTGACCCGGAACCAGAGTGGGATGCGCCGCTGCTCGGCCCCCTGCGTGAGCACGACGAAGCCCGTGACCTCCTGCTGAGGCGCGCTGCGTACGACCGCGCCCTGCACGGTCAACGGTCCCGGGACGGTGACGGCCGGGGCCGTCGCGAGGGTCACTCCGCGGTGGCTGCCGCGCAGCCTGACCGCCGCGCTCCAGGCTCCCGCCCCGCCGCCCGCGTCCGTGAGCGTCACGGCCCTCGACAGAGTTTTCCCGCGCGCGGCGACGTTGACGAGTCCGAACGAAAGACCCGTGGGATTGGCGAACAGCCGCGGGTTGTCGGCGGCCGGGAGGTTCAGGAATCCGCCTCCCTGCCGGATGCTGGTCGTCTCGCCGCCGCGCCCATCGACGGGCCTGCCGGTCTGCACCAGCGCCGACTTGATCTGCTGCACCGTCCAGGCCGGATGCCGCTGGATCAGGAGTGCCGCGCCACCCGAGACGTGGGGCGTCGCCATGCTCGTCCCGCTGAAGGCATCCCAGGTGCCGTCGGAGACGGGGACCGACGAGAGGATCCCGGAGCCCGGCGCGGTGAGGTCGGGCTTCATCTGGTACGAGATCGGTGTGGGCCCGGCCGAGGAGAAGGTCGTGATCTCGCGTGCGTCGGTCGACGCGGCGACGGTGATCGCCCGCGCGGCCGAGCCCGGGGAGATGATCGAGCCGTCGCCGAACTCCTCGAATTCGTTGCCGGCCGCGACGACCGGGACGACGCCCGCCGCCGCGGCGCCGTTGATCGCCCTGACCACGAGGTCGCGACTCGGCTCGATCTCCGGCTCTCCGATCGAGAGGTTGATCACGTCCATGCCGTCGCGGACCGCCGCTTCGATCGCGGCGGCGATCTCCGGCGAATTGCCGTTGATCCCGACCTCGGGCGTTGGGACCGTCAACACCTTGTAGTTGCCGAGGTAGGCCTTCGGCGCGACACCCGAGAGCCTGCGGCTCCCGACGGCGAGAGTGCGGTAGTTGCCGGCGGCGATGCCCGCGACGTGGGTTCCGTGCTCCGAGTACTGCGGATCGAAGGGACGCGCCGCGTAGCGCCACGCCGGACTTGGAGGAGCAAATGCCCTCGCGACGATCACCTTGTTGCTCGTGTAGGCGGTCTGGCCCTTTGGAAAGCCGGCCGGCGCCGCGTAGCCCGATCCGGAGAAGAACGGGTGATGCACGTCGATGCCATCGTCGATGATCCCGATCTTGATCCCGGAGCCCGCAGTCTCGAGCGCAGGCCCCCAGAGCGCGGGAGCGCCGACCGCCGGGACGCTGCGGTCGAGCGAGGCGCGGTAGCCGACGCTGCCGTAGACCGTCTTCACGCCTTTGACCGCCTTCAGCCGGCCGACTCGGTCGGCTGGCAGCACGAGCGCGAGCCCACTGAGCACGACCCGGTAGCGCCAGTGGATCCGTGCCTCGGGAATCGCGGTCTGGATGCGGCGCCAGACGGCATCCTGGGTGCCTGCCGGGCCGGCGAGCTCGGCGACGACCTCGACGGAGGAGGCGGCGCGCGCAGAATGCGTCTCCGCGGCGGCTCCGCCGAGCGTGCATGCAGCGGCGAGCACCGCAGTGATGACAAGACCCCGGATCAGAAAGAGCATGGTACGCGCGAAATCCATGTCGGACCCAAACCGAGGGGCATTCTCTTAACGAATCCGATCCGGCGGCCCGAGCGCTCCTCGTCGCCCGGCTACAATGCCTCCCCGCGCGGATGTGGCGGAATTGGTAGACGCGCACGGTTCAGGTCCGTGTGGGGGAAACCCCGTGGAGGTTCAAGTCCTCTCATCCGCATAGCGTCTCTCGTCAGGGCTTTTCGCTTTCGAGACATTCCCTTGGTCCGCGTTCAGTCAGTAAACAGTTCGAGGGAACCAGGTGTCGGCCTCACAAGTCGTCGCTACCGCCCTGTAAGGACTTGATGAAGGCCACAAGATCCGGGCGGAGGGTGCGTCTGCTCAATAAGGCGGCCAAGGACATCTGCGTCGGTGGGGAAGAGGTGTGACGCAGACGGGGCGCGCCAAGAGCGTGTCCCAGCCTTGGCCGCCGAGTGTTGAGGCTACAACAGGTCCCGTAGAGCCGCGTGTCCTGGCTGGCGACTTTAACGGCTCACTCGCTCGCCGGTTTCTACTCTTGCGCGGGGGCCACCGATCGGCAAGCCCCTGCAAGCACCACGAATCGCCACACTAAGCCACTACCCTAAGAACCCCGTGGTCATCCGCATAGCGCTTCTTTTCGACGGTGTCTGAGCAGACTCTCGGTCAAGCGCTCGCCGTGCTCCAGGCCTCCCGAGAGCGGGAGTACTTCGACGAGGAAGCGGATCGTGCCGCGGTCGAGCAGTACTACGCCGAGCTCGACGCGCAAGCGGACCCGGCGATGCTGTTCAAGGCGCTTTCGACGCTGCTCGAGGCGACGCACAAGGAGCGCCCGTCGTACAGGCCGACCGTCGAGCTGTATCCGTGGGTCGACCTCCAGGAGGACGGCCGGGTGCGCAGCCTCTACACGCAGGAGGAGTTCGACCCGCGCGCGCTGATCGAGGAAGCGGTCGAGATCGAGGCTCGGCGAGACGCGGTGCGGGTGAGCCACCCGGCCGCCGCCGGCGATCCGCAGGTCCTCGAGGCCGTGGTCGAGGAGCTCGAGCCGTACAACTGCGAGCACGTCGTGCCGCAGTCCTGGTTTGCGCATCACGAGCCGATGCGCGGCGACCTCAACCATCTCTTCACGTGTGAGCGCAAGTGCAACAGCTTCCGCGGCAACGCCCCCTACGCCGACTACGAGGATCGCCTCAGGGTGGTGCGCGAGCAATGCGGGAGAACCGAAGCTGCGGGGTTCGAGCCGTTTGCAGGGAAGGGGTCGGCCGCCCGCGCCACCCTCTACTTCCTCATGCGCTACCCGAAGCTCGTCGCGACTCCGAGCACGTACTCGGAGGCCACCGTGGGGATGCTGCTGGGCTGGCACGCGGACGACCCGGTCGGGCTCTACGAGCGCCATCGCAACGCCGCGATCTTTGAGCGCCAGGGGAATCGAAACCCGCTGATCGACCACCCGGACTGGGCGTCGCGCATCGACTTTCGCGAAGGGCTCTGAGACGGGGGAAGCGCGTGAGGCGCTTCCCCCTTCGAATTACTCAGTAAATGCCCTCCTGATCCCGCTCAGTGGGAGCGGGCTCTGAAACCCCGGCCTCGTTAGAGAAGGTAGATGAGGAGCAGAACGATCAGGATGATCAGCAGAATGCTGCCGAATCCGTAATACATGCCACACCTCCCGTTGGTCGGAGTTCTACCGTTAAGCAACGGCGAGGGCGGGATTCGGGTTACGGCCGAACCGTCAGCGCTCGGTGACGTACATGAAGCCGATGCACATCTCGTCCGAGGAGTTCTCGCCCCAGGTGACGGTGCGCGGGGCCCGACGCTTGCCGTTGACGACCGGCTGTGCCGCGCGGCTGTTGTCGTGCACACAGCGGATCGACAGCCAGTCGTCGCCCGGGGCGATCACCTCCGGTTCGGCGAAGAAGTACTCGCGCTGCCAGTCGAAATCCCAGCGGTTGATGGCCAGGAGGATCTCGCGTGAGCCCGGCCGTTGAACTGCGATCTGGCCACTGCGTCCGAGGCGATGCATGTGCAGGAGGGCGGAGTAGGCGACGAGGCCGCGGCTGACGTCGAGCTGGGGGTCGAAGAGCCGGACGATCGGGCGCGGGTCGGCTGCAAAGCCGTGCGTCACGCGCTTGCGGCCCGCCGGGATCCTGAACGTCTGCGGGTCGATGAGCCAGGTGAAGTTCACCAGCGGCACGTAGATCGCCCGCTTCGCGACCTGGTCGTCGAGCTTCAACTCCACGACTGACCGGTCCGGTCTCGGCCGGGTCGACTCGAGGTTGTAGTGCACCTGGAGAACGAGCCGCGATCCGGGCAGGATGCGGATCCCCGTTCCGGCCGGGAAGTCCGTCCCGAAGGATCCGGGGACCCACCCGGCGAGGAACTGCGCCGCGATCTGCCGGCTGCCCGTGAGGCTGGGGCCGCCATAGCAGCTGTAGCCTGCGCGGCGATCGGCCGTCTCCCAGCGGTCGACGGTCGACGCGTCGGCCGGCGAGGCGAGGAAGAGGATCATGTGATGGACCTCGCGCCGCTGTCCGGGGTTGACGTTGAAGCCGGTGACGAAGCGGGCGCGATCCGCATTCCACGGCAGGACGAAGCAGCGGTAGTCGTCCCCGCCGCCGACCGGACGCCGTGGCGTGTACGCCGACGGCATCGCGAGGCGGGTGTCGACGCGAGACATGTGCGGGGCGACGCTCGGCAGGGTCGCCCCGGGCTTGGAGGGATCGCCTCTGCGCGCGCCGGTCGCAGACCAACGGACGATCGTTCTGATCTGCGCGTCGGTCAGCGAGGGGTCGTAAAGGTAGCGGCGGTAGCGGCGGTCGGCATGCCACGGCGGCATCAGCCGGCGGCGGACGACCGAAGCGACCTCGACCCGGTGCGCGCTCGCGCTCGCGTACGACGTCAGCGCGAACGGCGCGACGCCGCCGGCGTAGTGGCAGCCCGTGCAGCGCGCGTCGAGGATCGGCTTGACGTTCTGGAAGTAGGTGGGGTTGGCGACGGCCCCGCTGTCGGCTGCGCCGCCGCGGCTCGCCAGCCCGAAGATCAGCGCCACTACGGCGGCGGCAAGGATGAGCATCGGCCCGACGCGCATCGTTCGATTCTAGTGCGGTACGAGGCCGAGCCAGCGCACGGCGCCCGGCAGCTGCAGTTGCGAATAGCTCGCCTCGGTGTGCCCCCACGAGCCGGTCACCTTCTCGAGCGGCCCGCGGGTACCGAGCCGTTTCAGTCCTCGGTAGAACGTGCCGCTTTGGGTGTCCTGGTCGGTGACGATCTCATCCGCGTCGCTCCACCAGAGCTGAAGTGGAACGCCGGACCGTGCGACCTGGCTCAAGTAGTAGTTGGGGCTTCGCAGCGTGTAGGCCATCGGATTGGTCTTCGGCGTGCCGCCGACCTCGATGCGCGCGAGGGCCTGCAGCCGTAGCCCGCCGCTGGTCTTCGGGAAGTCGCGGTAGCGGATGTAGAAGTTCGTGACGGAGTCGAAGGCGACCGCGCCGGCGAGGATCTCCGGGTAGTGGGCGACGAGCAGCAGCGTCTCCTGGCCGCCCATGCTGCCGCCGACCGCATAGACCTTGCGGAGGTCGATCCGCATCCACTCCAGCGTGCGCCGGACGACCGAGGGCATCTTGGCGAGATCGTCGATCTGCGGTCCCCACCCCCACGAGTGCAGAGGCAGCCGCCGCCCCATTCCACCGGGGCAGATGACGGCGAAGTTGCCCCGCGCGGGCAGTTCGCCCCAGTTCTGCGCGTTCGTCGCGGAGCGGATGCCCCGGCCGTGTGGAGAGATGACGAGCGGGAGGTGGGGCGGAGGGTTGTTCGGCCCGTACTGCGCCGGCACGAGGACGATCGCCGGGCGGCCGAGACCGCTGTTGGCCCGGTAACGGACTGTCCATGCCTTGACACCGTTGCTCACGACCGTGAGTCCCCCTTGCGCCGCAGCACTCGTCCGCGAGAAGCATCGTAAGGCTCAAGCGCCGCGCTGCCTAGGCCGATGGGTTTCCCGTGGCGCCGTCTGCTCTGCTGCGAGACATCCGTTTCGGCTCCGGCCTTCGTGGAGAGCTCGAGCGGCGCTCCAACTCCGAGGATGCATCGCCCGTGCCGACGCCCGGCGAAGACGAGCAGCCGGTCAGCCCGGAGCTCGTCCTCGTGTGCCCTGAGCTCCGCGCCGCCGAGCTCTCCCGCCTTTCCTAGCGCAAGCCAAGGGCTGTCCCGGCATCCGTCAGGCGAGGGGCCGGGGGGCCCTGCGGCCGCTCCCGGTCCCTTTTTGCCGCCTCAGTTCGGGATCGCGGCTAGGACTTGCTCGACGTGCGTGTCGGGCTTGACCCGAGGCATGACCTTCGCCACGTTGCCCTCGCGGTCGATCACGAACGTCGAGCGCGAGTACGAGCTCTTGCCCTCCTGGGAGACGCCGTAGAGATCGCCCAGCTTCTGCTCCGGATCGGCGAGCAGCGTGAACGGCAGCCCGTACTTCTCCTTGAAACGCTTGTGTGACGATTCCGAATCGGTGCTGACACCGAGCACGACGATGCCGCGGCTCTGGAACACGTCGTACGAGTCGCGGATGCCGCACGCCTGAGCGGTGCACCCCCGGGTGTCGTCGCGCGGATAGAAGTAGAGGACGACCGGCTTGCCGCGCAACGAGGACAGGCGGACATTCTCGCCGTTGTCGCTTGCCAGCTCGAAGTCCGGCGCAGGTTTCCCCTCCTCGACCACGGCCCGCGATCCTATCCTGCAGGGATGAGGCGACGCCCCGAGGGAATCAACCCGACCCTGCGGGGCTTCCTGATCATCCTCGCGATCGCCGCGGTGATCTACCTACTCCAGCTCGAGACGACGTTGGTCTCGCTTTCACTGTTGCTCCAGATCATCTTCTTCATCGCGATCGCGATCGTGCTCTACATGTTCTGGCGCGACCGGCTGCGGATGGAGATCGAGACCTGGCCGACGAGGCCCCGCGTCGTCTTCTACGGGAGCACCGCGCTGATCCTCGTCGACCTCGGCGCGTTCTTCTGGCCCGGGCGCAGGACGACCGGGCTCGACGCGCTGGCCTTCTTCTCGGTGCTGCTGCTCTGCGGCTTCGCGATGTGGCGCACCTGGAAGGACCAGCGCGCGTATGGGTATTAGGCCTCGACCCGCGACCCGGCGCCGTCCAAGGCGTCCAGCGCGGCGCGGATCGGCACGTGCGTCCCCACTAAGGCGTCGCTTGCGATGCCGCTGAAGAGGTCGTACCGGCTTTGCCGGTGCGACCGCTGAACCCGTCCAGGGAGTCGAGAGCATCCCTGATCGAGCAATGCGTTCCGACGAATATTGGGGTGTCGCGCTCGGTGTAGCGGCTCGCCTCCGACTCGCGGAGCGTGAGCATCAGGTGCATGAAGTCGGCGGGCTCGTCGCATTCGAACGCGGTCATGAACTCCTGGTCGTCGATTCCGAACGAGTACGTCGTGTGGTTGTGGATCGTCGAGAACTCGGCTCCGGTTCGCATGTGCTCGTCCATCGCGCGCTGGCGCTGCTCGATCGGCAGCGCGTACCAGGCGCGCACCTTCACGAACGGGTAGACGACGAGGTACGGCGAGTTGCGCGGGACGACCTTGCGCGCCTTCCGCGCCTGCGTGTACTGCGAAGCCTTCATCGTCGCCAGGTAGGAGTAGGGGGTCTCGAGCCAGGCTGCGAGCGGGGTTCCGTTCAACTCGGCGCCGAGCTCGCCGAGATCCTCGTACCGCTCGGTGATCTTCCAGAGAAAGAAGTCGCAGTCCGGCCGCACGCCGGTGACCGTGTAGGCGCGAAGGGCGTCCATCCGGCCGGCCCACTCGTCGACGACGTCCGCGAACGCGTCCTTGCCGGCCGCCCGTTCCTCCACGGGGAGCCGCCGCCAGGTAGGGTCGACGCGATAGAAGGTGTAGGCGACGTATTGGCCGCTCACGCGGCCAACTCTAGCGGCGTCGGCAGCGTGTGAGCATTCCGGCGCGGGCGGCCTCGGCGGAGGCTTTGACGACCGGGAAGCTGTCCTTCGGCGTGTCGTCGGCGTAGTAGACGCCGGACTGCCAGCGGTCGAGATCGGGCTCGTCGCTGACGTGGAAGACGAGCAGCGCGCGGACGGTCGGCTGACAGAACGCGATCTTGAACGCCTGCCGATAACGCTGTCCCTGGACGAACTCGGGAACCGCATCCCGCGCCGCCGGGACGGTGACGTTGCCGTACGCGGCCAGCTTGTCGGCCGGGATCTGCGATTGGATGCCGTACTCCGCGTAGACGATCGGCAGCTTCGCGCCCGGCTGCGCGGTGCCGGTGAACGCCTGCTTCAGGAGCTTCACGAGCTTGTCGTAGTCGGCGAGCGAGATCGTCTTCGACCGTGGGTGGCGCGCCGAAGGCAGAGAGCGGGACGAATCGCCGTAGGGATGGATCGCGAAGGCGTCCATGATCGGCTTGCTCCTGCGGCTTGCGCGGTATGCGCGGCCGAGGTCGCGGATGAACGCGGTCGGGGAATGCGTCTGCCGCGCCTGCCGCGGATTGTCGGAGCCGTGCGGTGAGACAGCGCCCCCGATCACGTTGATATCCGGCGAGACGGCCTTGAGCGCGTCGTAGGCCTGCGCGAGCAACAGCCCGTACGCAGGCGCCGCGACGTCGCGGCCCCGGCTTCCGAACTGGGGCATCCAGAACCGGTTCAGGTTCGGCTCGTTGCCGATGATGAAGTCCCGGACCGTCGGGAGGGCCTGCGCCAGCGAGGTCAGGAACTGCGCGAACTCGGTCCGCGCCTGGGGCGTGCGCGGGGTCGTCGCGCTGCCTGCGTGCGAGACCGCGAGATAAAGCTGGATGTCGTCGAGCTGCGCGGCGAGCGCGGAAGCCTGCAGTCCCGCGAGCTGGTCCGCGTCGGGCGCGCTCTGCCCGGGTTTCCAGATCGCGGAGAGCCGGATCGCGCCAAAACCCGCCAGCTTGGCCAGGTCCATCTTCGTCTTGGCGACGACCGGGTCAGGAACCTGAGACGCGGTTTCCGCCGCGCCGATCGTCAGCGTTCGGGGTGGCGCCGCCGCGTACGCGTGCGGTGCGAATGCGAGCGCAAGCAGGGCAAGCAGAAGCGGTAGGCGGCGGCGTAGGACTAGCGGCAAGGTAGTGATCGCATCGGCCGATCACGGACGCGTCTTGACCCCCGGCCGAGCTAGCCCAAGCTAGGGGATTCAGCAGTTGACTTCGAGATTTCCCTTGCGTGCGTCGAACGCCGCTTTGCGGAACGCCTTCAGGCTGTCCTTCGGGGTTTGGTCGGTGTAGTAGAGGCCGGACTGCCAGCCGCCAAGGTCGGCCTCGTCAAGGGTGTGGAAGATAAACAGCGCCTTGACGGTCGCCTGGCAGGAGGCGAGCTCAAGGGCCTGTTCGTAGTAGTCGGCCTGCGTCTGCGTGTCCACCGCATCGAGGCGCGAGGGCGACTGGAGGTTCTCGTAGTCGGCGAGCTTGTCGTCCGGGATCTCGGTCTGGACGCCGAACTCCGTGTAGTAAATCGGCAGCGTCTTGCCGGGCTGCGCCGTTCCGTCGAAGGCGTCCCCGAGGAGGTCGACCAGCTTTGGATAGTCCGCGAGCGTGATCGTGCTCGAGCGGTCATGCGTCTCGTCGGGCGGGACCTTCGACGAGGCCATGTAGGGGTGGAAGGCGAGGCTGTCCATGATCGGGCGCGTTCTGCCGCTGGCGCGGTAGGCGGCGCCGAGGTCGCGGATGAACTTCGTCGGGGAGTGCGTGTCGCGTCTCGTGCCGGGCCGGTCGGAACCGCGTGGCGAGATCGTCCCCCCGATCACGTTCAGGCCGGGCGAGACGCGCTTCAGGGCGTCGTAGGTTTGCGCGAGCAAGTTGAGGTACGCCGGCGCGGCGACATCGCTCCCGTCGTCGCCGAACTGGGGCAGCCAGAACGTGTTCAGGTTGGGCTCGTTGCCCACGATCACGTCGCGAACCGCCGGGAGCGCCCGGGCGAGCGCTGCCGCATACGAGGCGAACTGTGTGCGTTCCTCCGGCTGATCCGGCGTCGAGCTCGCCAGCCCGTGCCAGACAACGAGGAACACACGAACGCGGTCTGCCTGCGCCGCCCGGACGGCGTTCTTCAGCGCCGTGAGCTCCTCCGCCGAGGGGGTTGTCAGACCCGGCGACCACACGCTCGAAACCGCGATCGCGTTGAAGCCCGCGTTCGCCGAGACGCCCATCAGCCGGCGCGCCTCCGCCATGTCCCCCTGCTTGACGACGTCGTCGACCGTCCCGACGATCAGCGGGTGGCCTTCGTGCTTGGCGTCGCCGCAGCCGGCGAGCACGGCAAGCAGCAGGGCGAGAACGGCCATGACCCCTTTCACGGGTGCGGAGGCTACCGGGGCTACGCTTGGGCCAATGGGGAATGGGCGGTTCGAGCAGAAGCTGAAGGGGCTGCCGGCGAAGCCCGGCGTCTACATCTTCCGCGACCAAAAGCGCGCTGTCCTGTACGTGGGCAAGGCGAAGTCGCTGCGGCCGCGCGTTCGCAGCTACTTCCAGGCGAGCGCGGGAATGCGCCCGAGCCTCACCGGTCTTCCGGACCGCGTGGACGACATCGAGGTGATCGTGACCGGCAACGAGGTGGAGGCCCTGCACCTCGAGCAGAACCTCGTCAAGCGCTACCGGCCGCCCTTCAACGTGCGGCTGAGAGACGACAAGTCGTTCCCCTACATCGCGGTCACGGTCGAGGACGAGTTCCCGCGCGTGATGTTCACGCGCGAGCGGCACCGGCGAGGCGTCGTCTACTTCGGTCCCTATGCGAACGCGAAGAAGGTCCGCGAGACGCTGGACGTGCTCAACCGCGTCTTCCAGTACCGCCCGTGCGAAGGCCCGAAGCCGGGCCGTCATTCCGGAATCCCATGCCTCGACTACCACATCGAGCGCTGCCACGCCCCCTGCGTGGGCTACATCTCCCAGGAGGATTACGGCCGGATCATCGACGGGGTGATCGAGTTCCTCTCGGGCGAGACGCGCCCGATCGAGCTCGAGCTGGAGCGGAAGATGAAGGAGGCGGCTGACGCGGAGCGCTTCGAGCAGGCCGCCCGCTACCGCAACCGCCTCGCTGCGGTCCGGCGGCTCGCCGAGCGCCAGGCGGTCGAGCGGCGAAGCGTCGGCGACGTCGACGTGATCGGCATCGCGGCGGGCGGCGACCGCGCCGCGGTTCAGATCTTCCCGCTGCGCGGCGGCCGGATGATCGACCGGTACTCCTTCCACCTGGAGAACGTCCAGGGCCAGGACGTCGCCGCGCTGCTCGAGGCGTTCTTCCTCGAGTACTACGGCTCCACGCCGAGCATTCCGCCGCAGATCATCGTCCCGCACGCCGCCGGCGACACGGAGGCGCTGGCGGAGTTCCTCTCGGAGCTGCGCGGCTCCCGCGTCGAGGTGCGTGCTCCGGAGCGCGGCGAGAAGCGGAGGCTCCAGGAGCTTGCCGACCAGAATGCGAGCCTCGCGCTCGAGTCCGACACGCTCCAGACCGAACAGCGGCGGCTGCGCCGCGTCGAGGCTCTCGAGGAGCTCCGCGAGGTGCTGAACCTGGAGAGCCTCCCGATCCGGATCGAGTGCTTCGACATCTCGAACATCGGCGAGGAGGCGACCGTGGGCTCGATGGTCGTCTTCCAGGATGCGGTGCCGAAAAAGGCGCACTACCGCAAGTTCGGGGTTCGAGGCCAGAACGGCCAGGACGACTTCGCCGCGATGGCGGAGGTGATCGAACGGCGGTTCGCCCGGCTCGACGAGGGTGTGACGGCGGAGGACTACGACGAGTCGTTCGCGGCCACGCCGAACCTCGTGCTGATCGACGGCGGCAAGGGCCAGCTCTCGGCGGCGCTCACCGCGATGCAGAAGTTCGACCTACCGCGCGTCGCCGTGGTCGCGCTCGCGAAGCGCGAGGAGGAGGTGTTCGTCCCGAACCAGCCTGAGCCGATCGTCCTCGACCGCCACTTGCCCGGGCTGCAGCTGCTCCAGCGGATCCGCGACGAGGCCCATCGCTTCGCCGTCGGCTTTCACCGCCAGCGCCGCGACACGCAGGCGAAGGAGTCGATCTTCGACACGCTGCACGGCGTCGGACCCGCGCGGCGACGGGCGCTGCTGCGCCACTTCGGCTCGGCCGAGCGGGTCCTGCAGGCCTCGCAGGAGGAGCTCGAAGGAGTGCCAGGGATGCCGGCCAAGACGGCTAGATCGATCTACGCCCAACTCCATAAGGCGGGGCGGGCCTAGGTGACGCGCAGGCGCTTCGCGAGACCCGCTCGGTCGCTGCCGTAGCGATACACGCCGCGGGCCAGGCGCACTCGCCAGACCTGCGAGCCGGTGAAGCGCATCCCGGTGCGCTTGTTCACGCCGCGTCCGAGCAGGTGGAAGTTCGCGCGTCGCGAGCGGTCGGTGACCACGATCCGGTAGCGGCCGGCGCGAACGCGTGACGCACTGACGCGAACGGCGCCCGTCGCCGACACCGACGCCCGCAGCGTTCGAAGCGGGGCCGGAGGCGGGGGAGGCGGAGGCTCGGTGGTGGGCCGGACGAAGAACGAGCCGTTCATCGTCTGCCAGTGCGGCTCGCACGCGTACGCGTAGCGCGTGTTGTTCCGGAACGTGACCGTGAAGGTCTGCTCGCCGACGAACTCGATCTCGGTGCGGAAGTCGACGGTCGTGTCGTCATTGCTTGCGAGATGGAAGTTGTGGATCCGCGAGCGATCCTGCACGACCACGGTGTAAGCGCCCGGCGGGATGAAGGCGACCTTCTGCCCCCTCGCGTCGTTGAGCGTGATGTCGAAGCCGTCGTTGGTGCCGACGATGGCGGTGAGCACCGGGTTGTCGCCGTGAGCTGACCCCGGGACGAACGCCAGTGCCGCGATGATCGCGATGCCGGAGCGCCTCATTTGACGACACGTTCGCGGCGCGCCAGGCTTTGGTCAACTTCTTAACCAGAAAGAGAATTCTGTGATCCGCTTTCGCTTCAAGGCCGACCCGGCCGAGTCGATCGCCTTCGCGTACTCGCCGCTGCTCGAGGCGGTCCTGAGCCTGCACGTCATCACGGAGCCGAAGCACCATCCGCTTCAACACCCATGGGTGCGCAAGACCCGCGCGCTCCCTCCCAGTCTGCGCCGCGACATCGCCAGGTTCAGCTTCGTCTACCGGCAGTTCGTGCCCGAGTTCCTGATGCCGTCGCCCGCGACGGCGTATCACAGCTTCGAGGAGGAGCTCGAGGCGATCGGCCGGCTCGACGAGAGCACCGCCGGTCTTGGATTCCTGCGCCCGCTCTGGGATCACCGGGGCACGCGCGACGAGCGCCTGCTCGAGGATGCGCGGATCCGGGAGCACGTCCTCTGCTACGCGGAGGAGCTCGGCGGCGACCCCAAGCTCGCTGATCTGATCTTCGAGTCGCCGCGACGGCTCGTGCGCCACTTCAAATCGCTTCTCGCCGCCTACTGGGAGGCGGCGTTCGAGGCGGAGTGGGGAGAGCTCGAGCCGCGGCTCGCCGAGACCGTCGCAGAGGCGGGACGTCGGATCGCCGGAGACGGTGTCTACACGTACCTGACCGGTCTCTCGCCGCAGCTCCTGATCGAGCCGCGCAGCGGCGAGATCCGTCGGGATCTTCCGCACGACCACACCGTCGAGATCACGCCCAGCTCCGAGCTCGTGCTCGTCCCGAGCGCGTTCGTCTGGCCGCACGTGCGGCTCAACTGCGATCCCCCGTGGCCGCCGGGGATCGTCTATCCGGCGCCCTTCCTCGTCGCGGAAGCGAGGTCGAAGCTTCCCTCGGAGGACGTGGTGCATGTGCTGAGAGCGCTCGCGGACGAGACCAGGCTCCGGGCCATGAAGCTGATCGCCGACCGGCCGCGCTCGACGCAGGAGCTGGCGCCGCTCGTGGGGATCAGCGAAGCGGGGCTGTCGAAGCACCTTCGCCTCCTGGCCCGCGCGGGGCTCGTTCGCAGCCGCCGCGACGGCTACTACGTCCTCTACAGCCTCGAACCCGACCGGATCGCGCCGCTCTCCGACGCGCTGCTCGCATTCCTGAGCGATTAAGGCTCCGCGGCCGTCTCGGCCTCGACCCGGCGCCGCCAGCGCACGGTCCCGAGCATGAGCAGAATCGCGGTGAACCCGACGATGACGTTCACGATGATCAGCGTGATTCGCATCCCGACGCTGAAGCTGAGCAAAACCGCTCGCGGGGCCTTGCCGCTGAAGAGGTAGAGCAGGAACGCCTGCTCCGTGCCGATCCCCGAGGGGCTGATCGGCAGCGTCGTCGCGAGGCTCTGCGCGACCTGGACGAGCAGGGCGTTGTGCACCGTCGCAGGGAGGCCAAAGGCTTTCAGGAACCAGAAGATCGCGATAATGCGAAGCGTCCAGTCGCAGGCCTGCCAAGCGGCGACGTGACGCAGGTACGCCCTGCGGTCGTGAAGGATCGTGAAGCCCTGCCGGACCCGCGCCCAGAAGCCCTGGATGTGCTCGGCGTACCAGAGCAGGACCATCAGGACGATCAGGAAGGCGACGCCGAAGACGACGAAGGCTCGCCCAGGGTGGTGAAGCACCCAGCCGAAGTCGAACATGTGCAGGCGCTTCAGCGCATTTGCGCCGGGGAGGACGCCGAGGAACAGGGCCCAGATCATCAGGCAGCCGGCGACGACGAAGTCGAAGAGCGTGAGGACGATGAGCGTCGCCGCGAGCGTCGGGTAGCTGCTGCCCTCGACCCGGTGCCGGATGATGTAGAGCCGCACGATGTCGCCGCCCCGCGCGGGGACGATCGCGTTCACCCCCACCGCTGCGGCGATCGCGCCCACGAACGAACGCCAGGCCACGACCGCCTTCGGATAGGCCGCCTGGACGATGTTCCGCCATGCGCGGCTGACGCAGGCGAGCCGAAGCAGGTGGCAGAGGATCCCGATCGCGAGCGGAAGCCAGTGCACCGACGCCAGCCGGTCGAAGAAGACGCCGGCGGCGTGGAAGAGCTCGTCCAGGGTCTACGGCTTGTCGGTCGGCCCCGAGCCGTCCGGGGCCATGAACGGGTAGCGGTAGTCCGTCGGCGGGACGAAGGTCTCCTTGATCGTCCGGGGGCTGACCCAACGGATCAGGTTCCACATCGAGCCCGCCTTGTCGTTCGTCCCGGAGGCGCGCGAGCCGCCGAACGGCTGCTGGCCGACGATCGCACCTGTCGGCTTGTCGTTGACGTAGAAGTTCCCGGCCGTGTACTGCAGCGCGCGCCCCGCCTGCTCGATCGCCTCACGGTCCTGTGCGAACACCGCTCCCGTCAGCCCGTACGGCGCGGTCCGATCGACGAGCTCGAGCGTGTCCTGCCAGTCGTCCGCCGGGTAGACATAGGTTGTCACGACCGGCCCGAATAGCTCCTCACGCATGAGCCGGAAGCTCGGATCCTCGGTCTCGATCACGGTCGGCTCGACGAAGTAGCCCTCGTCGTCGCGGACGCCGCCGCCGACGAGCACCTTCGTGCGCGCGTTCGACTTGGCCTCCTCGATCGCCTCCGCCTGGGTCTTCAGCGACTTCTCGTCGATCACGGCGCCCATGAAGTTGGAGAAGTCGGAGACGTCGCCCACCTTCAGCTCGGCCACCTGCGTGGCGAGGCGCTCGCGCAGCTCCGGCCAGAGGTTCGACGGTGCGTACACACGCGAGGCGGCCGAGCACTTCTGGCCCTGGTACTCGAACGAGCCCCGGACGATCGCTGTCGCGACCGCGTCGACGTCCGCAGTGGGGTGGGCGACGATGAAATCCTTGCCGCCTGTCTCGCCGACGATGCGCGGGTAGTTGCGGTAGCTCCCGATCCGCCCTCCGACCGTCTTCCACATCGAGTTGAAGACAGCGGTCGAGCCGGTGAAGTGGATGCCGGCCAGCTCGTCACTCGCAAGCACGGCGTCGCCGATCGTGGCGCCCTCTCCGTAGACGAGGTTGATCACGCCGTCGGGGAGGCCTGCCTCCTGGAGCAGGCGCATGATGAAGTAAGCCGAGTACGCCGCGGTCGAGGCGGGCTTCCAGACGACCGTGTTCCCCATCAGCGCGGGGCTCGTCGGCAGGTTGCCCGCGATCGACGTGAAGTTGAAGGGCGTCACCGCAAAGACGAAGCCTTCGAGCGGCCGGTACTCCATCCGGTTCCACGAGCCCTGCGAGGAGACCGGCTGCTCCCGGTAGATCCGGGTCATGTAGGTCGGGTTGAACCGCCAGAAGTCGATCAGCTCGCACGCGGCGTCGATCTCCGCCTGGTGCGCTGTCTTCGACTGACCGAGCATGGTGGCGGCGTTGAGGGTCGCCCGCCAGGGGCCGACGAGCAGCTCGGCGGCTCGGAGAAAGACCGCCGCGCGCTCTTCCCACGGCATGCGCGCCCAGTCGTGGTGGGCCTCCCGTGCCGTGTCGATCGCCTGCTGCACCTGCTCCGGGCCACTCTTGTGCACGTCCGCCAGGACGTGGCTCTTGCGGTGCGGCATCACGGACTCGAAGGTGTCGCCCGTCGTGACGTCCCGGCCGCCGATGACGGACGGAATCTCGATCCGCTCGGACTGCATCTCGTCGAGCCGGCGCTGGAGCTGCTCGCGCTCGGGTGAGGCCGGTGCGTAGTCCTTGACCGGCTCGTTCGCCGGCCTCGGCAGCCGGAAGATCCCTGGGCGGCTCATTCGCTGAGATTCTACGGGGAGTAAGATCGAGCTTCGTCTATCAGGAGACAAGGAGGAGCGACATGCACAGGACCAAGTTGGGAGTCGCGGCGCTTGCCGCGACGGCTGTCGTCGTCTTCGTGCCGGGGCGAGGGTCGGCAGCACCGCCGCCGGAAGACTTCACTCGCGGAACAGCAGTGATCGCGTTGCACGTACAGGGTCACCTGCCGGCAGGTCTCGGCGGCGAGCTTCCCGCGGGCCTCGGCGGGCCTCTTCCGGCTCAGGCTCAGACGCCGTAGCAGAGCGCTACACCTACACGGCCGACGACTGGGGCGTCGGCGAGCTCTGGTTCGAGGCGGAAGTGCTCGTCTGGCACGAGCTGCCGCGCGCCGCGCGGACCGGCGAGCCTCACCCGCTCGGCGAGAGGATGGCTGCCTACTTCGGTGGCTCGCGGGAGCGATTCGACGACGTCGCGATCGAGCTGGACTGGTGCACGTCGTTTCAGCGGGCGGTGATCGACGAGTTGCGCCGGCTCCCGTACGGTGAAGTCGTGACCTACGGCGAGCTCGCCGCGCTGGCGGGCCACCCGAACGCCCAGCGGGCGGTGGGAAGCGTCTGCGCCGGCAATCGGTTTCCGGTGATCGTTCCGTGCCACCGCGTGGTCGCCGCGGACGGGCTCGGCCCGTACGGGGCGTACGGGACGGAGTACAAGCGGCGAATGCTGGAGCTCGAGCATGTCGTTCTCTGAGGACGTCCGGAGCGAGCTGGCGGCGATCGACCCGAAACGGGACTGCGATCGGCTGGGCGAGCTCTCGGCGCTCTTCCACGCGGCGGGCCGGCTGCATCTCCGCGGCGGGGGCGAGGCGTCGGTCCATCTGGATCTCTCGAGCCCGGCGGCCGCGCGAAGGGCGTTCAGCCTGTTGCGCTCGTTCGGCGTGCGCTCGGAGATCCGCACGTACCGGCGCCGCTCGTTCGAACGCGGCACCCGCTATCAGCTGCACGTCGAGGTGAAGGAGCGGGCGCTGCAGGTGCTGAACGAGGCCGGCATCGTCCGCGCCAACCTCGCTCCCGTCGAGCGGCCGCCCAAGCGGGTCGTGGGACGCTCGTGCTGCCGGGCCGCGTACCTCCGCGGTGCGCTGCTCGCGGCCGGGTCGGTCAGCGGCCCGCCCTCGCCACACCTGGAGCTGCGCGCGCCGACCCGCGAAGGCGCCGAGTTCCTCGCCTCGCTCGCCGATGCCGAGGAGCTGCCGCTTCGGGTGATCGACCGGCGCGACCACGCCGCGGCCTACGCCAAGGGAATCGACCGGATCGCGGGAGTGCTCGCGGCGACGGGGGCAAACGACGCCGCCCTGGCGCTCGAGGAGCGCGCCGTCGTCGGGGCGACCAAGTCGCGAGCGAACCGGCTCGCCAATGCCGACCACGCCAATCTCGTCCGCGTCAGCCGGGCTGCCCACGCGCAGCTCGAAGCGGTCCGACGGCTGAAGCGAAACCGGCGCTGGGATGAGCTCTCCCCGGCCTTGCGCGAGATCGCCGAGCTCCGGCTCCGGCATCCAGCGCTCTCATTGCGGGAGCTCGCAGCGAAATGCAGCCCCGCAATCACGAAGGCTTCTGCGCACCGCAGAATGCAGAAGCTGATCCGCCTCGCGGATGTGTAACGGAAGGCGAACTATCTGGGTTTCAGCTGATCTAGTCGCCTCAGCTTCGTGTACGTAATACTTGACTGCGGCGGGTTCGCGCTCGTCCGGTGATGGATTCAGACCCCGTCCGTCGCCAAGGTCCGGAGCGCGACAATGCGGAGGGGGAGGTCGTCCTCGGAGCTTCCCCTCCGGCCCGCCAACTTCGGTTGGCCGGGCCGGAGGGCATAAGGCGGCCGCACGGGCAAAGCCCGCACGGCCTCTCATCGGCGCCGCAAGCGCTGCCTCGGCGGCCCGCCCGGGATGGTTTGCTTAGACTCGTTCGTGGCAAGCGACCAGGGGGATCGATGGCTACGCGCGTAGGAATCAACGGTTTCGGGCGGATCGGGCGCAACTTCTTCAGGGCGCACCTCCAGCGCGGCGGCGACTTCGAGGTCGTCGCGGCGAACGACCTCGGCGACGCCAAGACGATGGCGCACCTGCTGAAGCACGACTCCGTGCTCGGACGGCTCGACGAGGACGTGCGCGCGGCGGACGACAAGATCATCGTCGGCGACGGCGAGCTTCAGCTGCTGTCGGTTCGAGACCCCGAGGAGCTGCCGTGGGCAGACCTCGGCGTCGAGATCGTGATCGAGTCGACGGGACTCTTTACCAAGCGCGAGGGGGCGGAAAAGCACCTTCAGGCGGGTGCGCAAAAGGTCGTGATCTCGGCTCCGGCCACGGACCCTGACGTGACTGTCGTCCTCGGTGTCAACGACGACATGTATGACCCGGAGAACCACCGGATCGTCTCGAACGCATCCTGCACGACGAACTGCGTTGCGCCGATGGCAAAGGTGCTCCACGACGCGTTCACGATCGAGCAGGGCTTCATGACGACCGTGCACGCGTACACGGCCGATCAGCGGCTCCAGGACCTTCCGCATGAGGATCTACGCCGCGCGCGGGCGGCTGCGCTCAACCTGATTCCGACCTCGACCGGCGCCGCTAAGGCGATCGGGCTGGTGATGCCCGACCTTCAGGGGAAGGTGGACGGGATGTCGATGCGCGCGCCTGTGCCGGACGGCTCGGTCGTCGACCTCGTCGTGCGAGTCTCTCGGGAGACGAGCGTGGACGAGGTCAACGATGCGTTTCGCGGCGCGGCCGCGAGCGGCCCGCTCGAGGGCCTGATCGAGTACAGCGAGGAGCCGCTCGTATCCCAGGACATCGTCGGCTCCCCATCTTCGTGCATCTTTGACAGCGAACTGACGATGGTGAACGGCACGCTGGTCAAGACGTTCGGCTGGTACGACAACGAATGGGGCTACAGCTGCCGTCTCGTCGATCTGGTTGCGAAGATGGCGGAGAAGCTCGCACCCGTCAGCGCCTAGGCCGTTGCACAAGCCCCGTTCCGTCCGCGACGCCGACGTCGCCGGGAAGCGCGTGCTCGTGCGCTCCGACCTGAACGTCCCGCTCGAGGACGGCAAGGTCGCCGATGACACCCGTGTCCGGGCCTCGTTGCCCACGCTCGAGCTGCTGCGCGATCGCGACGCGGCGGCGATCACGGTCTGCTCGCACCTCGGCCGGCCGAAGGGACCGGACCCCGCGTTCTCGCTAAAGCCCGTCGAGCAACGTCTCGGTGAGCTCTTCGACGGCGAGCTGACAATGCTCGAGAACACCCGCTTCAACCCCGGTGAGACGACCAACGACCCGGCCTTCGCGGGCGAGCTCGCCGACGACAACGAGCTCTTCGTGCAGGACGCCTTCGGCTCCGTCCATCGGGCGCACGCCTCCACGGTCGGCGTGGCGGAACTGCTCCCGGCCTACGCCGGCCTGCTGCTCGAGCGGGAGCTGGAGGAGCTGGGGAAGCTGCTCGGGGAGGTCGAGCACCCGTTCGTGCTCGTCTCCGGGGGCGCGAAGGTCGAGGACAAGCTGGGCGTCTTGAGCAATCTCGGCGGGAAGGCGGACACGGTATTGATCGGCGGGAAGATGGCCGAGCAGCTCCGCGAGGAGAACCCGCTCGACTTCGAGGTCGTGCTGCCGGTCGACGTCGTCGGCGCCGCGGAGTTCGCTGAGGATGCCGAAAGCGATGTCTTCCCCTTCGACGGCCTGCCCGACGGCTGGCTGGGCCTCGACATCGGCCCAGACACGCGCCGCCGCTTCGCCGACGAGATCTCCCGGGCGAAGACGATCTTCTGGAACGGTCCGATGGGGGTCTTCGAGTGGCCGCGCTTCGCCGAGGGGACGAAGGCCCTGGCCGAGGCCGTCGCGGACGCGGACGCGTTCTCCGTGGTCGGGGGTGCCGACTCGATCCGCGCCCTCAACGAGCTGGGCCTGACGGATCAGGTCTCGTGGGCGTCGACCGGGGGAGGGGCTGCGCTCGAGCTGCTGGAAGGCAAGGAGCTCCCCGGTGTGGTCGTCATCCCGGCTTCGTAGGCAGCGAGTCCTCCTCGAGCTCGCCCCCACGCGAGATGTAGTCGACGAGCATGCTGTCGGTCAGCCACTCGACCGGGGCCCGGTCGTCGGTCATCGGCCGTTGCGTTTCGCGGGCCGGGCGCACCTCCTGGCGGTACAGCTCGCCGAGCACTCGGAGCCGCGGGGCGAGCGGTCTGAGCGAGAGCTGCCGGTCCGAGCCCATAACGATCTCGTTGAACCGCAGCAGGGGCCAGCGCCAAACGTGTGGGAACTCGGCCGCGAGCGTGCTCGAGATCGCGTCACCGAGGCGGTCGTCGCCCGGCACGCGGGCGACGGTCAATGCGACGCCGCCCCCCCGCACCAGACCGTCGCGGACGAGATCGAAGAACTCGCGCGTGGCGAGATAGAACGGGATGTAGGGCTGGCGATAGGTGTCGATCACGATCAGGTCGTAGCGCCGGTCGGTCAGCTCCAGGTACGGCCGCGCGTCCTCGGTGATCACGTGCAGCCGCGGGTTGTCGCCGAGCCCCAGCCAGCGCCGCGAGAGCCGCGTCACGACCGGGTCGATCTCGACGCCGTCGATCTCGGCGCGCGGATAGAAGCGGCCGTAGGCCCGCGCCATCGTGCCGCCCGCGTTGCCGAGGACGAGCACGCGCCGCACGGGCCGGTCGACGAGCGCCGGCAGCACGAGGAAGCCGTCCCAGTAGCCGCCCGTCAGCACCGTGTCACGCCGCCAGACGGAGTGGACGGCGACGCCTTCGTTCAACTCGAGTGCGCGGGAGCCGTCCGGGCGCTCGACAATCTGGACGTACTGGTACGCCGACTCGGCTTCGTCAAGCAGGCCCGTGCTGGCCTTGGTCGCGCCAGGCGGAACGAACAACAGGGCGGCGCCGACGGCCGTCGCGACCTGCCAGCGCCGCCCGAGCAGCAAGGCCGCCGATAGCGCGAGCAGCGCCGCGGAGGCGATCATCGTCCGCTGGGTGCCGATCAGCGGGATCGCCACGAGCGCGGACAGGAACGTGCCGACGATCGAGCCCACGGTCGACAGCGCGTAGAGCCGCCCGGCGACGGTTCCGGCCTGTGAGACGTCCGTCAGCGCCAGCCGAACCGCGAACGGGGAGACCATGCCGAGGAGCGTCACGGGCACCGCGAACAGCGCCAGCGCCCCGAAGAAGGAGCCGACGACCGCGCCGGCCGAGACCGCGTCGAGCCCGTGCAGCGCCTGGTCGAGAATGGGCCGGGCCACGAACGGCGTCGCCGCGATCGCCGCCGCCGCCACGAGGATGAGCTGCCCGAGGAGACGGGGCTCCGGTCGCCGGTCGGCCACCCTTCCGCCGAGCCAGTAGCCGACGGCGAGGTAGACGAGGATGAAGCCGATGATGTTCGCCCACACGACGGTGGACGAGCCGAAGTACGGCGCGAGCAGCCGCGAAGCGGCGATCTCGGTCGCGAGCGTTGCCGCTCCAGCGCTGAAGACGACGATGCCGAGCCGAGCAGGGCCGACGAGCACCTCCGTAAGATGCCGCGTCGCGTGGCGCTGATCGCCGGGAACTGGAAGATGTACAAGGGGCCGGGCGAGACGCGTGCCTTCGGTACGGCCTTCTCGCCCCCCGCCGGGGTCGACGTGATCGTCTGCCCGCCGTACGTCTCGCTGGCCGCCGCGGTCGAGTGCGGCCTCACCGTCTACGCCCAGAACGTGCACTGGGAGGACGAAGGCGCCTTCACCGGCGAGGTCTCGGCGCCGATGCTGCGCGAGCTTGGCGTCCTCGGCTCGATCGTCGGCCACTCGGAGCGACGGCAGTACTTCGGTGAGACCGACGAGACCGTACGGCGGCGGACCGAGCATGCGCTCGAAGCCGGCCTCGGCGTGATCGCGTGCGTGGGCGAGCTCGAGGAGGAACGCGAGCGCGGCGAGACCGAAGCGGTGTTGCACCGGCAGGTCTCCGTGCTCTCAGCCCACGAGCGGCTCGTCGTCGCTTACGAGCCGGTCTGGGCGATCGGGACGGGAAAGACGGCGACGCCCGACCTCGCCCAGGAAGCGCACGCGCTGATCAAGTCCCTGCTGGACGCCCCGGTGCTCTACGGAGGGTCGGTCAAGCCGGACAACGCCGCCGAACTGCTGGCCCAGCCCGCCGTCGACGGCGCGCTCGTCGGCGGCGCCTCACTCGACGTGGAATCGTTCACTGCGATTTGCCAGGCAGCCTCCCGCTCGTAGCGCTGGTCATCCTGGACGGGTGGGGCTGCGCGCCGCCCGGCCCGGGCAACGCCGTTGAGCTGGCCGACACGCCGGTCTTCGACCGGCTCTGGGCCGAGTATCCGCACACGACCCTCAACGCCTCCGGGGAGGCTGTCGGCCTGCCGCCGGGCCAGATGGGGAACTCGGAGGTCGGCCACCTGACGATCGGCTCCGGCCGGGTGCTCTTCCAGGACCTGATGCGCGTCAACAAGGCGATCGAGGACGGCTCGTTCTTCGAGAACCCCACGCTCGAATCGGCCTTCGAGCGCGGCAAGCAGGTTCATCTGCTCGGGCTCGTCTCGTACGGCGGAGTCCACTCGCACATCGACCACCTGCGGGCGTTGCTCCGCTTCGCGCCCGAGAAGACGTGGATCCATGCCTTCACGGACGGCCGCGACGTCTCCCCGACCTCCGCGGTCAACGATCTCGCCGAGCTCCCGACCGAGCGAATCGCCACCGTGGCCGGCCGCTACTACGCGATGGACCGAGACCAGCGCTGGGAGCGCACCGAGCGCGCCTTCGACGCGATCGTGCACGGCAAGGGCGAGCACGCGACGGATCCGGTCGCGGCGGTGCGCCGTAGTTACGAACGAGGAGTGACCGACGAGTTCATCGAGCCGGTCGTGATCGAGGGGCGGCCCCGCCTGGCCGCCGGCGACACGGCGATCTTCTTCAACTTCCGCCCCGACAGAGCACGCCAATTAGCGATCAAGCTCATGGAGGCTGAGTTCGATCTCACAACCATGACGCGGTACCGAGAGGACTTCGCGTGCCCGGTTGCTTTCGAGGAGCAGGACGTGGCCGAGACGATGGCCGAGGTCCTCGCCGCGCACGGCGTCCGGCAGCTCCATGTCGCCGAGACGGAGAAGTACGCCCACGTGACCTACTTCTTCAACGGCGGCCGCGAGGAGGAGTGGCCGGGGGAGAAGCGGATCCTCATCCCGTCGCCCCGCGACGTCGGCACCTACGACCAAAAGCCGGAGATGTCCGCCCCGGAGGTCTCACGGCGCTTCGCCGAGGAGATCGGCCACGGCTACGCGTTCGGGATCGTCAACTTCGCCAACCCCGACATGGTCGGGCACAGCGGCAACATCCCGGCAGTGGTCGAGGCGGTCGAGACGGTCGACAACTGCCTGGGCGAGGTGACCGAAGCGGTCGCGGAAGCGGGCGGTGTCAGCCTGATCACGGCCGACCACGGGAACGCCGAGCACCTGCTCGAGCAGGACGGCAGCCCGCACACGGCGCACACGACGAACCCCGTGCCCCTCGTGTTGACCGATACGAACTACAGCCTTCGGGAAGGTGGAGAGCTGGCGGATCTCGCACCGACCGCGCTCGACCTGCTCGGTTTTACCAAGGCCTCACAAATGTCCGGCAAATCGCTCCTTTCATGAGCCTTATCCACGTTACAATCCCCTCCCTTGTCGCTGGCTCAGCCTGATTTCGGCGTCCTGCGGAAGGCGCAACGCGGTGACGAGCGCGCCTTCACCCTGATCGTCCGCGCATACGAGACGCCGGTCTACAACTACGTGCTCCGGCTCGTCGGAGACCGCGCCCTCGCCGAGGATCTCACGCAGGAGGTCTTCATCCGCGTCTTCCAGGGCCTGCCGAGGTTCTCGCTGCGGTCGAAGTTCACGACCTGGCTGTTCCAGGTGACGAAGAACCGGGTGCTCGACGAGCTGCGCGCGAGCGAGCGCCGGCCCAGAGCCCTGGTTGCAATCGACGACGTCCCGCCGCTCGAGGTCGTGGATGCTCCGGCCGAGCGGCTCGAGGCGATCGATGCGGTCTGGCGCGCGGTCGACGACCTCAACACCGACCTGAAGATGGCTCTCCTCCTGCGCGACGTGGTCGGCCTCTCCTACAACGAGATCGCCGACTCGCTCGAGACGACCCTCGCCACCGTCAAGTGGCGGATCTTCAAGGCGCGGGAAGAGGTCCAACTCTCGCTCGCCCGCGAGGGCATCACCTTCGAAGAGACCAGCGCTAGCGCGAGTTCTCGTTAAGCCAGTCGGAGAGGTTGCGGAGCCCCTGCTCCGCGTCTTGTCCGGGTGGCGGCGCGTTGACGGGCGGTGCCGGCTGCCGAGGCGACGACCCGCCGTCGCCTGACGAGAGCGCCACGCCGAGCAGGATCGCTGCAGCGGCGACGAGGCCGGCTACGACCGCGGCCGCCTTCCAGCGCCGCGTGACGTGGATCCGCCTGCGGGAGTGCGGGAATGCCGCGGTCGGCGCAGTGGCCCCTTCCGGCGAGAGCTCCGCGGCCAGCGCTTGCGCCGAGCTCGGGCGATATTCGGGATTCCGTGCGAGGCAGCCCATGATCGCGTCCTCGACGCGGCGGGGAACGCCGGGCGCGGCCTCGCCGAGCGGCGTCGGCCCCTCCTTGTGCTTCGCGGCGAGCTCGGCAAACGAGTCGAACTCATGTGGCGGGCGTCCTGCAATCGTCTCGTAGAGGACGGCGCCGAGCGAGTAGATGTCTGCCGCCGCCGTCACCTTCTCGCCGGCCGCCTGCTCGGGCGAGAGGTAGGCGGCCGTGCCGAGGATCGTCCCCACCTGCGTGAGCTCGGTGGTCTCGGCCGCGCGAGCGATCCCGAAGTCGGTGATCTTCAACGTCCCGTCCTCCCGGACGAGGAGGTTCCGCGGCTTGACGTCGCGGTGCACGATCCCGTGCTCATGGGCGTGTCCGAGAGCGGCGCAAGCCTGGAGGCCGAGCCCGACCGCCTCCTCCCATGGCAGTCGCCCCCGGCGCTCGAGCAGCTCGGCGAGGCTCTCTCCCTCGACGAGCTCCATGACGATATACGGGAGCCCGTCCTCGCCGGCGTCGTACACCTGCACGACCTTGGGGTGGGCTAGTCGCGCGGCCGTCCGCGCCTCGCGCAGGAAGCGCCGGCGAAAGTCGTCGTCGCCCGCGAGGCCGGCGTCGAGCACCTTGATCGCGACGTGGCGGTCGAGCTCCTCGTCGTGCGCCCGGTAGGCGGTTGCCATGCCGCCCGTCGCAATGATTCCTTCGACCCGGTAGCGGCCCTCCGCCAGGGTCTCGACGTTACTCGTCCCCATGCTTCTTTTTGTGGCCTTTGTCCTTGCCGCGGCCGTGTCCGTTGTCGTCGTTCTCCTCGTTCGTGGTCGTTGCCGGCGAGATGTCGCAGGGGATCTGGCCCGCGATTCGCCGGATCGCCCTCAGCAGCGGCTCGCGATGAGGCGCCGGAACGCCCCGCACGACCTCCTTCTGCAGCGTCGCGAGGTCGACGCGGGCTTGGCAGGAGTCGACCTGGACCTCGCCGGCGATCCGGTCGGCTTCGGCGGCGAGCCGCTCGGCGACCGTCCGGTCGAGCTTCGGCCGCTCGGCTTGCTGCTGCTTCCCGTCGCCGCCGCAGCCCGCGAGCAGGAAGACGCTAAACGCCGTGAGCCAGACGCTCGGCGAGCGCATCGGGCAGGCCTCGTTCGCGGATTTCCATCTGGGTTTGCTCTACGTCATACGGGACTCTTCGAAACCTGGCTTTCCCGCCCCGCTCGAGCAGGAGGAACGCGGCGCGCGGGTCGCCGTCCCTCGGCTGCCCGACGGAGCCCGGGTTCAGCAGCCACCGGCTTCCGGACAGGTCGACCTCGGTGCCGTCTCCTGCGAGCCCGCCTTCCAGCCGGCCGTCCTCGAGGCGCATCGCGAGAGGAACGTGACTGTGCCCGACCAGGACGAGTGGAGCCTTCGTGAGCTCAAGGGCGTCCAGGGCGCCCTCGTAGGTCAGGACGTAGTCCCAGACGGGGTCCCGCGGGCTTGCGTGGTAGAGCTCGGCGCCGTCGACGCTAGCCGTCGGCGCGAGCCCGGACAGGTACGCGCGCGGTTCCTCGTCGAGCACGCTCTGCGTCCAGCGCGCGCTCGCGGCCGCGTCGTACGAGAACTCCTCGAGATCGATCTGCCCGAGAACGCCGAGATCGTGGTTGCCCACGAGACAGAGGTCGGCCCGGGCGGCGACCGAGGCGCAGCAGCGGTTCGGCTTCGGCCCGTAGCCGACGAGATCGCCGAGGCACCAGACCTCGTCGGGCGCCTCCTCGTCGACCGCCTTCAGCACCGCCCCGAGGGCGTGCCAGTTAGCGTGAACGTCGGAGATGATTGCGACGCGGTTGCTCAAGGCGGGGGCGATTATCGCCTTCGCCGCTCTCTGGGTGGTGGCGGCCGCGCTGTTGTGGCGGACCCGCGTCCCCAGCGACCTCCACCTCCCGCACGTGGATCCGAGCGACTATTTCGACGCGCAGGTCCTCGATCGGACGGCCGACTTCGAGGGCGTCCTCCGCCTGACCTACGTGCTGGGAGTGGTCCTCGAGCTCGCGACGCTCGTCGTGCTCGTCTTCCTCGGCCGGCGGATCGCCCAGGGTTTCGAGCTGGGGCGTGTCGGCACGGGGGTGATGGTGGGCGCCTTCACGACGCTCGCAGTGTGGGCGGTCGGGCTGCCGGTCGGCCTGTTTGACCTCTATTGGCAGCGGCACTACGGCATCTCACATCAGGGCTACCTCGACTGGCTGTTCGAGCAATGGCCGGCGCTGCTCGGGCAGGTCGTCGGTCTGACCATCCTGCTGACGATCCTGATGCTCCTCGCGGGCCGGTGGCGTCGCTACTGGTGGGTAGCGGCGACTCCGCTCCTCGTCGCGGTCACGGCGGTCCTGGTCTTCGTGATCCCGGCGGTCGAGCAGATCGGCACCCACCCCGTGCGCGACCCGTCGCTCGCCACCGACGTCCGGCGCCTGGCCGACAAGGAAGGCGTGCCCGACACGAAGATTCGCGTCCAGAAGATCAGCGACGACACCCGGGCGATCAATGCGTCGGCAAGCGGCTACGGGCCGACGACGGTCGTTCTTCTCTGGGACACGCTGCTGGACGGACGACTCAGCGATCGGGCCGTAGAGGTCGTCGTTGCCCACGAGCTCGGCCACGTCTCGCGCAGGCACATCCTCAAGGGGATCGCCTGGTCGGCGCTCATCTTCTTCCCGCTGATGTTCCTGCTGGCGCAGGCGACGAAGCTCCGCGGCGGGATGCACCGTCCCGAGGTCGTCCCGTTCGCCCTGCTCGTCCTGACGCTGCTCGGTCTCGTCCTGACGCCCGCCGCCAACGTGGTGTCGCGCCGCTACGAGGCGGAGGCGGACTGGATGGCGCTCCAGGCGACGCGGGATCCGGAGGGCGCCCGCGAGGTGTTCACGAAGTTCACCGAGCTCGATCTCGCCCAGCCGCGGCCCCCGGGGTGGGCCTACGTGTTCCTCGAGACCCACCCGACGGTCGTCCAGCGCATAGCCATGGCGAACGCCTGGGAAGCGCGAAACCCCTAGCTCTCGGAGGAGCCGGGCGCTTCGGGCAGGTTGCGGATGCTCTCCCGGGACGACCACTTCGACCACGAGTCCTGCATCGCGTCGAGCAGCTCGCGCATGAAGCGCGTGGACATGTTCACGCGCGCGACGACGACGCCCGGAACGTCGCCCTCGTCGACCTCGTGGTCGATCCGCGCGAACGTGATCGTGAACTCGTAGTCCGAGAAGCTGATGTTGGCGAAGTTCGCGTAGACCCCGGCCAGGTGGTCGGGATCCAGATGGATGTTGAGCTGGCGCTCTTGGCCTTCGTCTTCCACTGCCCTAGATACTAGAGGCCGTGGAGCAGCGCTTCAGCCCGCGCCGGATCGGCATCGCCGTGGCGGCGGTGGTGCTCGTGTTCACGATCGGCACGGTCGGGTTCCACTTCTTCCTCGACGAGCCCTGGCTGCAGGCCTTCTACCGCTCGATCGTGACGAGCTCGCTGACGGGTCTCGACACGGTTCCCAGAAACGACGCCGCGCGGCTCCTGTCGATCTTCATGGTGCTCTCGGGGCTGACTATCTTTGCGTACGTCGCAACCACACTCGTCGAAGGAATCGCGAGCGGCGTCTTCACCGGAGCGCTCGGAGAACGAAGGAAGCAGCGGATGATCGACAGGCTTCGAGATCACTACATCATCTGCGGCTACGGCCGCGTTGGCCGGCGGGTGGGCGAAGAGCTGCGCGATGCAAACGTGCCGTACGTCGTGCTCGACTTCAGCGAGGACGCGCTCGAGGCCGCGCGGGAGCACAACGACACCTTCGTCAAGGGGGACGGCACAGAGGACGAGGATCTCCAGCGGGCGGGGCTCGAGCGTGCGCGGGGACTCGTCGCCGCCTCGGACTCCGACTCGGACAACCTCTACATCACGTTGTCGGCCCGCACCGCTCGCCCGGAGCTGATGATCGTCGCCCGCGCCTCTGACGAGGACGCGGCCAAGAAGCTGAAGCTCGCCGGCGCTGACCGGGTCGTCCAGCCGTATCAAACAGCGGGCCGCATGATGGCCAACCTGATGCTCAAGCCACAGGTGACGGCCTTCCTCGACGCCATGACGACCGCCGGCGGTCCCGATCTGCGCTTCGAGGAGATCGAGGTGACAAGGGCTTGCGGGCAGGCAGGGAAGACGATTCGCGAGCTTCGCATCCGGGAGGAGACGGGCGCGATGATCGTCGCGCTCCGCAAGCGCGACGGCGGCTTCGACACGACGCCCGAGCCAGACGCGCGGCTCGACGAGGGGGACGTGATGATCGCGGCGGGCACGGTCGACGAGCTGCGCTCGCTCGAGGAGCTGTTCGCGCCCCGCCAGGCCGTTGCGGGCTAACGCCGTCGCGCGCCTGGCGGCGAAGCTCGAGGATCTCACCGGGGCGCCGGTCGCGCTCGAGCGGCCGAACAACCCCGAGCACGGCGACTACGCGACCAACGTCGCGATGCGGCTCGCCCCGGCGCGCAAGCGGGCGCCGCGCGAGATCGCGGAGGAGCTCGCGTCGGCGGTAGCCGAGCTCCCGGAGATCGAGCGGACCGAGGTCGCAGGACCGGGCTTCGTCAACCTCTGGGTGGCGCCGTCGTGGTTCGGCGAGGCGCTGGGGGAGATCGACGCCGACTACGGAACGGGGTTCGCGGAGGCACGCCGACGCATCCAGGTCGAGATGGTCTCGGCCAACCCAACCGGCCCGGTCACGGTCGCATCGGCCCGCAACGGCGCGTACGGCGACAGCGTCGCGCGGCTGCTCGAGTTCGGCGGCGACGAGGTCGAGCGCGAGTACTACTACAACGACGCGGGCGCCCAGGTGGAGCTCTTCCGCGCCTCGGTCGAGGCTCGCCGCCGTGGCGAGGAACCGCCCGAGGGCGGCTACCAAGGGGCCTACATCGACGAGCTCGCCGCGCTCGAGGGCGACCCGGTGCCGCCGATGCTCGAGGAGATCCGCGCGAGCCTGGAGCGCTTCCGCATCCACTTCGACACGTGGGCGCTGCAGAGCGAGCTCGAACAGGAGCTGCCGAACTTCCTGCCTCGCGTGGACACCTACGATAAGGACGGCGCCGTCTGGGCCCGTTCGTCCGCGTACGGGGACGAGGAGGACCGCGTCATCATCCGCTCTCCCGATCAGGGCGGAAGGCCGACGTACCGCGCCGCCGACATCGTCTACCTCGCTCACAAGCTCGAGCGGGGCTTCGATCGTGTCATGTACGTCCTCGGCGCCGACCACCACGGCACGCGGAACTGGTATGCGGCGATCGCCCGCATGCTCGGCTACGACCCCGAGCGGATCGAGGTCCTGCTGTACCAACTTGTCCATCTGACACGGGGCGGCGAGCAGGCGAAGATGTCCAAGCGGCGCGGCGACGTCGTCTTCCTCGACGACTTCGTCAAGGAAGTTGGCATCGACGCCGCCCGCTGGTACCTGGTCAACCGCGGGCCCGACCAGACGATCGAGATCGACGTCGACCTGGCGGCGGAGCGCTCAGAGAAGAACCCGGTGTATTACGTCCAGTACGCACACGCCAGGATTGCCGGGATCCTGCGCAATGCGGGCGAGGCGTCTGCGGCCGCCGATCCGCCCGCCGAAGTGGCGCCCGAGGAGCGGGACCTCGTCAAGCGGCTGGCCGAGTTCCCCGGGATCGCGGCCGAGGCGACGGAGCGGCGGGGACCGCATGCGATTCCGACCTACGCCATCCGCGTCGCCGACGACTTCCACCGCTTCTATCACCAGCATCGCGTGATCGGCAGCGAGTCCGAGGCGTTCCGGCTCGCGCTTTGCAAGGCGACGCAGGCCGTGATCGCCCGCTGTCTCGACCTCGTGGGGGTCGAGGCCCCGGATCGGATGTAACTAGCCCAGCCCGTGCAGGGCCCGGACGATGAAGCCGTCGAAGCGGAAGAGGTCGGCGATGTGGTCCGGCGAGGGCTCCGGGATCGCATGCGAGAGGGTGCGCGTCACGGTCACGCCCGCGTGCGGGGCCGCGCGCTCGAGGGCGCGCGACTCGGCGACCGGGAAGTACTTGTCGTCCGGTGCCGTGGCGATCGCGACGTGGGCGCGCAGCCTCGGCGCTTCGACGATGGGGGAGAGGCGCCGGATCGCCGCGCGCATCCGACCCGGCAGCGCGGCGTAGAGCCGTTCGAAGCGGCTCGGCGCGCGGTTGACGAGGAGCGCGAGCACGGCGCGGCCTTCGGGGGTCAGTCCACGGGGAGGGTCGTTCCTGAGGCCGGCCAGCGGATCGTCCTCCTCGTCGTCGATCGCCTCGAGGCGGCGGAGCAGCTCCTTGCGGCTGGGGCTAGGACGGAGCGCGGCGACGAGCGAACGCGCGACCGCAAGCGCGACGTAGTCGTCGCGATCGTAGGTCGTTCCGTCGTACGCGCCGGTGGTCGCGAGGCGCACGACCTTGCGCAGATCGGTGAAGGGGGCGACGGCCGCGACGAACGAGACTCGGTCGGCGAGCCTCGGGTCCTCGGACGCCAGCAGCGCGAGTGTTCCGCCGACCGAGACGGAGGCGAACCCGATCTTGTGCTGCTTCGCGTCTTCGCGGTCGGCCGCGACCTCCGCGACTGCAACCGTGGCCGCGACCGTTCGGTCGGTGATCTCTCCGAGCGGCAGCCCGGGCAGATCGGGGACGAGAACGAGATAGCCGGCTCGGGCCAGGCCTCGGGCCAGCCGCTGGACGTCGCGATGCTTGCGTCCCTCCCGCGTGGCGCCGTTGACGAACACGACCGTGGGCCAGGGACCGCCGCGCTCCGGCCGGACGAGCGTCGTCGGCGCTCCGGCGATTATCGCTTCGTCGACGCGCGGCTCGCCCGTGACGACCTTGACCACCCAGGTGAGGACCGGCGTCTCGATCGTGGTCGACAGCACGGTGACCGCCCGAAACTGCGCTTCCACCCACGACCCGTAGACGATCAGCGAGATCAGAGCGGCGAGGAGGAACGCCAGAAACGCCGCAAGCCAGCGATCACGAATTTTCACTAGTAGGATCGTTCCATGGCGCAGGTCGCGGAGGAGCGCGCGCAGCCGCCGGCCCCGAGCAGGCCCGACCGGAACCTCGCGCTCGAGATGGTGCGCGTCACCGAGTCGGCGGCGATGGCCGCGGCGCGGTGGATCGGCCGCGGCGACAAGAACTCGGCCGACCAGGCGGCCGTCGACGGCATGCGCCTCATGCTCGACACGATCTCGATGCGCGGCGTCGTCGTGATCGGCGAGGGCGAGAAGGACGAAGCGCCGATGCTCTTCAACGGCGAGGAGGTGGGCAGCGGCGAGGGCGCCGAGGTGGACGTCGCGGTCGACCCGCTCGAGGGCACGCGGCTCACCTCGATCGGTCAGCCGAACGCGATCTCCGTGATCGCGGTTGCCGAGCGGGGAACGATGTTCTTCCCGGGTGCTGCGGTGTACATGGACAAGATCGCGGTCGGCCCCGAGGGCGTCGACGCGATCGACATCACTGCCTCGCCCGGCGAGAACGTCAACCGGGTCGCGGAGGCGAAGGGCGTCCGGCCGAGCGAGATCTCGGTCGTCGTGCTCGACCGTGACCGCCACGAGCAGCTGATCGCCGACCTGCGCCAGTGCGGGGCCAAAGTGCTGCTGATTCCCGACGGCGACGTCGCTCCGGCGATCGCCGCCTCGCGCCCGGAGTCGGGGGTCGACCTGCTGATGGGCATCGGCGGGACGCCTGAAGGCGTCATCGCGGCAGCGGCGATCAAGTGCGTCGGTGGGGCGGTACAAGGACGGCTCTGGCCCCGGAATGACGACGAGCGGCAGCAGCTTGTCGACGCCGGCTTCGACGTCGACCGGGTGCTTACGACGGACGACCTCGTGGCGGGCCAGGACGTCTTCGTCGCCGCAACGGGAGTCACGACGGGCGCCCTGCTGCGCGGGGTTCGCTATACGCCCGACGGCGCGATCACGGACTCGATCGTCATGCGCTCGCGGTCGGGAACGGTGCGCCGGATCGAGGCGCATCACGCGTTCGAGAAGCTCCAGCATCTCTCCGGGCGCGAATTCAGACCGGCGTAATGTTTCGGCGCTAGCCTCGACCGAGAGGCATGAAGCTCGCAGCCGTTCTCCTCGCAGCGCTGGCCCTCGTGCCCGGAAGCTCGAGCTCGACGGGGCCGACGCTCACCGCGCACTCGTCGCGCTACGGCACCGTCCTGTTCGACGGGCGGGGCTACGTCCTGTACGCGTTCACGCGCGATCCCCGAGGCCGGAGCGCCTGCTACGGCGCCTGCGCGAAGGCCTGGCCCGTCTACTTCGCGCGCGGGACTCTTCGCGCGGGGCGCGGCGTCAAGCGTTCGTTGATCGGGACGACGCGGAGGCGGGACGGCCGGCGGCAGGTGACCTACGCGGGGCGGCCGCTCTACTTCTACGTGGGCGACCGCAGGCCGGGGCAGATCCTCTGCCAGAACGTGCCCGAGTTCGGCGGGACGTGGCTCGTCGTGCGGCCTTCCGGCCGCCTCGTCCGCTAGGCCGGAACCGCCTCCTTCTCCATCTCCGGCGCGTACATGCCCGTTCGGGCAGCGCCGTTCATCTTCGCCCGGTCCGAGGCAGCGCTTGCGATGCCTTCAGAAAAGAGGAGGTGCGGGCTGTGCCCGCGCCTCCGTCTTAAACGACAGCCGCCTCGCGCTCCATCTCCGGCGCGTACATGCCCGTTCGGGCAGCGCCGTTCATCTTCGCCCGGTGGTAGTAGGCGCGCTGGGCCGCTTCGACGTTCTCCGGCTTGCCCTGCCAGGCCTTCAGCGCCGGTGCCTGGAGCGCGCGGCCGTAAGAGAAGGAGAGCTGCCACGGATGCGGTCCTCTCGCGTTCATCGCGTTCAGGTGCGCGGTCGCGTCCTCGTCGGTCTGGCCGCCGGAGAGAAACACGATCCCGGGCACCGCGGCCGGCACGTGCCGGTAGAAGCAGTCGAGCGTCTTGTCGGCGACCTCGTCGGCCGAAGCCCGGTTCGACGCGTCGTAGCCGGACAGCACCATGTTCGGCTTGAGCAGGGTGCCGCGGTAGTCGACGCGCTGGTCGTGGAGCTCGGTGTAGACCGCCTGTAGGACGCGGCCGGTCGCCTTGTAGCTCTCCTCGATCGTGTGGTCGCCGTCCATCAGCACCTCGGGCTCCACGATCGGAACGAGGCCCGCCTCCTGGCAGAGCGCCGCGTATCGCGCGAGCGCATGAGCGTTCGTCCACACGCAGTACTCGCTCGGCTTGCTCTGGTCGATCGAGTAGGTCGCGCGCCACTTCGCGAACTTCGCCCCGAGCTCGCGGTACTCGGCAAGCCGGTCGCGGAGGCCGTCAAGACCTTCGGTGATCGTTTCGCCCTCCGCAAGCGCCAGCGGCTTCGCGCCCTTGTCGACCTTGATTCCCGGGATGATTCCCTTGCTCTCGAGCAAGTTCGGGAACGGCGTGCCGTCGTCGGCGGACTGGCGAATCGTCTCGTCGAACAGGATCACTCCCGAGATGAACTCCTCGGCTCCGGCGGTCGCGAACAGCAACTGGCGATAGCCGCGCCGGTTTTCCTCGGTCGACTCGACCCCGATCGAGTCGAACCGTTTCTTGATCGTCCCATCGCTCTCGTCCGCGGCGAGGATCCCCTTGCCCTCGGCGACGAGTGCTTCCGCGGTCGATTCCAGGTCGTTTTGCACCATTTTTTGTGGTCCTCCTTGAATTCGCTCGCCCGATTATCCCCGATCGACCACCTTAAGACTCTTCCCCAGGAGGCCAATCCGTCTTAAGATTTGTCACGAGGGGCGACGCTGCGGCGGCCGCCCCTCTTCCGTGTCAGGGTCGTTCGCCGCTCCGGAGAGGAGGAGCTGTGCGCGGCGAAGCTCGGCCGGCGTCGCCGGGATCAACCGCCCCGCGCTGACCCACCAGGCGGGGTGGATCTCCATCCAGCCGTGCTGCTCGTCCTTCACCCACGGACCGGCGACGCTGACGCGCGTGCTGACATTGGGCACCGCGACGCGGGCCCGATCCTGGGGGATCACCTCGACCACCAGCGTGGCGCCGGAATCGAGACTGAGGTCGATATGGACGTCGCCGTCGTAGTCCTCGAACTTGACCCGGGTGACGACGCCCGTCTCGACCTTGCAGCGCCGCTTCACCTTCAGGCGGGCCGGGTGGTAGACGCCGGCGAGCGGATTTCCCGGTCGGCAATAAGGCGACGGGGGCGGGGATGTCCCGAGCAGGCTGCAGGCCGCGGTGATCGCCGGGACGGCGAGGAGGAGAGCGAAGCGGCGCACGATCTCCACGCTCGCAGCGGCGCGGTGGGCTCACAAGAGGCCGTTACAGAGGGGATACACTGATGTCGCTTCGCGGACGTAGCTCAGCTGGTAGAGCATTGGCTTCCCAAGCCAAGGGTCGCGGGTTCGAGCCCCGTCGTCCGCTTGCCCAGATGGTTCCCGAAGCCTCGCTCGAGCAGACCGACGTTGGCCTTGTCCCGAAGGGCGAGGGCTGGTTCGTCGTCAACGCGAAAGAGTCACGCTGGTTCGAGCACGAGAAGTTCGGCTCGGGAACGGTCTTCGAGGGCGAGCCCGAGTTCAACGAGCTCGGGATCAACATCGGCATCCTCGAGCCCGGCCAGCCCGGGTGTCTCTATCACCGGGAGAGCGCACAGGAGAACTTCCTCGTCCTCTGGGGCGAGTGCCTGCTGCTCGTCGAAGGCGAGGAGCGCCCGTTGAAGGCGTGGGACTTCGTCCATTGCCCGCCCGGGACCGACCACGTCTTCGTCGGAGCGGGCGACGGGCCCTGCGCGATCCTCGCGGTCGGGTCGCGGGCCAGCCAGGACATCGTCTATCCGGTCTCGGAGGTGGCGGCTCGCTACGGCGCGAGCGCGGAGACCGAGACGCCGAATCCCAAAGAGGCGTACGCGCCGTTCGGCAGGTCGGCCGAGGCTCCGTACCGCGGCCAGCTCGACACCGGCAACTAGCCGGGCCAGGCGTCGGCGAGCTTGCGCCGCGAGTCGACGAGGTGCTCGGGCAGCACTTTCACGTCGGCGAGCACGGGCATGAAGTTCGTGTCACCTGCCCAGCGCGGCACGACGTGGAGATGGATGTGGTCGACGATCCCGGCGCCCGCGATCCGCCCGAGGTTCCAGCCGAGGTTGTAGCCCTGCGGCTCGTAGGCCGCGGCCAGAGCGCCGAGCCCCTGCGCCGCCAAGCGGTGGATCTCGAGGGCTTCGTCGTTCTCCAGCTCACCGAAGTCGCCCACGTGGCGAAACGGCGCGACCATGAGGTGCCCCGACGCATACGGGTACTTGTTCAGGACCACAAACGCTTGCTCGCCGCGGTGCACGACCAGGCCGTCCTCGTCGGGCCCGTCGGCGGCGCGGCAGAAAAAGCAGCCCTCCTGCTCGTCAGCCTGCTGGATGTATTCGAGGCGCCAGGGCGCCCAGAGCGGTTTCGTCATCGGAAGACCCTGCATTTTTCCAGCAAAGCCCTACAATCTCCGCCGTGCGCAGGTTTCTGGTCGTGCTCGTTCTCGGGCTGGCCGGCATCGGCGCGGCCGCGCCGAGCGCCGGCCGGGCTCCGGCCATCGTCCCCGCGGGGGTATCGGTCGGCGACGTCTACGTCGGCCGTCTGACCTCCGAACAGGCGCGGGCGCGCATCCGCTGGGCGTTCGACCGCCCGGTGCACTTCGTCTACGGCACGCATCGCTGGCACGTGCCGCGCTCGTACTTCGATGCAAAGGTCGAAGCCGACGACGCGGTTACCGATGCGCTGAAGGTCCCCGTGGGCGGGAAGGTGCGTCCGGAGATCGCGATCGACGAGAAGAAGGTCAAGCGCTACGTCAACGCGCTGGCCGCGCGCTACTCGTACGACCCCGACGATGCCTATGCGTATCTCGCAGGGCTCACTCCGCGCATCGCCGAATCCAAACCCGGCCTCGCGGTGCGTACCGACGTGATGACGAGGCGGATCGACCGGGCCTTGCGCTCGGGCCTCCGGCGCCAGCTGCGCCTCGCGACACGGTCCGTTCCCGCGGACCGCACGGCGGCCGACTTCGGCGCGATCGTCGTGATCCGCCGAGGATCGAACTCGCTCAGCTACTACAACGGGACGGCACTCGTGCGGACGTTCAAGGTCGCGACCGGACGGGCGCAGTTTCCGACCCCGGTCGGCAACTGGTCGGTGGTCGACAAGCAGCGGAACCCCTGGTGGCGGCCGCCGAACTCCGAGTGGGCCAAGGGCCTGAAGCCGATTCCGCCGGGGCCGGGCAACCCGCTCGGGACCCGCTGGATGGGCCTGTCGGCAGCGGGCGTCGGCATGCACGGGACCCCGGACGCCGCCTCGGTCGGCTACTCGGCGTCCCACGGCTGCATTCGCATGTACGTGCCCGACGCGGAGTGGCTGTTCGACCACGTGAGCATCGGGACGCCGGTGTTCATCGTGGCTGCGTAACCGGCGTCCGGACGAACGCGAGCAGGATCCCCAAGACGGCGGCGACTAGCGCCGGCAGCCAGGCGCCGTTTTGGACGCGCCCGGCTGCGAGGGCGTCCACGGCAAAGGCGAGCAGGCCGACCGCCGCCGCCATCGTGACAGCCTCGCGGACGGTGGCCTCGGCCGGCTCGACCCGGGCCGGTCCGTGCAGCAGCCTGGCGCCGAGCAGTGCAAAGACGACGCAGGCGCACCCGACCGCCGCGTCGAGAACGAAGTGGTTCCCCGACCCGACGATCAGGAAGAACACCAGGGCCGGATAGAGCAGACTCAGCCACGCCCAGGGCGAGCGGGGCGCCAGGCGGATGAGCACCAGCGCGATGAAGAGCGGGTAACCGAAGTGAAGGCTCACGATCGCCGCGGTCTTGTTCAAGAGCAGGTCGCCGCCCGCGGACAGGTCGGCGTCGGTCGGCAGGGTCTCGTGGAAGGGAATCTCCGCTAACCATTTCGGCGGCGCGGTGGGATAGGCGGCGATCAGCAGCAGCGCGGGGATGTGCATCAGCACGTACGCCGTGCGCACGCGCGGGTAGAACCACGGCGTCAGCAGGCGTACGCCGACGATGAACGCGAAGAGCGCGACCAGATGGATGTTGTCGTAGGCCCACGTCACGACCCCAGCGACGTCGGCGCGGTGGACGAAGCGGATCACGCTCGGCTCGATCGCGACGTGCAAATCGTGCTCGAACGCAAACCACGACCGCGCGTGCGCAACCGATTCGCGGACCGAGCCCTCGATCGGCAACCGAAGCGCCTGCCAGACCAGCAGCACGGCCACGATCACGCCGACGTCGGCCCAGAAGCCGAGGCGGCGGTCGAGAAAACTCCTCCATCTCGGCGTTTCCACGGCGGTCATTCTCTCCTTGACTCCGGAATGCACGGGGAATACCTTTGCCGCGGAGGGAGGAAACCGGCTGCGGCAGAGAGGGGGACGCTGGCCTCAAGTGTCGCGCCTGGTGATTCCTGATGCGGGCTTCTACGCCTTCCTGATCGTCGCCGGCATCATCGCGACCGTGGCGATCGTGCTGCTCCTGGCCCTCTGAGGAGGGTGGGAAAAATGCCGCTCGACGGGCAGGCATCTTCAGCTGAGGAGGTTCTCGATGGCAAGTCAGCTACCTGAGCTATCCGATGAGCTCGCGAAGTCATTCGATCTCGCGACTCAGTTGTCGGAAGACCCCGGCCTGTTCCGTGCGTTCAACGAAGCGATGCATGAGCCTGAGCTTTGGGAGGAGGCTAGCCGCGAGCCCGGCGAGTTCCTTCGGTCGCGGGGCATCGACCTTCCCAAGGGCCTCGAGATCACGTTTCTCGACGATCCGTTCCGCGGCAGGCCCGTGCCGGACTTCGAGTTCTTCACGATCAGGCTCTTCAACTGCCGGAAATATTGGGTGAAGAAACGCGACGAGCCGGGCTACGAGGAAGTCGAGATCTGCCGTGGCTTCGAGATCGTTCCAAACCCCGTCCCGGGAGGTCCAATCGGTTAGAGCCAGCGCTTGTAGCGGAAGAAGCCGATCAGGCCGCCGAGAACGGCGACCATCGCGGCCATGATTCCCCAGAAGGCCGCCGCGGACCCGAAGCCCGGGAAGTCCACGTTCATGCCGAAGATGCTCGCGATCAGCGTCAGGGGAAGCAGGATCACGCTGAAGACGGTCAGCAGCCGCAGGACGTCGTTTTGGCGATGCGAGATCACCTGCTCGTTCGTGCTCTCGAGCGCCTCGACGACCTCCTTGTAGTTGTCGAGCAGGTCCCAGATCCGCTCGACCCTGTCGACGATGTCGTCGAAATAGAGCTCGAGGTCCTGGGGCAGGAAGCGCTCGATCTGGCGCTCGAGCACGCGAAGCGTTGAGCGCTCCGGCTTGATGATCTTGCGGTAGGAGATGATCTCCTGCTTCGCGTTCGAGATGTCGCGCACGACTTCTTCGGCGAGCTCCTCGAACACGTCGTCCTCGAGCGCGGTGAGCTTGTGCCCGATCTTGTCCAGGATCGGAAAGCAGTAGTCGAACAGGTCGTCGAGGACGTGGTAGAGCAGGTACCCGGAGCCCTTGCCGAACAGCTGCCCGCGGAGCTCCTCGTCCTCCTCGCAGCGGTTGAAGAGACGCGTGACCGGGAGCAGTTCGACGTTCGGGAGCGTGACGAGGTAGTCATGGCCGAGGAAGACGTCGAGCTCAGCGGCGTTCAGCCGCTGGACGGCCTTGTCGTAGGCCGGGAAGTGCAGGACGGCAAACAGGTATTCGGGGTACTCGTCGAGCTTCGGCCGCTCGCGCCGCGAGAGCACGTCCTCGAGGTCGAGCGGGTGCCAGCCGTAGCGCTCGGCGAGCCCAGTCGCCTCTTCCTGCGTCGGCGCGCTGAGGTGGACCCAGGTCAGTCCGTTGGCGGTGAGCGCTTCGAACCGGGGCTCAGCAGGCGCGAGGACTTCCCCCGCCGGAGCGCGAGCCCGAGTTCGCTTGATGCGCGGCAGGCTTGGCATCGGTACTGAGGGGGTCGTCCACTCGCATCGTTCTGTTTCGCCAGTCTACCCCGAAAGCCTTGCGGCCAACCTCGGGCGTTGGGGCCGTTTCGGGGTGACGAGCGCCTGGGCGGGGAGGCGGTGCTCGAGCGCGATCGCGCCTGCCGCCGCGGCCAGGCAGGCCGCTCCCGCGCCGAGCCAGAGGCCGGCCGGAGAGACCGCCAGCACGAAGCCGCCGAGCGCGGGACCGACCATGAAGCCGAGCTGCCACGCCAGCGAGCGGAGCGCCATGTAGCGCCCGAGTAAATGCTCCGGCGAGAGATCTGCGATCAGCGGGTTCTGCACCGCGCCGTGCAGGCACTCGCCGATCGCGAAGACGGCCACGCAGCCGCAGAGGGCGGCGAGGGCCACGCTGCCGTCGAACCAGGCGCCGCTCAGCAGAACGCCCATCCAGCTGAGCGCGAAGATCGCGCCCGAGAACGCGAGCGCGGGCATCCGACGCCGACCTTCCAAGCCTCTCGCGATCGGCAACTGGGCGAGCACGATCACGAGCGTGTTCACGAAGAAGATGAGGCCGATGCCGGCCTCGGAGACGCCGGCCTCGTGCTTCGCGAACACCGGCAGCAGTGCGGTCAGCTGAGCGTACGCGCACGCAACCAGGACGGCGATCACGACCAGGAGGCCCAGGAACGGGCGGTCGCGCACAACGGTGCGGTAGCTCCCCTGCAACGGCACCCGGGCATCGACTTGCGGCGTGCGAACGAATCCGAGCAGTGCGATGAAGGCGACGAAGGTCGCGGCGTCGAGCAGGAAGAGCAGCGTGAAGCTCGAGGGCACAGCCGTGGTGGCGATCAAGCCGCCGACGAGCCCGCCGAGCCCAAAGCCGAGGTTGTCGGTCACGCGCTGGAGCGCGAAGGCGGCGTTCCGCTGCTCTCGTGAGGTGATCGCCGCCAGCAGGCTCGAATGGCTCGGCGCGAAGCCGCCGTTGCCTGCACCGGCAACGGCAGCGAGCACGAACGCGTGCCACGGCTCGCGGACGAAGGGGAACAGGCCGTAGCCGATCGCCGACAGGGCAAGGGCCAGGACGAGCGTGAAGCGCGCCCCGACCCGGTCGACGAGCCGGCCCGCGAGCGGCCCGGTGACCAGTCCGGTGGCTCCGAGCACGGCGACCACGAGACCGGCGGTGCCCAGCGAGAACCCGCGGACGTCGTTCAGGTAGATGATCGTGAACGGAAGAACGATCCCGTTGCCAAGCGAGTTGGCGAGGCCTCCCGCCTCGACCGCCCAGACGGCGCGGGAGAGCTGCGGGATCAAATTGCGGAGAAACAGGCCGACGGCTGCCAGCTCCCGAGGGAGGGTAACGCCGTTGCTGCCAAAAGGGAATGCGCCTGGAAGGAATCGAACCTTCGACCTCGCGCTCCGGAGGCGCGCGCTCTATCCCCTGAGCTACAGGCGCGGAGCGACCAGTGTAGCCCTGGTCAGAGCGGCTTTGGATGCCTTCGCGGGTGTCGACTGGCCAGTTCAGACGGACGCGCAGGCGGAGCCAGCGCGTCCTGATGGTCGGCGCCGCCGAGTCGGCGCCTCAGAGCGAGGCCGGTTCCGGGAGCGGCATCGGTTCCGGCTCCGGAGCGGGACCGACGGGGGTGCGCCGCACGCGCGCGGGAAGCCGCCGCTCCAGCGCGAGGCAGCCGACGGCCGAGAGCAGGCAGACGGACGCCGAGATGAGCCAGACCGCGAGCGGCTCCCAGCCGAGCAGCGGTCCGCCGACGGCCGGCCCGAGGATGCTGCCGGCGCTCCAGGACATGCTCCCGAGCGCGAAGTAGCGTCCCCGGAGGGGGTCCGGCGCGAGGTCGGCCACGAGCGGCGCCTGCGTCGGTCCCTGAAGCGTCTCCCCGACGCCGAAGACGAGCGTCGCGAACATGAAGATCAGTGCCGCCGCCGTCGCGGTGAACAGGATCCCGGCCCCCAGCACGATTAGGGCGGCCGCCGCCCAGAGGATGTTCATCAGCGCGAGCGCGGCCATGCGGCGCCGCCCCTCGAGCGCCTTCGCGACCGGCAACTGGATCAGCACGATCAAGAGCGTGTTCGCCAGCCACATGAAGCCGACCCAGCGTTCGCTGACGTCGGCGTAGTTCTTCGCAAACGGCGGCAGCAGCGCGAAGATCTCGTAGCCGACCGCGACGAAGAGGACGTTGAGGCCGAGCAGCGCGACGAAGTTACGGTCGCGCAGAACCGCGCGGTAGCCGTGCGTCTCCTCCTCGTGCACTTCCTCGTCGGCGACGGCCGGCTCGTCGATGGTCGACAGGACCACGATGAAGACGAGGAACGTGGCCGCGTCGACGAGGAACAGCGTCGTGAAGCTGGAGGGATGCTGCGTCGTCGCGATCAGGCCGCCGACAAGCGCGCCCAAGCCCATGCCGAGGTTCATGCTGATCCGCTGCAGGGCGAAGCTCGAGTGCCGCTGCTCGGCCGGCGTCAGCCGCGAGAGCAGGGTCGACTGGCCCGGCCAGAAGCACGCCGTCCCCGCTCCCTCGAGCGCGAGCAGCGCAAAGGCGTGCCAGGCCTCGCGGATGAGCGGAAACAGCACGAAGGCGATCGCCTGGAGCAGCAAGCCGAGCAGGAGCGTGTTTCGGCCGCCCACGCGATCGACGATCGTCCCTGCGCCGAATCCGGCGACGACCGCGGAGACGCCCCCGACCGCGAGCGCCAGCCCAGCGGCGGCGAACGAGATCCCCCGCACGTTGTGCAGGTAGATGACGATGAACGGGAAGACGATCCCGTTCCCCAGAGAGTTGACGACGCCGCCGACTTGGACGAGCCACACTGGCCGGGGTAGGCCCGGGTTCAGGCTCTGGAGGTACGCCGCCAGCGGTTTCACGCGCTACAGGTTTGTTGAACGAACGAGAAGCGGCCGGAAGTTCCGGCCCCTTCGGATTCGATCGAGCCGCGCTTTGCCGTTTGCGCGGTAGAACAGGTACTGATCCTGGATCCGCTCGGCCTGGCAGGCGGTGAACTGGTCGTAACAGGGGTCGTCCGAGTCGTCCATGTAGCCGGCGGTGTTCGTGTAGATGTCGATCGCGTTCGCGCCGCCGCGGCGGAGCGCCCGCTTCGTCTTGTATTCGTCCTCGCCTCCCGGCTTAATGTCGAACCACTGCGCGTTGACGGTCCGGTCGACGCCGGCGAGCTGGAAGCGGAAGCCGGTGTCGACGCCGCCGATCGTGCCGTCGAAGCCGTCGTTGAGGACTATCGCCGCGGGCGATTAGGCTAGCCGCGTGGAGCTCGAGGCCCGAGTCGTCACGGTGAAGCTTGCGGAGACCTTCGTCATCGCGCGGAGCTCTGAGGACGAGGCCGAGGTCGTCGACGTCGAGCTCCGCCACGGGGAGCACACCGGCTACGGCGAGGCCGCGCCGATCGAGCACTACGACGAGAGCGCCGCGTCCGCGATGGCCTTCCTCGAGGAAGCGCGCGAGCTGCTCGGGAACGACCCCTTCGCGCTCGACGAGCTCGAGGAGCGGCTGCCGCCGCGGGAGTTCGCAGCGCGCGCGGCGCTCGACGCCGCGCTGTACGACCTGCAGGGCAAGCTCACCGGGCTCCCGGTCTGGCGCCTGCTCGGGCTGCGCCGAGCAGGTCCGCCGACCTCGTGGACGATCTGGCTCGGGGATCCTGACGACATGGCGCGGCGGGCCGAGCGGGTGGCGGCCCGGTTCAAGCGCTTGAAGCTGAAGCTGGGGGGCCGGGACGGGCTGGACGTCGAGCGCGTCCGAGCCGTACGCGGCGTGACCGAGCTTCCCTTACAGGTCGACGTCAACGAGTACTGGAGCCTCGAGGAGGCATTGGAGGCGATCCCCCAGCTCGACGAGCTCGGCGTCCAGTACGTCGAGCAGCCGCTGCCGGCCGGCGACCCGGACGGCCCCAAGTTGAAGCAGGCGTCGCCGCTCCCGATCTACGTCGACGAGGACTGCCACAGGCTCGAAGACGTGCGCGCGTGTGCGGAGCGGGCGCATGGGATCAACATCAAGCTCGCGAAGTCCGGTGGGATTCGCGAGGCTCTGCGGATGACGCATGCGGCGCGAGCGCTGGGCCTCGGCGTCATGCTGGGCTGCATGGTCGAATCCGGCCTCGGGATCGCCGCCGCGTGCCAGCTCGCGAGCCTCTGCGATCACGTCGATCTCGACGGAAACCTGCTGCTCGCCGACGATCCGTGGCCCGGCGTGCAGTTCGAAGACGGGATTCAGCTGCCGGCGGAAGCGCCTGGGCTCGGTGTCCAAGAAGCGGTACCTAGTTCTCGCTGAAGGTCGCTCGGACGACCCGCACTACGGCAAGACCGCGCGGGGCGTGATCGCGTACGCCGACGCGCCGACCGTGGCGATCCTTGACTCGACGCACGCGGGCGAGACGTACGACGGCATCCCGATCGTCGGCAACGTCGACGAGGCGCTTCCCTACGAGCCGAACACGGCCCTCGTCGGCGTCGCCACGCAGGGCGGCCGCTTTCCGCCCGAGTGGCGCGAGCTGCTCAAGCGCTGCATCGCCGAGGGCCTCGACGTCGAGAACGGCCTGCACGAGCTTCTGAGCGAGGACGCGGAGCTGACCGAGCTCGCCGAGCGTTACGGCGTCGAGCTGCGCGACCTCCGGAAGCCGCCTGACGACCTGAGCGTCCCCACGGGCGAGAACCTGCGGCTCGACGCCAAGATCGTCCTCACCGTCGGCTCGGACTGCGCGATCGGCAAGAAAACCGTCGCGGTCGAGCTCGATCGCGAAGCGCGCAGACGCGGGCTGAACTCCGTGTTCGTGCCCACCGGACAGACCGGGATCGCGATCGCCGGGTGGGGAATCGCCGTCGACGCGGTCAAGGCGGACTTTCTCGCGGGCGCCGCGGAGCGCCTGGTCGTCGAGGGCGCCGAGCGTGGGGGAGAGCTGCTGATCGTCGAAGGGCAGGGCTCGCTCGTGCATCCGATGTACTCGGGCGTCACCCTCGGCCTCATCCACGGCTCCGCGCCGCACGCGTTCGTGCTCTGCCACCTCGCCGGGAGCACGGAGATCGAAGGCGCCGAAGGTCATCCGATCCCGCCGCTCACCGAGCTCGTCGAGCTGCATGAACGGGTTGCGCTGCCGGTTCGCCCGGCGCGGGTCGTCTGCATTGCGCTCAACACGCGCGACCTCGACCAAGAGGGTGCTGGCGCCGCGATTACAGCAGTGGAGCAGGAAACCGGGCTGCCGACCGAGGACCCCGTTAGGTTCGGTGCCGGTAAGCTCATCGACGCGCTGGGCAAAGAGTTGGGACTTGAGGAGTAGGACGCAAGACGCCGAAGAGTAGGCCGGGCGGCTCATGCGCGCCGCGGGCGGGCGTGACAACCTACGACGCCGAGGAAGGGAGATTGTGACGAGGATCAACAGCTTGATTGCGTGCGCCCTTTCCGCGCTCGCGCTGTGTAGCTCGGCCGCCGGAGCCGTGGGCTTCGGCGTGACCGACGACGCGGGGACCGGCAGCGACGCGACATGGTTCTTCACGACGCTCAACGCCGCGGGCTTGACGGAAAACCGCGTCGGCATCTCCTGGGATCCCGCGGAGCCGACGACGATCCGCGGGCAGTCCACTCTCGATTACTGGCTGCCGCAGGCGGCGATTCGCGGCGTGACGGTCATCTTCGCCGTCGCACCAGCTCACCCACGCGACCTGACCAGTTCGCCGGCAGCGCCCGCACAGTTCGCCGCGTTCCTCGCCCAGCTCGCCCGGACCTACCCGCAGGTGAAGAACTTCGTGATCGGGAACGAGCCGAACCAGCCGCGGTTCTGGCAGCCGCAGTTCGACGCGCGCAGACTCGGAGTGTCCGGCGGCGCGTACTTCAACGTGCTGAAGCAGGTCTACGACGCGCTTAAAGGGGTCGACCAGAACATCAACGTGATCGGCCTCGGCCTCTCGCCCCGAGGAAACGACAACCCGACCGCGACGAGCAACATCTCCATCTCGCCGGTGCGCTTCATCAGGGACTTCGGGTTGGCCTACCGCCGAAGCGGGCGGACGACACCCGTGATGGACGAGGTCGCGTTCCATCCGTACCCGCGGCAGAACAACGACTCGCCCGCCGTCGGTTACACGTGGCCGAACGCGGGGCTTCCGAACCTTGACCGGATCAAGCAGGCGGTCTGGGACGCGTTTTCGAAGACGGCCCAGCCGACGTTCCCGGAGCCGGGCGCCGCACGCGGGACGCTGAGCATGGTGCTCGACGAGACCGGGTGGCAGGTCGGGATCTCGCAGAACCTGCTCTCGCTCTACCACGGGCAGGAAAACGTGACGCCCGTGGACGAGGGGACCCAGGCCCGCTACTACGGCGCGGTCGTGCGGATGGCGGTCTGTGACTCCGGCGTTCGCTCCGTCAGCTTCTTCCACCTGATCGACGAGACCGACCTCGACCGGTGGCAGAGCGGCCTCCTGCGCGCCGACAAGACGAAGCGACCCGCCTACGACGAGGTGAAGAACGCGATCGCGCAAACGGCTGGAAGCTGCCCCGGCACGCCGACGACGTGGAGGCACGCCACGAAGGTGCAGGGCGCGGTCGTTCGGTTGAGCCGGTACCGCCGCCCGGTCGCCAAGGCAAACAAGGTCTGGGCGTTTCGCGCGAACGCCGAGGAGGAGGCGCTCTACCGCGCGGGGCTGTTCCGGGTCTCCGGTGCGCGCCTGAACGCGAAGGCGCGCCGGGTGATCACCGCCGCGCTCGCAAACCCGCGTTCGAGGCCTGCGCTCGTCGCCACCGGGAAGATCAAGGCCTACTTCGGCCGGGTCGTCCGCCTGCCCGCCCGGAGGGTCAAAGCCGGGTTCTACGTCTACGGCGTCCGGCTCTCTGCCTCGATGAACCCCGACCGCGCGAACGTCTTCGTCGGGAAGCCGTTCAGAGTCGGCGCAGTGCCCAAGAAGAAGCGGCGGTAGGGAGTTGACGGATCCGCGCGTCGAGCGGCTGGCTCAGCTGATCGTCGGCTACTCGCTCGACCTGCGCGAGCGGCAGCTGCTGCGGATCGACGGCGCGCCGGTGGCGACGCCGCTGATCGCCGCACTGCATCGCGCAGCGCTGCGCGCCGGAGCGCATCCGTACGCGAAGGTCGAGCTCGAGGGGCTCGACGAGCTGAACATCGCCGAAGCCTCCGACGAGCAGCTCGGGTTCATCTCGCCGATCGACTGGGAGGAGATCGAACGGCTCGACGCGCTCGTGACGATCTGGTCGGAGTCGAATACGCGGGCGCTCACCCGGCTCGACACCGAGCGCCAGCAGCGGCTGATCGCAGCCGAGCGCAAGCTCGCGATGCGCCGCCGCGAGCGGATCGAGCGCGGGGAGATGAGCTGGTGCGGCACGCTCGCGCCGACGGCCGCGCACGCACAGGACGCGGAAATGTCGCTCCGTGAGTACGAGGACTTCGTCTATCGCGCCTGCCACGTTCAGGACGGCACGGACCCGGTCGCCTACTGGAAGGCGTTCGCGAGCTCACTGTACGAGCGGGCGAAGGCGCTCGAGCGTGTTCGCGACCTGCGCATCGTCGGCGAGGACACGGATCTGAGGCTGAACGTCGCCGGCCGCCCGTGGCGCGCCGGCGACGGCGGTCAGAACATGCCCGACGGCGAGGTCTTCACGAGCCCGGTCGAGGACGCGACCGAGGGGACGATCCGTTTCGCGTTTCCGGCCACGTTCAAGGGCCGCGAGATCGCCGACATCCGGCTCCGCTTCGAGGGCGGCCGCGTCGTCGAGGCAGAGGCGTCGACGGGCGGCGACTACTTGAAAGCGCTGCTCGATCTCGACGCAGGCGCCCGGCACGCCGGCGAGGTCGCGTTCGGCCTGAACTACGAGATCGACCGCTTCACGAACAACATCCTCTTCGACGAGAAGATCGGCGGCACGATGCACGTCGCCCTCGGAATGGGCTTCGAGGAGCTGGGCGGCGTGAACCGCTCCGCTCTGCATCTCGACCTCATCTGCGACTTGCGCGCGGACGGGGAGGTCTACGCCGACGGAGAGCTGATCTGGCGCGCCGGGCAGTTTCTCGCCGCGCCGGATCCGACGCCCACGCCCGCAGTCGAGAGTGTCTGACCCTCGGCACACGAGGCTCGCCGCGGCGCTGGTCGGCTATTCGACGCGCGTCAAGAAGGGCGACATGGTCACGATCGAGTCCTCGGCGCTGGCCGAGCCGCTCGTGTACGAGATCTACCGCGCGGTTCTCCAGGCCGGCGGCTATCCGATTCCTCGCATCTCCGTCGAGGGACTGTCCGAGAACCTGATGCTCGAGGCCCAAGACTTCCAGCTCGACTGGGTGAACCCCACTCGTGAGGCCGACATCGAGCAGGCCGACGTGCGAATCGTCGTCGAGGCGCCGTGGAACACGAAGAGCCTCACCACCGTGGATCCGGCGCGCGAGGCGCGGCATCACCGGGCCAACGAGCGCCTGCGGAACCGGTATCTCGAGCGCGCGTCGAAGGGCGAGCTGCGCTGGGTGCTCGCCGCGTATCCCACGAACGCCGCCGCACAGGACGCCGAGATGTCGCTCTCCGACTACGAGGACTTCGTGTACGGGGCGGGCTTCCTGGACGACGAGGATCCGCTCGCCCGCTGGGAGGAGTTCTCAGCGCGGCTCGAGCGCGTGGCGAAGTTCCTGAGCGGCAAGGACGAGCTGCGCGTGATCTCGGATGGAACCGACCTCACGCTCGGGGTCACCGGCCGCACCTGGATCGCCGCGAAGGGCTACGAGAACTTCCCCGACGGCGAGGTGTTCACCGGGCCCGTCGAGACGAGCGTCGAGGGTGAGATCCGCTTCACGTACCCGGCCGTCTTCCACGGGCGCGAGGTGAACGACGTCCGTCTGCGGTTCGCAGGCGGCGAGGTGGTCGAGGCGACGGCCGCGCGCGGCCAGGACTTCCTCGAGGAGATGATCGGAATGGACGAGGGTGCGAGGCGGGTCGGCGAGTTCGCGTTCGGGCTGAACGACGCGGTGTCTCTGTTCACCCGCAACATCCTCTTCGACGAGAAGATCGGCGGGACCGTGCACCTCGCGCTCGGCACCGCCTATCCCGAAACCGGCGGGCTCAACCGCTCGGCGCTGCACTGGGACATGATCTGCGACCTGCGCTCGGGCAGCGAGATCTACGCCGACGGGGAGCTCGTTTACCGCGACGGCGCCTTCCTCAACGGCCTCGGCTGACACGCATCGCGCTTCTTTCGGACACGCATCTGCCGCGAGGCGCGCGGCGCCTGCCGGACGCCTGTCTGGAGGAGCTGGAGGCAGCCGACCTGATCCTCCACGGCGGGGATTTCGTCTCGGCGGCAGTGCTCGCGGAGCTGGAGGAGCTCGGACCGGTGGAGGCGGTGTACGGGAACATGGACGAGGCGGCTCTCAAGGCGGCGTTGCCGAAGCAGCGGGTCGTCGAGGTCGAGGGCGCGCGAATCGGGATGGTGCATATCCCGGGGCCGCGGGCAGGGCGGGCCGCGCGTCTCGTGGCCCGGTTTCCAGACTGTCGAGCGGTCGTCTACGGCCACACGCACGTCCCTGAGGTGGCGCAGCACGAGGACGTTTGGATCCTCAACCCGGGGAGCCCGACTGAACGGCGAGGAGGACCCACACACGCCATGATCGTGCTCGACGCCTCCGACGGGCGCATCGAGCCGCGCTTGATCGAGCTCTGACGACCGCGCTCTGCGAGAGCCTGGTCTAATTCGCGGCGTGCAGTTCGACCGACACACGCTCCTGCTGCTCGTGCGTCCGCCCGATGCACCGGAGCTCACGGACGAGGAGGCGGTGACGTGTGACCCCGAGACGGCGCGCCGGCTCAGCAACGAGGACCCGGTGGTGCTGGCGGGCCGGCTCGCGGTCAAGGTGATGACCTGGATGGTTCCGGCGGGCAACGTCCGCTTCGAGAACGTGCCCGCGCGCCGCGGTCGAGGGCAGACGCGGCGGAGGACTGCCGCCCTCTTGACGAGCGAACATATGTTCGCTATGGTAACGAACGTATGTTCGTCAAGCTCCTGGCAACGGTCTTCGCCGGCATCGTGATCTGGGCGATCGCGGCGCACCCCTCGGGCGGGGCTGGGAAGGCGCGGATCTACACGGTGAGGCCCTACGACACGCTGTGGTCGATCGCCGCGGCGAACTACGGCGGCGATCCGCGCGGCGGGGTCTGGAAGGTGAAGCAGCGGAACGGGCTCTCGGACTCAGTCCTCCGCCCGGGGCAGAAACTCATCCTTCCTTAATTGGAGGACCTGCCGGAATACAACGCTGTGCCGCCGGACCGAGCTGGAACGGCGCGAGGCTGCGTCCTCGGTCGCGCCCGTATTTCGGTCAATACGAACGCTCCCTGCGTCCTTGCCTCGCACCGCCCATCACGACCCGGCGACGAGCGGAATTCCGCCAGGCCCTCCTAACCCTTCGACGTAAACCTTTTCGCCGCGGAAGAGGCGCTTGCCGGCGTCCCACGGGAAGAAGATCACGACCCGAAACGACAGCGTCTGGCCGCTCGGCGGGACGTCGAGCCACCGGCCCTCGTGCGTGCCGGTGACCTCCGCTTCCTCGCACACCCCCTGCGGGCCGATGACGATGTCGGTCAGCTGGAAATCGATATCCGGAAACGCACTCAGTAGCTCCATGTAGAAGCGCGTCGCGCCCTCGTGGCCCTCCCAGCGCTGGCCCGTCTGGACGAGCTCGTAAACGCAGTCGTCGGTCAGCGTGGCGATCAGCCCGGGGAGGTCCCGTTTCTCCTCGGCGATCGAGTGGCGCTTCCAGAGCTCCCGGATCTCGTCGTACTCACCGGAGTCGATCGGCCGCTGGAGAAGCTCCCGGACGTGCGTGCGGTCTGCCAAACCGGGGCAACCCTACAATCGAGCCGTGGATCTCGACATCGTCTTCTTCGGCACGTCGGGGTCGGTGCCGACGTCGCGACGCGCGCCGTCGGCGCTGCTCGTGCGACGCGGCGGAGAGCGCCTGCTGTTCGACTGCGCAGAGGGGACGCAGCGCCAGATGCTGCGCTCGGCCGTCGGCTTGATCGAGCTGCGCGAGGTCTTCCTCACGCACTATCACGCCGACCATTACCTCGGTCTGCCCGGGATGCTGAAGACCTTCGCGCTGCGCGGGCGTGAGCTACCGATCACCGTCTATGGGCCGCCCGGCCTCGTCGATCTCTTCGGCGCCCTGAGGCGCATCTTCGGCCGCCTCACCTATGGCCTCGACCTGGTCGAGGTTCGGCCGGGCGACGTAATCGAGCGCGGCGACTACGACCTCGTCACCTTTCCGGTCGCCCACGGCGTGTCCGCGGTCGGCTATTCGCTCATAGAGCACCCGCGTCCGGGCCGCTTCGACGTCGCTGCCGCCGACACGCTCGGCGTTCCCGTTCCCGCGCGTGGCCTGCTGCAACGAGGCGAATCGGTCGAGCTGGACGAGGGGACGGTCGTGACGCCCGACGCTGTGCTCGGGCCGGCTCGTGCCGGGAGGAAGATCACGCTGGCCGGCGATACTGCGCCCGGCGCATCGGTTCTCGAAGCAGCGCGCGAGGCCGAGGTTCTCGTGCACGAGGCGACCTTCCTCGACGAGGAGCGCGAGCGTGCGCGCGAGACGCTGCACTCGACGGCGCTCGAGGCAGCCGAGGTCGCGCGCGACGCCGGAGTGTCGCTGCTCGCTCTGACGCACCTCTCGAACCGCTACTTCGGCCCCGAGGTCGCCCGCGAGGCGCGTACGATCTTCCCCGACACGGTGGTGCCGAGGGACTTCGACGTGATCGACGTGCCGTTCCCCGAGCGGGGCTCGCCTCGCCTGCTAAAGGGCGGGGCCTTGCCGGAGCGCGAGCGCGAAGAGGTGGTCGAGGCGGAGACGGAGGTCGTTCCATGACGCGTCTGGTACAGGTCGCGCTTGCCGAGGACGTGGCAGAGGCAGAAGAGATCCAAGGGATCCTGCGCGCGGCCGGCATCGAAGCGTCGCTCGAGACCGCCGTCGAGCAGCACCCGCGGGCGACGGACGACGTGCCGCAGAAGGTGCTCGTCCCCGAGTCGTCGCTCGAGGCGGCGCAGCACGCCATCGAGGCGATGACCGACCCGGACGAGCTGGTTTCTGACGCCTGAGGCCGTCGACTTCGGCCGTGCGTCTGAAATGACCGGTCGAGAGGAACCGGCGATGGTGGACTTCGGCCGCAAGGCAGCGCTTGCGCTGCCGCCGTCAGTACGCGCGGGCAAAGCCCGCGCGTGCGTCTGAAATGACCGGTCGGGAGGAACCGGCGATGGTGGACTTCGGCCGCAAGGCAGCGCTTTGCGCTGCCGCCGTCAGTACGCGCGGGCTTTGCCCGCGCGTGCGTCTGAAATGATCGGTCGGGAGGAACCGGCGATGGTGGACTTCGGCCATAAGGCCGCGCGTTACGACGAGCTGCGGCCGGCCGACGAGAACTGGCACGAGGTCGTTCGGATGCTGGTCCGCGAAGCCGACCTTCGTGGACAACGCGTGCTCGACGTCGGCTGTGGAACCGGTCGCGTCGCGGCGGCCCTGGCCGAACATGCGCGCCTCTGGGCAATCGATCCCTCGCCGGAGATGCTCGACGTCGCGCGGACGCGCGTCCCGTCCGGCGTTGGGCTCAAGCAGGGGAGCGCGGAGGACCTCCCGTTCAAGGACGGTTGGTTCGACCGAGTCGTCTACCAGCTGGTCATTCACCTGATCGACCGGCCGCGGGCCTTCGCCGAGGCCCACCGCGTCCTAACCGCGGGCGGCCGCGTCGCGATCACGACGTTCGATCCGACCCATTTCGACGCGTACTGGCTCAACCGCTACTTCCCGACGCTCGAAGCCAGGGACCGTGCCCGTTTCCCATCTGAGGAGGAGGTTCACCGCGAGCTCGAGACGGCAGGCTTCGCGGTTCGAACGCAGCGGCTGAGTCAGCGCGCCGAGCTCACCCGCGACGAGGCTCTGCTCCGGGTGCGCGGCCGGCACATCTCGACGCTTGACCTCCTCGATGACGAGGAGTACGAATCCGGCCTAGCCCGCGCCGAACGCGAGCTGCCGGAGCGGATCGAGTACCCGAGGGAATGGTTGATCGCGGTGGGAGACGCTTCCAGGAGGGTTTGACGGAATTCCGCTCGTCGCCGGAGCGCGATGGGCGGTGCGAGAAAAGCACGAACTGACTGGGTAAGTTCGTTACGTCAAGTAAGGAGCCGTAGGCTGTGACTGAGGACGCAGCCTCGCGCCGTCCCAGCGCGTTCCGGCGGCTCAGCGCTTTATTTCGTGAAGCCCTCCTACAGCTGCCAAGAACCGTCGCGCAGGATGGGGATTTCCGCGCCGTTCTTGGTGAGGCCCGTCACCTGAACCTCGTTCGAGCCGATCATGAAGTCGATGTGGATCGCGCTCTTGTTGATCTTGTCGAGATCCTCCTCGCCGACCGTCATCTCGTATGCGTTCCCGAGGGCGACGTGGCTGGCCGCGTTCTCGTCGAGCAGCGTGTTGTAGAAGGTGACGCCGAGTGGGCCGATCCGGCCCTCGC
>JBKPHH010000008.1:0-67229 GCA_046729795.1 Actinomycetota bacterium | reverse complement strand
CGATGCCGAGGGCGGTCGCGGCCCGCTCGGCGATCTCGACGGCCCCCGCGCCGTGCTCGCTCGGCCAGACGTGAGCCAGCGCCACGCCGAACGCGGGCGGCTCGGCCGTCAGCCGATCGGTGACCGCAACCATATGGAAGCGCCCATCGAGCGAGAAGGCGTTCACTGTTACCTCCGGGCCGTCGACCAGCTCTTCGATCAGCGCGGCGCCCGAGCGGGACTCGGAGGTGGCGAGCTCGATCGCAGCGGCGAGCTCGGTGGGATCGCGCACGACCGTCATGCCGCGCTGGCCCTGCCGGTCCGGCGCCTTCACCACGCACGGGAGCGGCACCTTCCCGTCGCCGTTGGCCAGCCGCCAAGGGACGTGCGGGACGCCGGCCTCGATGAACGCCTCTCGCTGCCGGACCTTGGACAGCGTCAGCGCCGCTGTTTCGGGATCGAGCGCATGCGGGAGCGACAGGCGTTTCGCGACCCTGGCCGCGACGCCGACCGGCCAGTCGGTTCCGGAAGCGATGACGCCGGCGATCTTCTCGGCCTCGGCCAGTCGCTGGATCGCCGGCTCGTCCTCCGTGGAGATCAGCGCGCGACGATCTGCGTAGCGAAAGCCCGGCGCGGCGGGGTCACGGTCGACGGCGATCACGAACAGGCCGCGCGCCTGCGCCGCCTCGAGCAATCCGAGTTGTGCGGGCCCGGCGCCTAGGACGAGTAGACGTCGGCTTTGCTCGCTAGTACGGCCCTCCACCAAGCCTCATTGTCGCGATACCACGCGACGGTCCTCTCCAACCCGGCTTCGAATGAGGTTTTGGCCCGCCAGCCGAGTAGCGCGGCGGCCTTCTCCGGCGACCCGATATTCCGCGTGACCTGCCCCGGGCGGTCGTCGGTGTGCACCTTGAGCGACGCGGGCTTTCCGAGCGCGTCGAGGACAAGCTCGGCGATCCCGGCGACCGACCGTCCTCCGCCCGTGGCGACGTTGATCGCCTCCCCGGCAAGCGGGGCTCCGCTGTCGACAATGCTGGCGATCGCCTCGGCGTGATCCTCGACGAACACCCAGTCGCGGCTGGCGCTCCCGTCTCCATGGATCGTGAGCGGCTCGTCGTCGATGGCCTGCGTGATGAAGCGCGGGATCATCTTCTCGGGGTGCTGGTACGGCCCGTAGTTCGTGAACGGGCGGACGATCACGATCGGCAGTCCGTAGGTCGCGTGGTACGCGAAGCCGAGGCGGTCGGCTCCCGCCTTGGTCGCCGAGTAGGGGCTGCGCGGGTTGAGCAGGTCGTCCTCGGTGATCGGCTCGTTCGATCCCGTCCCGTACACCTCGCAGGACGAGATGAGCACGAAGAGCTCGACCGGCGCCTGGCGGATCGCGTCGAGGAGGATCCTCGTCCCTTCGATGTTCGTCGAGACGAACTCCCTCGCGCCCTCGGCGATCGACTGCTCCACGTGCGAGTTGGCGGCGGCGTGGACGATCACGTCCACTTCCTCGACGAGCCGGCGAATCGTCTCCTCGTTCCGGATGTCACCCTCGACGAACGAGAGCCGCTCATGGGCGAGCATGTCGGCCAGGTTCTCGACGTTGCCGGCATAGGTCATCGCGTCGAGCGAGACCACGTCGTGCTCGGTTTGCAGGAGGAAGTGGCGCACGAAGTGCGAGGGGATGAACCCCGCTCCGCCGGTGATCAGCACCTTGCTCAAGCGAGCTCCTTCTCGATCGTGTAGAGCGGACGGCCCTCCACCTGCCGGTGGATCCTGGCCAGGTACTCGCCGACGAGCGCGAGGATGAAACCCTGCAGGCCGAGCACGAAGACGACGACCGCGCCGGCGAAGAGCGGCCCCGGGAAGTTCTCCTGCGTGATCCAGTAGACGATTCCGTAGAAGCCGAGCGCGGCGGTCGCCAGGGTGCAAAAGGTGCCGATCGCGAGCCCGATCCACTGGATCGGTTGCGGCCAGAAACCGGCGAGCACGTGCAGCGCGAGCCTGGTCAGGCGCAGGGGCGAGTAGCGAGAGCGGTCGCGGCGCTCAGCGTGGCCAACGTCGACCTCGACGACGCTGGCGCCCCCTGAGAGCACGAGCGCCTTCGTGAACTTCTGCCGCCCGATCGCGCCGAGCATCGGCTCGACCGCAGAGCGGCGGTACGCGTTGAAGGCGCACCCGAAGTCGTCGATCTCGACCCCGGTGAAACGGCGCAGCATCCCGTTGATCAGCCGCGAGGGCAGCGTTCGCCCCCACGAGTCGCGCCGCGTGCGGCGGCGCCCGCTCGCGACGTCCGTTCCGGCAGCGACCGCGTCGACGAGCCTCGGGATGTCCTCGGGCTCGTTCTGCAGGTCGGCGTCCATCGTGACCACGATCTCGCCGCGGGCGCGGACGAAGCCGGCATGCATGGCGGGGTGCTGGCCGAAGTTGCGCTTGAAGCGCACGGCACGCACGCGATGGTCGTGCTCGTGCAGCCGCTCGAGCCGCTCCCAGGTCCCGTCGGTCGAACCGTCGTCGACGAAGAGCACCTCGAACGGCCTGCCCGTCGGCTCGACCGCGGCGACCGTGCGCCGGTAGAGCTCTTCGAGCGTCCGCTCCTCGTTGAAGACGGGAACCACGATCGAGACATCCGGCGCGGCCTCGTCTTCCCGCGTTTGCGCGCGCGGCGGAAAGACCTCGGTTTCTGCCATTTGCAGGGCCTGAGCCTAGCGGGCGAACCGACGCACTACGTCGGCGACGCGGTCGACGTCGCTCTCGGTCAGGCGCGTGTGGAACGGGAGCGCAAGCGCGCGCTCGAAGCAGCGGTCGGCGCCGGGGAACGATCCCTGGTCGCGGTACGCGGACAGCCGGTGGAGCGCGTAGGTGCCGATCTGCGCCTCGATCTCCGCCTCGCGCAGCGCGGCGAGCGCCTCGTCGCGCCGGTCGAGCATGACCACGTACGCCTGCCAGCCGTGCACGTCGCCCGCATCCGCGCTGGGCGTCTGGACGACGCCGTCGAGCCGTTCGGCGTAGGCCTCCGCGAGGCGGGCGCGTGCGGCGAGGAGCTCGTCGAGCCGGCGCAGCTGCGTGATCCCAATCGCGCACAGCAGGTCCGAGAGCCGGTAGTTGAGTCCCGGCCGGGGCATGTCGCGCCACTCCGGCGGCTGCCAGCCGTGGTGGCGCAGCATCCGAATCCGGTCGGCGAGCTCCGCATCGTTCGTCAGGACCGCCCCGCCCTCGCCGGTCGTGACGATCTTGCGGGGATGGAACGAGAGGCAGCCAACAGCCCCGAGCCCGCCGCAGGCCCTGCCCTGGCGGCGCCCGCCGAGCGCGCCCGCCGCGTCTTCCAGCACGACCGGCCCTTCCGGAATCCGCTCGAGCGGGGCGGGCCGGCCGAACAGGTGGACGGGGATGATCGCTTTCGTGCGGGGGCCGACCGAGAGGCGATCGGGATCGAAGTTCATCGTCTCCGGATCGACCTCGATGAGCACCGGACGCGCTCCGGCGAGCGCGACGACATTGGCCGTCGCCGGGAACGTGTAGGCGGGGACGAGCACCTCGTCCCCCTCGCCGATACCGAGAGCCAGCACCGCCAGATGCAGGGCCGCCGTGCCCGAGGAGACGACGACCGCATGGTTGGCCTCGCAGGCATCGGCCAGGCCGGCCTCGAACTCGTCGACCTTCGGGCCCATCGTCAGGCGGCCGCTCGCGAGCACCCCCGCGATCGCCTCCGCCTCCTCGGCCCCGACGTCGGGCCAGGCGAGCCGGATCAGGTCTGCGCCAATTCCCGTGTCCTGTACCACGCGATCGTTCGCTGGAGGCCTTCGTCGAGATCGACACCGGCCTCGAAGCCGAGGACCTCACGCGCCTTCTCCACGTTCGGGATACGCAGTTCCACGTCCGCATAGTGGAGCGGCTGGAAGAGAATCTCGCCCGGGCAGCCGGTCAGCCGCTTCACCCGCTGTGCGAGGTCGAAGATCGTCACGGCCGAGCGCGGGTTCCCGACGTTGAAGGTCTGGCCGATCGCATCCGGGCGCTCGAGGCAAAGAAGCAGTGCGTCGACCATGTCGTCGACGTAGCACCACGCGCGGATCTGTGAGCCGTCGCCGTGGATGGTCAGGTCGCGGCCGGCGAGCGCGGCCTCGATGAACGCGCGGATCGCGCCGCCGCCGATCTGCCCCGGCCCGTAGACGTTGAAGGGGCGAACGGTGACGACCGGGAGCCCGAACTCCTCACGGTAGGCATGCGCCATGTGCTCGCCGGCCAGCTTCGAGACGGCGTACGTCCAACGGACCTCGCCGACCGAGCCGATCGTCGAGACGTGGCCCTCGCCGACGTTGTAGGCGTGGGTACCGAAGACCTCGCTCGTCGAGAAGTCGACGAAGCGCTCGACTGTGTCCTTGGTGGCGAGCGCCCCCTCGAGCACGTTGTAGGTGCCGATCAGGTTGACGCGCATCGTCCGCACGGGGCTCTCGCGGACCGTGTCGACGCCGGCGATCGCGGCCAGGTGCACGACGTGCGTGGCGCCGGCGGCAGCCTCGCGCACGGCGTCGGCGTCGAGCACGTCGGCCTGGATGAAGGTCAGATTCGGGTGCTCGGCCAGCTCCGAGCCACTGAGAGCGTCTCGGTGCAGATTGTCGAGTGCGACGACCTCGTTCTCTTCGATGAGCCGTCGCGTCATGGTCGTGCCGATGAACCCGGCGCCGCCGGTGACGAGCAGACGTTTTCCGCTCAGCGACATCGGCGGCGAGTCTAGTTGCAGCGACCGGTCGGGCGGCCACGGATAGCATCGCCGCCCGGTGGACGGCACAGTCCTCTTCGTCGGAGCGGGGCGGCATCAGCGCCGCGCGATCATGCGGGCCCGGGAGCTCGGGCTGCACGTGGTCGCGGTCGATCGGAACGCCGAGGCGCCCGGCCTCGCGGAGGCGGACGTCGCTGAGGTGCTCGACTTTCAGGACGTGGAACGCGTCACCGAGGTCGGGCGGCGCGAGCAGGTCGACGGCGTCCTGACCGTCTCGGCCGACCGCGCCGTCCCGGTCGTCGCGGCGGTCGCCGAGGATCTCAGCCTGCCCGGGATCGGACGCGAGACCGCCCATCTGATGACGCACAAGGTGGCCATGCGGCGACGGCTCGCCGAGGCGGGCGTGCCGCAACCGAGATTCGCGGCGGCCCGGTCGTTCCACGAGGCGCGCGCCGCTCTCGACACGGTGGGGCTTCCGGCGGTGCTCAAGCCGGCCGACTCTGGCGGCCAGCGCGGCGTGTTCCTGCTGGAGTCGGTGGACGATCTCGAAGCGCATTTGCACACGGCGCTGATCGAGTCGCCGACCGAAGAGGTGATCGTGGAGAGCTACCACGAAGGGCTCGAGCTGAACGGTCTGGCGATCGCGCGCGGCGGTCACGTCGCGCCTTTGACCTTGTCGGACCGGCTGCGGCCCCCGGGGATCGGGTTCGGCGTCGGCTGGATTCACGTCTACCCGTCTCGGCTGTTCGGCGACACGCTGGAGGAGGCGGAGCGGGTCGCGGTCGCGTCGGTGCATGCACTCGGCCTGCGCGACGGGATTGCGTTCCCGCAGTTGATCGCGACCGAGTCCGGCGACGTGCGGCTGGTCGAGTGCGCCGCGAGGATCCCCGGCGGGCAGATGGCCGACCTGGCCTTTCACGCGGTCGCGGTCGATCTCGTCGAGATCGCGCTGCGGCAGGCGCTCGGTCTCGAGGTGCCGGACGAGCTGGTGGAGCCGAAGCAGCGACGGCCGCTGGCGATCCGCTTCTTCACCGCGTCGCCGGGGCCTTTGCCGACGGGGAAGGTCAAGAGCGTGGGACCGCTGGACAAGGTGCTGGCGTTTCCCGGCGTCGTCCAAGCGGATTGCTTTCTGCAGGAGGGTGAGACGATTCGGCCGGTGAGGCTCGACGGTGACCGGCGCGGCTACGTGATCGCGGTGGGCGACACGAACGTCGAGGCGCTCGAGCGAGCCGAAGCGGCGGCCACCTTGCTGGATGTCGAGGTCGAGCCGGCGTGAGGCGCGTTGAATACGGCACCGCCGACCTCCTCCCCAATTTGAGCCTATCGGGGAAATTCGCGCCTGTGTGTGACGGAAAGCGCCGAGGGTGTGCCAAATGAGCTGCGGCTTCGACCTCGACCACTACCGAGAGCTGATCGAAGCGGCGCGCGCAGGCGGCTACCGCTTCGCGTTCTTCGACCGCGAGCCGGAGCTCGGCGACCTCTTGCTCCGCCACGACGTCGATCTCTCACTCGACGCCGCGGTCGAGTTCGCCGAGCTCGAGGCCGAGCTCGGCGCGCAGTCCACCTACTTCCTCATGACACGAAGCGTCTTCTACAACCTCGCCTCCCCGGAAGGCGAACGCGCGCTCGCCCGCCTCCGCGAGCTCGGCCACCGGGTCGGGCTCCACGCCGTCTGGCCGGGAGCGGAGCTCGACGCGCGCTTCGATCCGGTCATCGCCTGGCACAACCCGGATCCCGACTTCATGTCGGAGCCCGTCGACGGCGCTGTCAACGTGATGCAGGCGTCCTACTTCGACCCGGATCATTACCGGTCCGACTCGAACCAGCACTGGCGGAGCGGCTGCCCGCACGAGGCCCTCGCCGCGGGTGACTTCGAGTGGCTCCAGCTCCTGACGCACCCGGAGATCTGGGCCTACCCCGGCGAGACCATGCGCGAGACGATGCTCTCGATGCTCGACGCCGAGCGTGAGCGCGACCTGCTCCGCCTCGAGAAAGACCGCATCGACCTGACGTGAGGAAGCTGACCGTTCTGCTCACGGCCTCCGGCGTGCCCGGCTGCGCGGCGCTCGTCCGCGCGCTGCGGGAGAACGGCGAGCGCGAGCTCCACCTCGTCGGAACCGATATGTCGGAGCTCGCCGTCGGGCACCACCTGTGCGACGCCTTCCATGTCGTGCCGGCCGGCACGGACCCCGGTTTCGCCGACGCCCTGCTCGAGATCTGCGAGCGCGAGAGCGTCGACGCCGTGCTGCCGCAGTCGTCGTTCGAGCTGCAGGCCCTGGCCGAAGCCAAGGACCGCTTCGGCGAAACCGCGGTGCTCGTCTCGTCGCCGGAGGCCGTACGGATCTGCAACGACAAGGCCGAGAGCTACGCGCGCCTCCCACGCGCGCCGCGGTTCGAGATCGCGGCCGGCACCGAAGCGGTCGAACGCGCCGCGCGCGAGCTCGGCTACCCGGCCAACGACGTCGCGGTCAAGCCGCGCACGTCCTCGGGCTCACGCGGGTTCCGCATCGTCTCGGCCGGCGCGGACCGCCGCCGCCAGCTGCTCGAGAACCGGCCCGGCGTCGCCGAAGCGCTCCGGCTCGAGGAGCTGACCGAGTTGCTCGGCGACGAAGAGGTGCTCGTGATGGAGCTCGCCTCTGGGAAGGAACGGACGATCGACGGCATCGCCGAACGCGGGCGCATCGTCCTCGGCCATCCGAAGACGCGCGAGGAGATGCGGGCGGGGCTGGCGATGTACTTCGAGACGCTCGAGGATTCCGAGCTGATGGAGCTCGCCGGCCAGATCGTCGGCGACCTCGAGCTCGACCATTTCTTCAACATCCAGCTCGTCGGCGAGCACGTGATCGAGGTCAACCCCAGGATCTCGACCATCGTGTACCAGGAGGACCTCAACCTCCCTTACCTCGGGATCAAGCACGCGCTCGGCGAGATCTCGGCCGACGAGCTCGCCGAGCACGCGGGGCGCGCGCGTCCGACTCGCCGGGCGCTGCGGTACTTCGATCAGGTGGAGTGGGACTCCGAGTAACCCACTGCCCGGTCAACTTCGCCGGGATCGGGTGGACGAACGTGCAGGCGCTGCGGCGCAGGGGCGTCGACGCGCGGCTCGTCGTCTTCGAGCGCCAGGAGAACCATCCCGAGGCCGACGTCTATCTCGACCTGCCGCGCTTTCCCTTTGGGCTGCCGAAACAGTTCACCGCCTTCGCGCGGCTGCTGCCGAAGACCGACGTCTTCCATTTCTACTTCGGCCTCACGCTCGTTCCCAAGCGCATCCAGTTTCCGCTCCTGTGGGCCGCGCACAAGAAGTCGGTCTTCCACTTCGTCGGCTCGGACATCAGGCGCAAGTCGCCCGAGGAGCTGGCCTACGCGCGCAAGGCAGACATGCGGATCGTCGGCTCGTACGACGCGATCCGCTGGGTTCCCGATGCAGCGGTGATTCCGCCTGGGGTCGACCTGAGCGAGATCGAGCCCGTCCCGCCACGGGAGGACGGCCCCGTACGCGTCGTGCATGCGGCGCTCTCGCGCAGCCGGAAGGGAACCGAGCACATCGTCCGGGCCTGCGAAGAGCTCGGGGTCGAGCTCGACGTCGTCGAGGGGCTTCACCACGCGGAGGCGCGCCGCCGCTACGCCCGGGCCGACGTGATCGTCGACCAGCTCAACTCCGGCTGGTACGGGCTCTTCGCGATCGAGGCGATGGCGCTCGGCAAGCCCGTCGTCGGCTTTCTGCTCGACGAAGCGGTCGCGCGCACGGAGGAGGCGTTCGGCGTCGAGGTTCCGATCGTGCGAACGACGAAGGAGACGCTCGCGCAGGACCTGCGCCCGCTGATCGAATCGGACGAGGAGCGCCGCCGCCGCGGCAAGGCGAGCCGTGCGTACGTCGAGCGCGTACACGACGCCGACCAGATGGCCGACCGCCTGCTCCAGATCTACGCTGAGCTCTAGATGTTGTCCCGCGAGCTCAACCGGCTCGCCAAGCACACGGCGATTTACGGCCTGGGCGGATTGGTGTCGCGCCTCCTCGCCGTCCTGCTGCTGCCGCTGTACACGCACTACCTCAGCGGCCGCGACTACGGCCGCGTCGAGACGCTGACGGCGCTCACCGCCGTGCTCGTGACCCTCTTGCGCCTGGGGATCTCGAGCGCGTTCTTCCGCTTCTACTTCGACTCGCCCGAGCCCGAGCGGCGGGTGACCGTCGTGCGGACGTCGTTCTGGTTCACGATGGCGAGCGCGACGCTCGGCCTCGCCGCCGGCTGGATCGCAGCCGCTCCGATCGCCGAGTGGCTTTCGCTTGGTCACGGGCAGGAGTGGCTCGTTCGCGCGGCGTTCGTCGGCCTGTGGGCTCAGATGAACTACGAGCAGCTCACGTCGCTCTTCCGCGTCGAGGAGCGGTCGGTCGCCTACGTGCTGGCGACTCTCGCCAACGTCGCGATCACGATCGCCGCGACCGTCGTGCTCGTGGTCGGTTTCCACGAGAAGTCGATGGGCGTCATCGTCGGCAACTTCATCGGCACCCTCGCGGTCTACTTCGTGCTGCTGGGCTACCGCCGCTACCAGCTCGGGCTCGAGTTCGACCGGCGGTTGTTCCGGGAGATGAATCGCTTCGGGATGCCGCTCGTTCCGTCGGCGCTCGCGCTCTGGGTGATCGCTTTCAGCGACCGCTTCTTCATCGCCACCTTCAAGGGGCAGACCGAGGTCGGCCACTACTCGATCGGCGTCCGGGTCGCGTCGGCGATCCTCCTCTTGCTGGTGGCCTTCCGCACCGCGTGGCCTGCATTCGCCTACTCGATCGAGGACGACCGGCAGGCGCGGCGGGCGTACGCGTTCGTGCTCACGTACGTCCTCTACATCACCTGTTGGGCCTCGCTCGCGCTCACGCTGCTCTCGCCTTGGCTCGTGCGGCTGCTGACCTCGCGGCCCGAGTACCTGTCCGGTTCGAAGGTCGTCGGCCCGCTGGCGTTCGCCGGCGCGGCGTGGGCCGCGTACACGGTCGTGGCGATCGGTGTCGGCCGCGCAAGGCGCACGCAGTTCAACTGGGTTGTAACCGGCGTCGCCGCCGCCGTGAACGTCGCGATGAACCTGATCCTCGTGCCGCGCTACGGAATGATCGGCGCGGCGGTCTCAGCCCTGACCGCGTTCACGGTCATGTTCGCGCTGATGACCGTGCACGCACAGCGCGTCTACCCGGTGCCGTACCAATGGCGGCGGATTTCCCTCGCCGTCGCGACGGCCGCCGGCATCGCCGCGCTCGGGAAGCTGCTCGACGTGCCGCTGCCCGCCGCGGTGCTGCTCGCGGCGGTGTATCCGATCACCCTGCTTCCGCTGGGGTTCTATCTGCCGGCCGAGCTGCGACGGTTGCGGGCTGCAGGGCGGCGGCTCGTCGCGCCCGCGCGCTGACCGGCTCGCGCGCGGCGGCAGCGACCGCCAGTGGCACGAGCGCAAGGGCTCCCCACGCCATCGGGTCCTCGAAGAACGCGTTGTAGAACAGCGAGTGGACCGCGATCGCCGCCAGCGAGACGCTGAGCATCACCACCGCCCGGCCGGCGAAGCTGACCCGCATCCGGCCGAACGCTGTGAGGAACGCGGACGCGAGCAGCCAGGCAAAAAGAGCAAGCCCGGGCAACCCGGTCTCCGCGGCGACGGTCACCGGGGTGTCGTGCGAGGCCGCCGCCTTCGGATCGCGTCCCTTCAGATGCTTGCGCTTCGCGTACTCGCGCTTGAACCCACCGACGCCGACGCCCTGCACGGGGTGATCGAGCGCGATCTTCGTACCGGTCGTGACCAGCTCGAAGCGGCCACCCGAGGCGGCGTTGAGCGAGCGGTGGCGAACGCTCGGCAGCGCGAGGGCCGCGATGAGAACGCCGACCGCGACGATCCCGATGGGCAGCGCCGCACGCGTCCTCCACACGAGCCACGAGAGCAGTACGACGCCGGCCATCAGCGCGATGAAGCTCGACTGCGAGAACGAGAACAGGAGGCCGACCCACAGCGCTGCGATCACCGTCGTCGCCGCCAGCATGAGCCGGAGGCTGAGGCCGAACAGGACGAGCACGAGCGTGCACAGGATCGCCACGACCAGGAAGCGTCCATAGATCGAGGGATCCCAGAAGACGGAGTTGACCCGGTAGAACGGCGCGTAGACGTTCGCGACGATCACCTTCGGGTTCCAGAACACGTCGCGCGTGACGTACTGGTAGACGCCGATACCGGCAAACAGCAGCGCCATACCGACGAGCAGGGCGTAGACCCCTTTCAGCATGTCGGCGCGCCACGGAAGGCGTGCGAGGCAGACCGCGAGGACGCCGAACGGCAGGAAGAAGAAGAGGAGCTCGATCGACCCCTCGTGCAGGTCGGTCGTCCACGCGAGCGAGAGCCCCGTCCAGCCCCCGACCGCCGCGAGCGGCCAGGCGATCGGCCCGAGCTCTCTCGACCGCCGGTCGCCGCGGACCAGCTGATACGCAAGCGCGAGCGCGGCCGCACCAACCACCCCGTAGAGCGGGAGGAGCAGATTCGCGTCGGTCGAGCCCACCGTCACTCGGAAGCGCGCGGGCACACAGGCGAGCGCGAGCAGCGGCAGCAGCCACGGCCAGCGGTGCAGCCCTGCGGCGAGGACCGCCGCGCCGGCAAGACCGACCACCCCGGCGCCGGCAAGGAGCGCGTTGTGCCCAGACGGCGCCAGGTAGGCGGCGAGGCCGACACTGCCGATCCCCCACAGCGCGAGGCCCGCCAGCCGCAGGTCACGCCGCGGAGCGACGAGCAAGACGCCGAGCCCAAATGCGCCGACCGGCCCCGCGACGTGCGCGAGTAGGCTCATGCGTTGCCCTTTCGGCAGCAAGCGTGTCGACTGGTCATTTCAGACGGCCGCACGGGCAAAGCCCGTTCGGCCTGAACGAGACATCGCGAGCGACGTCTCACTCCACCACCAGCACGGCGCTGTTGCGGTACCCGCCGGCGGAGACGACCAGGCGATACGTGCCGGGAGCGCCCGCCAGCAGAACCAACCGCTTGCCCCGAACCCGGCCGCGCCGCGGTCCGATCCGCCAGCGAATCGGCCGGGCGTCGGTGAAGACGCGCACGGCGAACGGCTCGCCGGCTCGAGCCCGGATGACGTGCCGGGCCAGCTCCAGGTAGCGAACGCGCACGAACTCGGGCGCGCTCGGCGCCGCCTGGTTCCCGGCGCGGTCCTGCGCGGCGAGCGTGATCCGGTGCCTGCCCGGGCGAAGGCCGAGACTCGAGGGGTTCCAGAGAAAGGTCCCGTGGTCGCGGAAGAACTTGACCTTGACGCGGAAGCGGCGGTCGACGAAGAGCAGCGCCCGGGCGGGCTCGCTCAGCCGGTAGCGGATCGTGAGGTAGTCATGCCGGAAGTCGCCGTCGGGAGAGAACACTGCAGGGCCGACCGACACGGCGCGAACCCGAGGGTTGACGACGTCGACGCGGATTGGATTCGGCAGCACGATCGTCCGGTGCTGCCGCGCGAGGTGGACGCGCGGCTTGTAGATCCCGCCGGGGACGACTCGGCCGTCGTCGGCGCGACCGTTCCACGCCGTGCTGAGGACGCCGGCGCCGACGCTTCGGCGGAGCAGTGTCCGGACGACGTCGCCTTCCGCGTTCTCGATCGCGAGAGTGACCCGATCCGCTTTGCGCAGCCGGAAGGCGATCTCGGCCCGACCTACGCGCGGGGAGAACAGCTTGTCGACCTTCGTGTCGAGAATCGGGCTCTTCTCGAGCTTCAACCCTTCGGTGACGGCGAACGCGGTGGCGGTCCCCGCGAGCAGAGCGACGACGAGCAGCGTCGGGAGCAACCGCGCCAAAGCGCAGCGAGTCTAGTCAGAGCTTCGTCAGCGGAGGGTCAATTCCGTCGCGAGCTCGCGGCGGCGGTCGCGCAGGGTCGTGACGCCCCAGGCCAACAGTGCGCCCGCGCCCGCGATGAAGCCGGCCAGGACGACCCAGTTCGCCTGCGGGACATCGACAAGCTTGGTGCCGCTCAGGATGAGCGTGCCGCCGAGCGCAAAGCGAAGTGCCCGCTCGGGCACCCGCACCGTGAGCTGGCTGGAGAGCAGGATCCCCGGCACCGAGCCGATCAGCAACCAGCCCATCGTGTGGAGGTCGACGTTGCCGGCGAAGAGATGACCCATGCCCGCGACCCAGAGCAGCGCGGCGGCGTGGAAGATGTCCGTCCCGACGATCTTCGCCGCGGTCAGCGGGTAAACCAGCAGCATCACGAGCCCGAAGAAGGTGCCGCTGCCGACGGAGGTCAGGCCGACGATGAAGCCGAACACGGCGCCGATCGTGAAGGCGAGGATCCGGTCACGGCGCTCGAGCAGGAACGGCGCGTCGCTCGGCTGGATCCCGCGCTTGATGAAGGTCTTCGCGACGAGCCCGGCCCCGCCCAGGATCAGGGCCGCCCCGATCAGGTAGATCTCGACCGACCGCGCCCCGTCGCCCAGCGCCTCTGCAGCAGCCACCCCGAGCAGCGACATTGGCCCCGAGCCGAGGAACATCCAGAGCGTCAGCCTCGCGTGGACGGTGCCGAGCCGCCGGTGCCGCACGGCGCCGAACGTCTTGAAGATCGCGCCGTGAAGGACGTCGGTTCCGACGGCAACCGTCGGCTTGAACCCGAACAGGATCACCAGGATCGGCGTCAGCAGCGAGCCGCCGCCCATACCGGTCATCCCGACGAGCACGCCGACGAGCAGACCGGCGAGGCTGAGCTGCCAGGTCACTGCGTGGCGTACGCCGAGATCAGGATTTCGGCGACCTCGGGCCGGGAGAACTCGGCGGGCGGCAGCACGCCGGATGCGAGCAGCTCGCGCATCATCGTTCCCGAGAGGAAGACGTGCACCTCGCTCTCGTGCGGGCACGTCTTCGGTGTCGCCATCTGGCCGCAGGCGCGGCACCAGAAGGCGTGCTCGAAGAACATCGGCTCGATGTCGAGCTCGTGCGGCGCGAACTCGTCGAAGATCAGCTGCGCGTCGTAGGTGCCGTAGTAGTCGCCGACGCCCGCGTGGTCGCGACCGACAATGAAGTGCGAGCAGCCGTAGTTCTTGCGGCAGATCGCGTGCCAGATCGCCTCGCGCGGCCCGGCGTAGCGCATCGCTGCCGGAAAGGCCGACAGCAGCACGCGCTCGGCCGGGTAGTAGCTGTCGATCAGCACGCGGTAGCAGTCGACCCGCGTCTCGACCGGCACGTCGTCGGACTTGGTCTCGCCGACGAGGGGATGGATCAGCAGGCCGTCGACGGTCTCGAGCGCGCCCTTGGTCAGATACTCGTGCGCGCGATGGATCGGGTTCCGCGTCTGGAAGCCGACCACGCGCCGCCAGCCGCGCTCCACGAAGATCTGGCGCGTCTCGGGCGGATCGACCGCGAGCTCCGGGAACGGCGGCTGGGCGCGCTCGAAGACGGTTACCCGGCCGGCGAGGTAGAGCGGCTTCTGCGCGTAGAGGCGGGCGACGCCCGGATGGGCGTCGTCGGTCGTGCGGAAGCAGCGTTCGGCCTCACGCTCCTTGTCGTACTCGTACACCTGGTCGACGTCGAGGACGGCGAGCGGACGTCCGCCCTCGCCTTCGGTGAGCGCGACGCGGTCACCGCGGGGCGGACGGTCGATCGCCAGGCACACCGGCAGCGCCCACGGCAGCCCGCGCTCGAGCCGCATCTCCTCGACGACACGCTCGTAGTTCGGCCGACCCATGAATCCCTCGAGCGGCGACAGCGCGCCGCACGCGAGCATTTCGAGGTCGGACAGCTCGCGCGAGGTCAGCGGAATCTGCTCGAGCCGATCCACGCCGTCCGGCCGCTCCCCCGTTCGGTTCACGAGCTTCCCGCCGTGCGGCGCGATCAGGTGCTCTTCCGTGGTAACCGCCATCAGGCGGCGACCTCGGTCTCGACGAGCCCGAGCTCTTCGAGCTTGTCGACGACGATCCGCGCGGACTCCGCGGGCTCGTGCTCCTCGGTGTCGATCCGCAGCTCCGGACCTTCGGGCTCCTCGTACGGATCCGACACGCCGGTGAACTCCTTGATCTCACCGCGGAACGCCTTCTCGTACAGCCCTTTCACGTCCCGGCGCGCACATTCCTCCACCGAGGCCGCGACGTGCACCTCGACGAAGGAGCCGAACTGCTCGACCATGACACGGGCCTTCTGGCGCGTCTCCGCGTAAGGGGAGATCGCCGACACGATCACCGCCGCGCCGTGGCGCGTGAGCCGGGACGCAACCCAGCCGATCCGCTCGATGTTCGCGTCCCGGTCCTCCTTCGAGAAGCCGAGGCCTTTCGACAGATGCGTGCGGACGACGTCGCCGTCGAGCCATTCGACCGTGTGGCCGCGAGCCTCGAGCTCGGGCCGAACCAGCTCGGCGATCGTCGTCTTGCCGGCGCCTGAGAGGCCGGTGAACCAGAGCGTAAAGCCCGACAGGGCTTGGAGCTCTTGTTCGCGAAGCGGACCAGTGGAAGGGGTCTGGGGAAACCGGGAGGTTTCCCCAGCTGAGCTCGACCAGTCAGTCATTCGTCTCCTTCAGCGGTGTGTCGAGGTGAATGCCGCACTCGAGCTTGTCCGAGCCGGACCAGCGGCCCGCGCGTTCCTCCTCGTCCGGCGAGGTCGGGCGCGTGCAGGGGATGCAGCCGATCGAGCGGTAGCCCGAGTCGTGCAGCGGGTTGTACGGAATCTCGTTGACGTGGATGTAGGCCCAGACGCGCTTCTCGTCCCAGTCGACGAGCGGGTGGAGCTTCCAGACGCCGTAGCGCTCCGACCACTGCACCTTCGGCGTGGCCGCCCGGCTCGGCGACTGGTCGCGGCGGATCCCCGAGATCCAGGCGCCGTAGGGTTCGAGCGCCTCCAGCAGCGGCTCGACCTTGCGGATGTGGCAGCAGCGGTCGGGGTCCCGCTCCCACAGGTTGGGCCCCTCGCGCCGGTGCTGTTCGGCGACGGAGATCACCTCGGGGCCCCGAAGCGTGAGCCCGTAGCGCTCGACCAGCCGGTCGCGCGTCTCGTACGTCTCGCGGAAGAAGAGCTGCGTGTCGAGCTCGATCACGGGAATGTCGAGCTCGAGCTCGGAGACCATGTGCACGAGCACCGAGGACTGCTTCTGCCAGGAGCACGTGAGACAGAGCTTGTCGCCGAATTCCTCGTAGCCCCAACGGAGGAGATCCTCCGCCGACATCGCCTCGAAGTCCTGGTCAGGAAGCGTGGGTGCGCTCGCCACCGAGCAGGACCTCCTTCAGCGTGTCGCCGCGGAGCCCGAGACGCAGGGTCTCGAGCGGGATCACCTCGTCGGGCGGGATGTTGCCGAGGTTCACGGTCGGGCCGAACTCCTTGACGAACCAGGCCTGAGCGCCCTTGGTCGGCGCTTCGAACACGAGCGAGTCGACGTCCACGTCATGGACGATCTCGTCGACGAGCCCCGTCCGCATCTCGCCGGTCGGCCGGTAGATGCCGGCTGTGCCGCCCTCGCGGCCCTCGGTGATCACCTTCCAGGCGCCGGCGTCGAGCTCTTCCTTGATCCACTCGACCCACAGATACGGCGCGTAGTTCACGTCCGCGTCCTTCGAGCCGACCTCCGACAGAACGGTGAAGTCGCGCGCGAAGTCAGCGATCAGCTCGAGCTTGCGCTCGCGCGGAAGGTCGATCACGCCGTCGGAGATCTCGACGTGCGTGAGACCGAGCTCCTCCAGCCAGCGCTTGTAGTCGTCGGTCTTCTCCTGCGCGATCACGGCCTCGAAGAACGTGCCGCCGATCACCACCGGCTTCTCGCGCAGTACTTCGAGCTTCGCGCGCAGGTTCGGGGTCACGTATGCGGTCCCCCAGCCGAGCTTGACGATGTCGATGTAGGAGCCGCTCGTCTCGAGCACGTCCTCCCAGGCACGCGGGCCGAGCCCCTTGTCGATCACATGCGTCAGGCCGCCCGCGCGTGGCGGCAGGCCGAGATCAAAGCCGCTCATAGAGCTCCTCCAGCTTCTGCTTCGCCCGCGCCTGGACGTCGTGGTAGAGCGAGTTCCCGTGCGCGTCGATCCCGACCGTCAGCGGCCCGAAGTCCTTGACGCGGAACTTCCAGAGGCATTCCGGCATCAGCTCTTCCCAGGCGACCTCTTCGATCTCCTCGATCTGGGTCGTCTCGAGCGCCGCGGCCCCGCCGACGATCGCGAAATAGACCATCCCATGCTCGCGCATGGGCTCGATCGCCTCGTCCGGGAAGCCGCCCTTGCCGCAGATCGCCCGCACCCCGTGCTTGGCGCCGAGCGGCTCGGTGAAGCGAACCATCCGCGCCGAGGTCGTGGTGCCGATGCAGACCTTTTCGTACTTGCCCTCGCCGACTTTGCGGACTCCGGGGGCCGTGTGGAGCAGGAACGCGCCGCGCAGGTCCATCGGCGGCTCCATGCCCTCGTCGAAGATCCGGATCTGCGTGCGGTCGCGGATCCCGATGATGTGGCCCTGCACGGTCACCTCGTCGCCGGCGCGCAGCTTCAGGATCTCCTGCTCGTCCGTGATCGGGAAGGTGACTTCGTGTTCGGCCATCACGCCTCCCGGTCGAAGTCGACTTCTCCGTCGGCGGACACGTGCGCCGTCGCGCGCCGCGCCGCCCAGCACTGGTAGTTGACCGCCACCGGGTTCAGGGTCATGTGCGTGTCCGCGTGCTCGACGTGGCAGGCGAGCACGGTGACATCGCCGCCGAGCCCCATCGGTCCGACGCCGGTCTCGTTCAGAAGCTCGTACAGCTCCTCCTCGAGCTTCGCCACCTCCGAGTCGGGGTTCTTCGTCCCGACGGGCCGCGTGATCGCCTCCTTGGCGAGATACATCGCGTAGTCGGCCGAGCCGCCGATCCCGACGCCTACGATCCCGGGCGGACTGGGCTTACCGCCGGACTCCACGTTCGACTCGAGCACGAACTTCTTGATCCCAGCGACTCCGTCCGCCGGGACGCACATCTTCAGGAAGCTCATGTTCTCCGAGCCCGAGCCCTTCGGGATGCACTTCACGTCGAGGCCGTCCCAGCCGGACACGAACTCCCAGTGGACGATCGGGAGGCGGTGGCCGATGTTGGGGCCGGTGTTCTCGCGCGTGATCGTGTGCACGGCGTTCGAGCGCAGCGGGTGCTCCAGCGTCGCGCGCGCAGTGCCGTCGCGCAGCGCCTCGTAGATCCGGGCCGGATGCAGCGGAAAGTGCTCGCCGACACGGCAGGTGTAGACCGCGATGCCGGTGTCCTGGCAGACGAGGTTCTTCTCGTCGTCGGCGATCGCGACGTTCTTGACGATCGTGTTCAGCACCCGCTGGCCGGAGACGGAGGTCTCGCGGTCGCGCGCGTCCGCCAGCGCGTCGCGCAGATCCTTCGGGATGTCCTTCAGCGCCCAGACGTAGAGGTGCGCCGCCGCATCCTCGACTGCGTGCTGGATGTCGGTCTCGACCGTACTCATGCCGTTGCCCTTTCGGCCGCGGCGCGGCCCGCCCTGCGGCCGAAGACGGTGCACTCGAGCAGCGAGTTGCCCATCATCCGGTTCCGCCCGTGCGTGCCGCCCGCGATCTCGCCGCAGGCGTAGAGGCCCTCGACCGTCGTCTCCCCGTGCCCGTCGATCACGAGCCCGCCGTTCTGGTAGTGCAGCACCGGATAGGTCAGGATCGGCTCCTTCAGCGGATCGATCCCGCCCGCGCGGTAGCGTCGCAGCATGTAGGGGAGCGAGACCTCCGCGTCCGCCTCGGGCACGCGAGTCGTGTCGAGGTAGACCGCCGGCCGCCCGTCCGGTGTTTCGACGCCGCGTCCTGCCTCGACCTCGTCGAAGATCGCCTGGGACACCTCGTCGCGCGGGCCGAGCGGATCGGTGAACTCCTCGCGGTCGCGATTCAGGAGCGTCGCGCCGTACGCGCGCGTGGTCTCCGGGATCGAATAGCCCTGCATGTTCTCGGGCCAGGCGCCCCCGTTCGGGTGGTACTGCAGCGCGTCGAGATCACGCGCCTCGGCGCCGAGCTCGATCGCGATGCGAGTCACTTCCCCGGTCGCGCCGGGATGGTTCGTCGAGAGCTCGCCGCGCTCAGCCGCCTCCTTGTAGCAGCGACCCCCGGCGGAGAGGACGACGGCGGCGGCCTCGATCACGTGCTCACCGCAGGTCGCCCGCCACCCGTTCTCGATCGGCTCGAGCGAGGTCAGCGGCGACTTGGGGAACGTCTCGACCGTGCCCGCCTCGACCGCGTCGCGCAGCGCCGTCGTGATCGCGAGGCCGGTGCGGTCACCCACCTGCAGCAGCCGCTTCCGGGACGCGCCGCCGCACTTGGCGAGGCGGTAGCCCCCGTTCTCGCGGGTGAACTCGACCCCGAGCTCCTCCAGCCAATGGATCGCCGACGGCGCCTCGCCGGTCAGGATCTCGACCAGTCCGCGATCGGCGGTCTCGTGCGAGCTCTTCCAGACGTCTTCGGCGTGGATCTCGGGCGAATCGCCCTCGCCGAAGGCTGCCTGGATGCCACCCTGCGCCTTGGCGGAATTGCAGGACTGCAGCGCCGCCTTGGCGGCCAGCGCGACGCGCGCGCCCGCCCGCTCCGCCGAGACCGCGGCCGCGAGACCTGACGCGCCGCTACCGACGACGAGTACGTCGAAGCGCACGAGCGGAGCTTACCACCGTTCCTGTAATCCTCGCCATAAGGAAACATTATGCATTGATCAAGTTGGAATCGGCGCAAGCCGATGAACTCTTCATGCGTTTCTTCGGCCTCATCTCGCTCGTGGCCTCACTCTGCGTCGGCATGTACCTGCTCGCCGCGCAGATGCGCGGCGTCAACGGCGAGGTGGGCCCACAGGGCGGCGGCGCAAGCCAGGACGCGAAGATCGCGAGCGCGACGTTCGTCGCCCGCCGGGCGGACACCGTGCTCGACGTCTACCGCACCCAGGCCGGCACGTACGTCGGCGCCGACCTGTCCGGCGTCGAGGGCGTCGAGATGGTCCGCAGCGATCCGACGTCGTACTGCCTGAAGATCCACGCTCCCGGCGGCGACCTGTACGAGCAGGGCCCCAGCGGGGACGTCGGCACCGACCCCTGCTGAGCGCGACGTAGCCCTATGCTGAGCCGCCGTGAGGTGGCTGGCGAAGGCGGCGGTTCAGAAGACGATCGGGTACCTGCCGCGCTCGGAACGAGTGAACTACGTCTTCCAGCGCCGCGTCCTGCGGAACCTGCCCTCGGATGACGCCGCCTTCGGCCGCAAGGTCGAGCGGGCCGAGCAGCACCTCGAAGCACTCGAGCGGCACGGTCCGGCGCGGCCACGCGAGGAGCTCGTCTTCTACGAGTTCGGCGCCGGCTGGGATCTGATCATTCCGCTCACCTACTTCAAGCAGGGCGTACGGCGGCAGGTGCTCGTCGACATCCGGCCGAGCGTGCGGCTCGAGCTCGTCGCCGACAGCGCCAGGCGGCTGAGTTTGCCCCAGCCGCGCGACCTCTCTGAGCTGGGGATCGAATATCTCGCCCCGCGTGATGCACGCGAAACCGGGTTGCCGGCCGCGTCGGTCGACTTCATCTCCAGCACGGACACGTGCGAGCACATTCCGGAGGCGGACCTCCGGCGCATCTTCGCGGAGTGCAGGCGACTGCTCAGGACCGACGGCGTCTTCAGCTGCCGGATCGACATGCAGGACCACTACTCGTACTTCGACTCGTCCGTGTCCCGCTACAACTTCCTCCGCTTCTCGGAGCGAACCTGGCGGCTCGTCAACTCTCCGATCCACTTCCAGAATCGACTGCGGCGGACCGACTACCTGCGCCTGCTCGACGAGGCCCGGCTCGACGTGGTGGAGGAGCGGCCCTCGCGGCCGACCGAGGAAGATCTCGAGACGCTGCGCCGGCTCGAGCTCGCGCCGGAGTTCAGAAACGGCTACCCGCTCGAGGAGCTCGGCGTGAAGACGCTCGCGTTCGTCGCGCGCCCCCGCCCGAGCTCGACCGCGTCCTCCGGCGAGAGCTCGGCTCCCCGCTTGTAGGCGTCCTCGAAAGCCGAGTCGTCGATCCCAGCCCGCGCGATCTCCAGCATGCGGTCGTGCCACGCGCGCTGGTCTGGGGCGCGCTCCGCGCCGATCGTCTCCCGGAGCGCACCGGCCGCGCCGAACAGGGCAGCCGCCTTCTCGCCGTCGCCGCCGACCGCGGCGAGTCCCGCTAGGACGTCCAGCGACTCGGCCATCCCGTGGCGGTCGCCGAGCTCCTGCGAGAGGGTCAGGCTCTCTTCGACGAACTGGACCGGTCGTTCGGTCTCGCCCTTCAGCAGCAGCGCGCGAGCAAGGGAACGGCGGGTCGAGGCAAGATCCCGAACGCGGCCGCTGCGCTCGGCCAGCTCGGCGGCCTCCTCGAACAGCTCGACCGCCCGGTCGATCTCCCCCTGCCCGAGCGCGACCGAGCCGAGGTTCTCCACCGCGACGCAGACGCCGGCGGTGTCGCCCAGCTCGCGCCAGACCGCCGCCGCTTCCTCGTAGCGCTTGCGGGCGTCCTCGCTCTCCCCGCGGTAGAGGGCGATGTTGCCGAGGTTGTTGAGCGCGGCGGCGACGCGCCAGGGATCGTTCGCCTCGCGGGACGCGGCGAGCGAGCCTTCGAGAAACGTGCCGGCCGAGTCGAGGTCGCCCTGCTCGCCGGCGAGGACGCCCAGGCTGTTGAGCGCCTTGGCGCGCGAAATCGCCGGGGCCTCGCCGGCATCGGCGAGCGCGGCCTCGGTCACGCGGCGCCCTTCCCCCAGATAACCGCGCACCTGCCAGAAGCGACGCAGCGCGACGGCGAGCCGAAGCGCACGCTCGGCGTCCTGTTCGAGGAAGTACGCGAGGGCGGCGCGCAGGTTGTCATGCTCGAGCTCGAGCCGCGCAAACCATTCGGCCTCGAGCGGGCCGGTGAGCTCGCCCTCGGCGGCCTCGCCCAGCTGGAGGAAGTAATCGGCATGCCTCCTGGCCACGGCATCGGCTTCGCCGCTCTCGTGCAGACGCTCGAGCGCGTATTCGCGCAGGATCTGGAGCATCCGGAAGCGCGCCTCGTCGCCCTCGACCCGGCGCAGCAGGCTTTTGTCGACGAGCGAGGCGAGCGGCTCCAGGATCTCGGTGCCGTCCTCGCCGCAGACCGCCTCGACCGCCTCCAGCGTGAACCCTCCCGCGAAGACGGCCAGACGGGCGAGCAGCCGCTGCTCCGACTCAGCGAGCAGGTCGTGGCTCCAGTCGATCGCGGTTCGAAGCGTCTGTTGCCGCGCCGGCAGGTCGCGCGGGCCGCCGGCCAGCAGCTCGAGCCGCTGCTCGAGCCGTCGCAGCATCGCGGACGGGCTGAACAGCTTGATCCGGGCGGCCGCCAGCTCGAGAGCCAGCGGCAGGCGGTCGAGCCCCGAGCAGATCCGCGCCACGTCGTCGGCGTTCGAGCTCGTCAGCTCGAAGTCGTGCTTCGCGGCCTGCGCCCGCTGGACGAAGAGCTCTACTGAATCCTCCTGCCGCAGCGGCGGCACTGCGAATTCGTGCTCGCCCGACAGGTGGAGCACGGCCCGGCTCGTCACGAGCAGCTTGAGACCGGGCGACCGCGCGAGTAGCCCCGCGAGCGGCGGCGCTGCCTCCGTGACCTGCTCGAAGTTGTCGAGGACGAGGAGCGTCGAGCGCTTCGGGAGCTCGGACTCGAGCACGTGGTCCGGAATCTCCAGCGTCCGGGCGATCGTCGGCGCCACGAGCGCGGGGTCGGAAACGCTCGCGAGGTGCACGAAGTGCGCGCCGTCCCCGTAGTCGTCGGCCACCGAACGTGCGAGCTCGAGCGCCAGGCGGGTCTTGCCGATCCCTCCCGGGCCCGTCAGCGTCAACAGCCGGACCTCGGGGCGGCGAAGGAGTGCGACCCCCTCGGCAAGCTCGTCGTCGCGCCCGACGAGCGGTGTCGGGGCGGCGGGCAGGCGCGAGACAGTGGCGACCACGCGCTCGGGAGCGTCGAGCTCGGCATCCTGGGTGAGGATCAGCTTCTCGAGCCGCTGGAGCTCGGGGCTGGGCTCGATTCCGAGCTCCTCGACGAGCGTGTGCCTCGCGCGCTGGTACTCCTCGAGCGCGTCGGCCTGGCGGCCGGCCCGGTACAGGGCGACCATGAGGTGAGCCCGGAGGCGCTCCCGCAACAGGTGCTCACGAACGAGCGTCTCGAGCTCGGGGACGAGCTCGGCGTGCCTGCCGAGCGCGAGATCGGCGGCGATTCGTTCCTCGAGCGCGGCGATCCTCGCCTCCTCGAGCCGCCGCGCCTCTAGCTCTGCCCACTGCTCGGTGCGGAAGTCGGCGAGCGGCTCCCCGCGGAAGAGCTCGAGCGCTTCGTGCAGCTTCTGCGAGGAGATTGCGGGCTCGGCCGCCAGGGCTTCCTGTACCAGGGTCTCGAACCTCCTGAGGTCGATCGCGTCGGGATCGACTTGGAGCACGTATCCCGGCGACTGCGTCGCGAGGACGTCGCGAGGTAGCACCTTCCGCAGCTGGGAGACGTAGACCTGGAGGGTGTTCTGCGCCTTGTCCGAGGCGGCTTCACCCCAGAGCTCGTCGACCAAGCGCTCCGCGGCCACAACCTCGTTCGCATGGAGGAGCAGGAATGCGAGCACGCCGCGCTGCTTGAGCCCACCCAGCTTGACGCGCTTGCCTTCCGCGCGAACGTCGAGCGGACCGAGGAGGCGGAAGTCGAGCCCTGCGGTGCTCATGGGTGGATTTTCACCAGATCGAGCGGAAGAGCTCCTCGATTTCCGCCGGAGAAGCCGGCCGGGGATTCGCCAGCGCGCCCGCCCGAACCGCGGTCGCCTCGGCCACCTCATCCAGTTCGTCCTCAGGGACATCCAGGTCGCGGAGTCGCTCGAAGCCCGAGAGGCGGGCGAGCTCCTGCGCGCGGGCGATCGGGTCGTCGGCGCCCATCGCGCGGCCGAGCGCGCCGAGCTCCCGCGCGGCCACCGACTGGTTGAACCGCATCGCCGCAGGGAGGCAGAGCGCATTCGCGGCACCGTGAGGAATCCCGTAGCGCCCGCCGACCGCCTGCGCCATCGCGTGGCCAAGCCCAAGACCGGCGGCGCCAAGGGCGGCTCCACCGTGCATCGCTCCCTCCAGCAGACCCGTGCGCGCTTCGAGGTCCTGTCCATTCTCGAGCACCAGCGGCAGGTGCTCCTCGATCAGAGCCGCACCCTCGAGCGCGTGCCGATCGCCGACCTCGTTGCGCCCGCGGACGTAAAGCGCCTCCGTGCAGTGCGCGAGGGCGTTCAGGGCCGTGCCGCCGCTGTAGTCGCGCGGTAGGTCGAGTGTCAACTCGGGGTCGTAGACGATGCCCGCGAGTGTTGCGCCTCCACCGCCGCCGTGCATGCGTCGATCCGGATCTCGAATGCCGTAGTACGGCGTCCACTCGGCGCCGGAGTAGGTCGTCGGGACGGAGACGAGCGGGAGGCCCATCGCGGCCGATACGGCCTTGGCGAGATCGATCGCGCTGCCCCCGCCGACCGAGAGCAGCCCGTCGGCACCCGACGCGTCCGCCCCGATCTCGTCGATCCGGTCCGTCGGCACCTCGCTCCAGCGGCCTATCCCGTCGAAGCCGGACCACCGCTCGCTCGCGATCACGAACGGGCGCTCGATTCCGACCTCGCGGAGCAGCGGCTCGAGTTGGTCGAGCCCCCAGCGGACGATCACAGCCGGTCTCTGGAGGAGGTCGGCGGGGGCGGCCGCGAAAAGCAAGCATCGCAGGGACGCAAGAAGCGTTCGTAGTCGGAGGCTACGGGCGCGACTGAGGACGCCGCGAGGCGAAGCTTTGCAGCCAGCCGCCACCACCGAGATCTGACAGAGGCCGGCGGCATTACTGCAGCTGACCGCGCGCGAAGTCGAGGAATGCCTGCGCGACGCGCGTGGGCGTGCGCCCCGCCCCTCGGACGAGCGAGATCTCGCGCGAAGGCTCGAGGCCCTTCACGCGAGCGGAGGCGAGCGTTCCGGCCGCGAGCTCCGACTCGACCGCGTTCTTGGAGATGAAGGTGACGCCGTAGCCCGCCTCGACCGCGCTCTTGACCGACTCCTGGAGGCCGAGCTCGAGGTGAACGTCGAGGTCGCGCAGCCGCGTCCCCGCCGCGCGCAGCTCGTCCTCGATCACCTGGCGCACACCTGCGCCTTCCTGCATCACGATCAGCGGCTCCTCGCGGAGCTCCTCGAGCGTAACGGTGCGCCCGGCGAAGCGGTGTTCCGGGGGACAGACGAGCACGACCTCGTCGTTGAAAAACGGTTCGAACTCGACCGACCGGTGCCGGCGCGCCGCGCCGACGACCCCGAGCTCGACCTCACGGTCGGCGACCCGGTCGACCACGCGCTGTGTGTCCGAAACCTCGAGGTGCACCGCAACCTCGGGATGCGTCCGCTGGAACTCGCACAGCAGGACCGGCACGACGGTTCCGCCCGGGCCTGTCGACGCGCCGATCTCGAGCGTCCCGCGGAGCGTCGTGTCTTCCTGGCCGACGTCCTCGAGCAGCTGCTCCTCGAGCGCGAGCAGCCGCTGGGCGCCGCGATAGAGCCTGAGCCCGGCTTCGGTCGGCTCCACGCGCCGGCCGGAGCGGTCGAGGAGCTGCTGGCCGAGCCGCTTTTCGAGCGAGCGGACCTGCAGGCTCACGGCGGGCTGTGTGACCCCCAACCGCTCGGCCGCCTGCGAGAAGCTCTTGCGCTCGACGACGGCGACGAACGCGGCCAGCTGGCGCGTGTCCATAACAACAGCTTATCGGGCCGTATTAGGAAACAGGCTCGCGCGAAATAGTTGTCGCGGCGGTCGGCGCGCGGACGATCGCGCTCAGACGCGACACGGCCTCGAGCGTCTCCCCGGCTTCGACGAGGCGGTCGAGCTCCGCGAGCTCCTCCTCCAGCCACGCCGAATCGACGATCGGGCCGCTCACGCGGAGGATCTTCGGCACGGGAGTCTCGGTGACGCGCTCGTTCTCGGCCCACAGCTCCTCGTGCAGCTTCTCGCTCGGGCGCGAGCCGACGAAGGCGATCGGGATGTCGCGGTCGGGCTCCTTGCCCGAGAGGCGGATCATCTGCTTCGCGAGCTCGACGATCTGCACCGGCTCGCCCATGTCGAGCACGAACACGTCGCCGCGCTGTCCGATCGCGCCGGCCTGGATCACCAGCGAACCGGCCTCCTGGATCGTCATGAAGTACCGCGTCATCTCCGAGTGGGTGACCGTCACCGGGCCGCCATTCGCAATCTGGCGCCGGAAGCGCGGGATGACGCTCCCCGAGGAGCCGAGCACGTTGCCGAACCGCACCGCGACGAAACGGGTCGAGATGTCGTCCCGGGCGCCATAGCCCTCGACGATCCACTCGCAGATCGCCTTCGACTGGCCCATCACCGTCTTCGGGTTGACCGCCTTGTCCGTCGAGACGAGCACGAAGCGGCGTGCTCCGAACTCGACCGCGACGTCCGCGACGACCTTCGTGGCGAGCGCGTTGTTGCGCACCGACTCGAGTGGGTTCGCCTCCATCAGCGGCACGTGCTTGTACGCGGCCGCGTGGAAGACGATCTGCGGGCGGTAGCGCTCGAAGACCTGCCGCATCTTCTTCTTGCTGCCGACGTCCGCGAGCACCGGCACCGCCGCGGCGAAGCCGCGCTCTTCGACGAGCTCGCGCTCGATCTCGTACAGGGCCGCCTCGCCTTGCTCGACCAGGATCAGCCGCTGCGGGCCCACGCGCGTGATCTGGCGGCAGAGCTCCGAGCCGATGGAGCCCCCCGCCCCCGTGACGAGCACGGTCTGATCGCGGAGATAGGACGCTGCCTCGGCGAGGTCGACCTCGACCGGCTCGCGGCCCAGGATGTCCTCCACCTGTACGGGCCGGATCTGCGTCGCGAGCTCGGAGTCGCCCGCGATCAGCTCGTAGAGGCCGGGAAGGGTCTTGACCGGGACGCCTTCGTCGCGGGTGATCGTGACGATCTTCTGGCGCTCTTCACCCGAGGCGGACGGGATCGCGATCAGCACCTCGTCCGGTGGGTTGTCGCGGACGATGTGCCGGAGCTCGTTCGTGGTGCCGAGCACGCGCACCCCGTGCACGCGAAGGTTCTTCTTGCGCGGGTCGTCGTCGATCAGCCCGATCGGCGTGTAGCCGAGCTGCGGCGTCCGCTGCATCTCGCGGATGACGAGCTGGCCCGCGTCCCCGGCGCCGACCACGATCACCTCCTTGCCGCGCGCAACGAGCCCCCCGGCGGGGCGCTCCATGATCGTGCGCGCCAGCAGCCGGGTCCCCGCGACGAGCGCGAGCAGGATCAGCCAGTCGAGCACGGCGATCGAACGCGGCAGACGCACGTCGTTCACCGGCGAGACGAAGTAGACCGTGATGTCCGCGATCAGCGACGCGACGGTGACGCCCCGCGCCGCTCCCCACATGTCGCGCGTCGAGACGTAGCGCCACCAGCGGTCGTAGAAGCCGAAGAGGATGAAGACGAGCAGCTTGATCCCGACGACGATCAGGATCGTCCGCTCGAAGAGCGTCTGGTAGTAGGGCGGCACGCCCTGGTCGAACCGAAGCTGGAACGCCAGGAACCAGGCCGTGGCGATCAGCGCCGCGTCCGCGAACAGCTGCCAAAGCCGGTGCCTATTGACCGGTATCACGCGACCCCCACTCCCGCTGCTTCGCGGATCACCGAGACCACCCGCGCCTGCGTCTCCTCGTCGATCGAGGGCCACATCGGCAGTGCGAGATTCTCTCGTCCGGCGCGTTCCGTTTCGGGGAATGCCCCCTCCTCGTAGCCGAGGAAGCGTAGAGCAGGCTGGAGATGGAGCGGCGTCGTGTAGTACGACGCGTGGCCGATCTCGGCCGCGGCGAGCGCTTCGCGCAGCCGGTCCCGCTCGGGCGTCCGCACCACGTACATGTGGTAGACGTGCGCGCCGTCGTCCTCGGGCAGCTCGCAGAACTCACCGAGCCCGAGCTCGGCGTAGCGTGCCGCCGCCTCGCGGCGCCCGCGGTTCCAGCCGTCGAGCTCACCCAGGAAGACCCGGAGGAACGCGGCCTGGAGCTCGTCGAGCCGTGAGTTCGTCCCAATCAGGTGAAAGGTCTTCTTGTCGCGCGAGCCGTGGAAGCGGAGCAACCGGACGCGGTCGGCGAGCTCCTCGTCGGTCGCCGCGACGAGGCCGCCGTCACCCATCGCGAACAGGTTCTTGGTCGGATAGAAGCTGAAGGTCGAGGCCACACCCATCTGGGCGACGCCACGGGCGCCGAAGGCCTGCGCCGCGTCCTCCACGACCGAGGGGCCGACCTCCGCCAGCTTCGCGAACGCGGCCGGCCGCCCGAACAGGTGCACGGGCATGATCGCGCGGGTGCGGTCGGTGATCTTCGCCGCGGCGTCGTCGGGGTCGATGTTGAGCGTCGCGGGATCGATGTCGGCGAGAACCGGCTTCGCGCCGCGACGGACGATCGCCTCCGCGGTGGCGTAGAAGGTGAAGGCGGGGCAGATGACCTCGTCTCCGTCACCGATCCCCATCGCCTCGAGCACGAGCACGAGCGCGTCGGTGCCGTTCGCGACACCGACGGTCACAGGAACGCCCAGATACGACGCTGCCTCCTGCTCGAAGGCCTCGCCGTTCGGCCCGAGCACGAACTTTCCGGACTCGAGGACTTCCTCGAACCGTTCTCTCAGCTGGGGGAGAAGCGGCGCGTACTGCGCCTTGACGTCAACGAGCGGGATCGGAGGCACGCCGACCCAGTTTAGTTGCCCGCCTCCTCAGCACCAGGTAAACGATTCCGGCGACGAGCAGCCCGGCTACCGCGTATTCGACGTAGCGAAACTCGTGGTGGAACCGCTCGTAATGCGAGCCCAGGCCCCAGCCGATCCCGGCCAGCCCCGCACACCAGATCAGCGTGCCGAGGAAGCTCAGCACGGTGAAACGCACGATCTCCATGCGGAAGATCCCGGCTGGGATCGAGATGAACGAGCGCACGACCGGGGTTATCCGGCCGAGAAACACGGCCGCGTCGCCGAAGCGGTCGAACCAGCGCTCGGCGCGCTCCAGCCGCGCAGGGCTGACGTGCAGCCAGCGGCCGTGGCGCTCCAGATAGGGCCGCCCGCCGTAGTAGCCGATCGCCCACCCGCCGATCGAGCCGAGCGTGTAGCCGATCGCGCCCGCCAGCGTCATGACGACGAAAGCCCAGAAGCCGGAGGAGACCCGCTCGCCGAAGAAGACGACGTTCTGGCCCGCGAAGGCCCCGGCCGCCAGGGCTCCGGCGTAGAGCATCACGAGCTCGCTGGCCGCCGGCAGGACGGCGTCCACCAGCATCAGCCCGAACACGGCGTAAAGGCCGTAGTCGCCGATGAACGAGGTGAGCGTGTCCGTGATCGACGCGAGCACGCGCCGAGGTTATCTGCGCGTGAGGAAGAGGCCCGCCAGCGACGCCGGGCCGAAGCCGTTCCGTGCGGAGACCCGGACCACGTAGCGGCCTGAGTAGACGAGGCCCCGCTTGCCGACCCTTCCGTTCCAGACGACCTTGTGCTGGCCAGCCGCCAGGCGCGCCCGCGCGATCCGGCGGAGGACGACGCCGTTCTTCGTCTCGACCGTGACCGTCACCTGCGCCGGCCGGATCAACCGGAACGACGCGACGACGAAGCGGCGCCCAGGGCGCACGCGCGCCACCGGCGTCACGCGCAGGAAGCCCAGCGTGTTGTTGAGCCAGAAGGTCTGATCGGCCCTCGAGCGACGGCCCTGGTCGTCCACGCCGCCGACCGTCCACCGCCAGCGCCCCTCCAGCTCCGGCGAGTTGTCCGCCTTCAGCCCGGTCCACGTCAGCTTGTAGGTGCCCGGCGCCCGCGGTCCGGTCTGGGTCACCCGCGCCTGGCCGTCTGGCCCGATGATGCTTGCGGTGATGAGCGAGGGCCGGATGATCTTGTACGTCAGCGTCTGCCGCTCGTCGACGCCGTCGCCGTTCGGCGACAACGTGGCGAGGGCCGGCGGCGGCGCATGCACGCCGTAGTAGAAGAGGAAGAGGCCTTCCGCGACCGGCCGCTCACCGCCCCGGTCGGAGGGTTTGTTCAGCAGCCCGCCCTCGTACGCCATCGTGACTGAGCCGCCCGACTCGAGGGCCGAGGCGGTGACGGCGCCGAGTCGCACCATGGTCTGCGCCAGCTCAAAGTTCGTCACCCCGACGCTGAGGCCCGGCTGGCGGCCGTCGACCGCGACGAGCAGGACGGTGCCGTCTGCGCGCTGGCCGACCGCGGCGCGGGCGTCCCGCAGCGCGAGCAGGCGGGGAACGAAGTCCTCGAAGGCGCGAAAGACGGGCCGCCGGTTGCGCACGAGCACCGGCCCACCGCCGAGCGCGTCCGCGATGCCTGGCCAGCCCGGCTGGAGGACGATCCGCGCCGACATCCGCTGGCCGGGGAGCGCCTCCTGGGCAAGCCGGTTCGCGGCCGCGCCACGCGCCAGAAAGACCGCGCCGGTCGGCGGAATCGGCGTGTTACCGCCGCGGTTGACCTGGATCACGGGGCCGATCAGGTCGTTGCCGGGCACGACGCGCGGAAACGGATTCACGACCGCCTCGACCGCGTTTGGCGTCGGCGGCGTCGCGACGCCCCAATCCGGGGTGAAGAGCGAAACGCCGTCGGCGCGCGGCACCTCGTTCACATCGATCAGCGGTCGCCGCTGCCCGATCCCCTGCCAGAAGCCGAAAAACGCCATCCGCCGGATCGACAGCCGTCCGTCGGCGCCGATGCCGATGCTCGAGCGCGTCGACAGCGGCGGCCGCCTGAGAATTCCGTCCTGCATCAGGACTCCGAACGGGTAGCCGAGCCGCGCGTGGAAGAAGTCGCCGTTGATGCCCGCGACGGTGGCGGAGGGCGAAACGCGCTTCTGCATCTCGGTGACGCGCTCGCGTCCCGTGAGCACGCCGTCGGAGAGCACAGGTTTGAGCCGGTAAAGGCCGCCGGACTTCGGCGCGGTGAGCACGTGCAGCCCGACCGGTCCGTGCACGGTGAAGAGCACTTGCTTCGTGTAGGTCACCCCCGGCATCAGCTGCTGCGAGACGGCATGCGCGGGCGCGGCGAAAACGCCTGAGAGCAGGATGGTTACGAGGACTTTCCGCATCCGACGACCCCGCACCAAGCTAGCTGAACCGGAGGCGAGAAGCCAGCGGCGGGCATTGGCGATAATCGGCGTCGTGAGCCGGACGAGACTCGTCGAAGATCTGATGGAGCGCTACCCGCGCATCCCGCGGGAGGCCGTGCTGAAAGAGGACCTCCTTCGCTCCGGGATCGCATTCGACGAGACGGCGCTGACGGACAACCTCGAGGGCGAGGTCAAGCCGAAGTCCTACTTCATCTTCTCGTTCGACCAGAAGCCGCTGGCCGAGCTGGGCGAGGCCGCGCTGCGCCGGCCGCCCGAGGAGATCGCACTGACCGGCGGCCCGTACGAGCTGCGGCGCACGATCGTGTCCGTCCGGATGAACCCCGACTCGCCGTACCGCGTGGCCGGCCAAAACGGCGGACTGCGACTCGCGCTGGAGGGCCGGGAGATCGCGGCCGTCGAGCTCCCGCCGATGCCCGAGTATTACCGGCACACACTCGCGAACGGGAAGACGGTCATGGAGACTGCGCCCACGATCCAGTGGGGTTACCTCGTCTATCTCACGGTGCTGCGCCTCTGCCAATACTTCGGCGCGCACGAGGAATGTGGCTTCTGCGACATCAACCACAACTGGCGCCAGCACCGGAAGGCCGGCCGGCCGTACACCGGAGTGAAGCCGGTCGAGGACGTGATCGAGGCGCTCGCCCTGATCGACCGCTACGACACGGAGAAGACGAGCAAGGCGTACACGCTCACCGGGGGCTCGGTCACGAGCACCGTCGACGGCTTGGCGGAGGCCGACTTCTACGGGCGCTACGCGCAGGCGATCGAGGAGCGGTTCCCTGGCCGCTGGATCGGCAAGGTCGTCGCGCAGGCGCTTCCGCGGGAGGACGTCCAGCGCTACAAGGACTACGGGGTCACGATCTATCACCCGAACTACGAGGTCTGGGACAAGCGGCTCTTCTCGTTGATCTCACCCGGCAAGGAGCGCTACGTCGGCCGGGAGGAGTGGCACCGGCGGATCTTCGACGCGGCCGAGGTCTTCGGCCCCCGCTACGTGATCCCGAACTTCGTCGCCGGGGTCGAAATGGCGAAGCCGATCGGCTTCACGAACATCGACGACGCGATTGCAAGCACGACCGAGGGGCTCGATTACTTCATGAGCCGCGGCGTCACCCCGCGCTTCACGACCTGGTGCCCCGAGCCGACGACGCCGCTCGGGCGCGACAACCCGAACGGTGCGCCGCTCGAGTATCACGTCCGCCTGCTCGAGGCCTACCGCGACACGCTCGACCGGCACGGCCTCGGACCGCCACCCGGGTACGGTCCTGCGGGCCCCGGCAACGCAGTCTTCTCGGTTAGCTCGTTCATGGACACGCTGGAGCTGGTGCCCGCATGAGCAGGATCACGGTCGACGAAGCGAGGGCGCTCTGGAACGAGGCTTCGGACGAGGAGCTGAAGCGCCTCGCGCAGGACGTGCGCGGCCGCTGGCACGAAGCTGACCGGGCGACCTACATGGTCATGCGGATCATCAACTACACGAACGTCTGCGTCGCCCAGTGCGACTACTGCGCGTTCTACGTGCTGCCGAACCAGGAAGGCGGCTACGTCCTCTCGCGCGACGAGGTGTTCGCCAAGATCGACGAGCTCCTCGAGTTCGGCGGCGATCTCGTCGCGTTCAACGGCGGCTTCAACCCGCGCCTGCCGCTCGACTACTACTGCGATCTCTTCGGCTCGGTGCGCGAACGCTATGGCGACCGCGTCGAGTTCTACGCGCTCACGGTCGCGGAGTTCGTCTTCCTCGCCGACCGCGCGAAGCTGAGCCACGCGGAGGCAGCCGCCCGGCTGCGCGACGCGGGGGTGCACTGGGTCACCGGCGGCGGCAGCGAGATCCTCACCGAGGACTTCCGCAAGCGACACGCCAAGTGGAAGTACACGGTGCGCGAGTACCTCGAGGCGCAGCGCGCGATCCTCGATAGCGGAATGAAGTCGACGGCGACCATGGTGGTCGGCTTCGACGAGACGCTCGACGAGCGGCTCGAGCACCTTCAGCGCACGCGCGATTTCCAGGACGAGTGCCGGCGCGACGGGCTCGACGGGCTCTTCTCGTTCCTCTGTTGGACGTACAAGCCCTACGGGACGGCGTTCGGCGGCCGCGAGATCTCGCCGCGCGAGTACTGGCGGCACATCGCGCTCTCCCGGGTCTTCCTCGACAACGTCAAGCACGTGCGGACCTCGGTCCTCACCCAGAACGAGGAAGCGTTCCGGGCACTCGACTACGGCGCCGACGACTTCGACCTGCCGATCGAGGACGAGGTCACGCAGAAGGCGGGCGCCCGGATCGACCTCGACCTCGAGAAGCTGCTGGAGATCCCCCGCTCGCTCGGCTACACGGTCGAGTACCGCCGCGCCGAGCGGCCGGCCGCGCTCGCCGCCTCCTAGCGGCGGCATGGACGCTCCCATTCGCTACGCGAAGAGCGGCGACGTCAACATCGCCTACCAGGTCACCGGCTCCGGGCCGTTCGACCTCGTCCTCGTCTCCGGGTTCGTCTCCCACCTCGACAACGACTGGGACCATCCCGCCTCGGCGCATCTGCTCAATCGACTCGGATCGTTTGCCCGGCTGATCCGCTTCGACAAGCGCGGCACAGGTCTCTCCGATCGCAGCGTTGGGCTTCCCGACCTCGAGACCCGAATGGACGACGTCCGCGCCGTGATGGATGCCGCCGGAAGCGACACGGCGGCTCTGTTCGGCTACTCCGAGGGCGGGCCGATGTCGATGCTGTTCGCGGCCACGTACCCGGGGCGCGTCAGAGCGCTCGTCCTCTACGGAACATACGCGAAGCGGACCCACCCCGACGACGATTACCCGTGGTGCGAGACGTGGGAGCAGCGAGAGCGCTACGCCGAGGCGGTCGAGCGCGAGTGGGGGGTCGATGCGGACATGACGCGCATGGCGCCCGGCAGCGACGAGAGCCTCAAACGCTGGTGGATGGAGCGGGCGCGGGCGTCGGCCAGTCCGGCGGCGGCGAAGGCGCTGATCCTGATGAACTCGCTGATCGACGTTCGCAACGTCCTTCCGAGCATCCAGGCAGAGACGCTGGTGCTCCACCGCAGCCACGACCGCGACTCGCGACCCGAGGAGGGACGGTACGTGGCCGACCACATCCCCGGCGCACGCTTCGTCGAGCTCCCCGGCGAGACGCACGTTCCGTGGTGGAACTCGGACGACCTCGTCGACGAGATCGAGGAGTTCCTCACCGGCGTGCGCCCGACTCGCCTCGAGAACCGCGTGCTTGCGACCACGCTGTTCACCGACATCGTCGGCTCGACCCGAACGGCGCAGGAGCTCGGCGATCAAGCCTGGGCGAACCTGCTCAGCCGCCACCACGAGCTCGTTCGCAAGGAGATCGCGCGCTACAAGGGCGAGGAGATCGACACCGCCGGGGACGGCTTCTTCGCCCTCTTCGACGGGCCGGCCCGCGCGATCCGCTGCGCGATCGGCGCCCGCGACGCGGTCCGCGAGCTCGGTCTGGAGATCCGAGCAGGCATCCATACGGGCGAGATCGAGCGCCCGCAGAGTGGGCCGCCGCGAGGGATCGCCGTCCACATCGGCGCGCGTGTGGCAGCTCAGGCGCAGGCGGGCGAGGTTCTCGTCACGTCGACGACGGGCGACCTCGTCGCCGGCTCCGGGCTCGAGTTCTCGGACCGGGGCGAGGTCGAGCTCAAGGATGTCGGGGCGCGGCGCCTCTACGCCGCGAGCGTCTGACGAATCAGACCGGCGCGGGCTCGGCGACGAACCGAAGCTCGGGCACCTCGTCGAGCTCGCCGGCGTCGCGCGCGAGCTCGAGGAACGTGTACAGCCCGGCGCGCTCGCGCGGCCCGAATCGGTAGCGGAGCTTCTCGAAGTAGCGGGCGAGGAAGCCGGGCGGATAGCCGTACCGCTCGGACGACTCGTAGGCGAGCTGCTCGGGGTCGGCCCGCGCGGCACGGACCGAGGCGACGAGCGCTTCCTCGAGCTCGAGCAGTCCAGGAGCGCACGGCTCGCGAGCCGCCCAGACGGCGAACACCATCGGCAGGCCGGTGCGCTCCTGCCAGAGGCGTCCGAGGTCGTGGTGCGGCGTCGGATCCTCGAACGCGCTCCTGAGCGCGGCGTCGCCGATCAGCAGCTTCGCGTCCGCCGGCTCGTCCAGCGGCACATGCTCCGCCTCGGGCAGGAGGACCTTCGTCAGGACGATCGAGGTGGCCGACTCCGGCGTCACGGCGACCGTGCGAACGTGCTCCAAGGGTCTGCGCGAGACAAGCTGAATCGATTCGACCGCGCCCTCCGACGAGACGCACAGCCGCGGCAGGATCCGCAGCCGGTCCGCGTGCCGCGCGTACTCGATCGACGAGATCGGCGCGATGTCGCAGTCGCCGTCGAGCAGGCACCGGTTCAGCTCGGTCGGCACGCCGACGATCTCCTCGACGTCCGCCTCGAGCCTGAAAAAAACCGGCGCCATGTTCACGTAGCCGATGCGGCCGAGGCGAATCGACATCAGCTGCCCCGATCCACGACGGCGTAGGTGAGCGCTTCGAGCTCCTCGCGATGAAACTCGCCGTTCAGGCTCGCGCGGGCCCGCTCGGCGTAGTCGAGCGCGACGTCACGTGCGCTGTCGAGCGCGCCGCTCGCGGCGACGCGGACGAGCGCGCCGTCGAGATGGCCGCCCGCGAGCGCGCGGCGAACGAGCGGGTCGGAGCGCGCCGCGAGGATGAGCGGCAAGGTCGGCGTTCCCTCGCGCAGGTCGGTACCGGCGATCTTCCCCGTCTCGATCGTCTCGCCCGTGCAGTCGAGGATGTCGTCCGCGATCTGGAAGGCGATCCCGAGGGCGAGCCCGAACTCGCCAATCGTTTCGGTCTCGGGTGCCCCGAGCAGGCAGGCGGCCTCGAAGAGCTTGCCGGTCTTGAGCGCGCAGCGCTCCAGATAGCTCTCGACGGTCGTGTCGGGGACATGGGCCTGAGCTCGCTGGAGCGCTTCGCCGCGTGCCAGACAGAGGCAGGCGTGCGCCAGGATCTGCACCGCCCGCGCATCACCCGTCTCCGTCAGCTCGGCGAAGGCCCGCGCGAACAAGTAGTCGCCGGCGGCGCGCGCCGCCTCCGGGCCATGCGACGCCCAGGCGGCCGAGCGTCCTCTCCGGAACTCGGCGCCGTCGATCAGATCGTCGTGGACGAGGGTGGCCATGTGCACCAGCTCGACCGCGGCGCCCGCGGCGACCGGCGGCTGGCGATCCGGCGTAGAGCAGAGGAAGACGAGCAGCGGTCGCAGGCGCTTGCCGCCAGCGGCCAGCGCCTCGGTTCCCACCGTTCCGACCACGCCTGGGTGCGCCTCGACGGCGTCCCGCAGGCGCTCCTCGAGCTTCGTCATGTACGTGTCGAGGCCCGGCGTCTCGCGGATCGACGCGAGCGTGGTCACGCGGCTTCCCCCACGTGCAGCGCGACGATGCCGCCGGCGAACGAGCGGTGGCGGACGCTCTCGAAGCCAACGCGCCGCATGAGCTCAGCCAACTCGTCGGGGCCCGGGAAGCGGCGCACGCTGGCGGGAAGGTACGTGTACGCCGAGCCTCCCGGCAGCAGCTTCCCGGCCAGCGGCACGAGTGTGTCGAACCACAGCCGGTAGAAGGGCGACAGGACCCCGCGCGGCCGGGTGATCTCCAGGATCCCGAGGCGGCCACCGGGCCGAAGGACTCGATGCAGCTCGGCGAGCGCGCCGTCGAGGTCGAGTACGTTCCGAACGCCAAAGCCGACGGTCGCCGCGTCGAAGGAGTCGTCCTCGAACGGCAGCGCGAGCACGTCGCCACGCACCCACTCGACCGCATCCGACTTTCGTCTTGCTCGCTCGAGCATCCGCTCGGAGAAATCGAGCCCCGTCACGTTGCCATGTTGGGCAACGGCGGCAAGTGCGAGGTCGCCGGTGCCGCAACAGGCGTCGAGCACCCGGTCGCCCGGCCGGACGACCGCCTGGGCAGTGACCCGCCGCCAGCGCCGGTCGAGCCCGGCGCTCATCGCCCGGTTCATCACGTCGTAGACCGGCGCGATGCGGTCGAACATGGCCTGCACGGCGCCCGGGGTGAGTCTGCCAGTCTCGACGCTCATTTTGAGCCCCCCGGGCGGCGAACCTGTCGACGGGTCATTTCAGACGGACGAGCGAGCAAAGCCCGCACGTCCTGATGTCGGCACCGTAAACGGTGCCTAGCCCGAACCGAGTCCGGACCGAGCCTGCCGGTTTCGACGCTCAATCTTGACCCCAGCGAGGCGCCAGCTCGTGCTCGAGGCCCAGCTGGTCGAGGCAGCGCGCGACGACGAAGTCGACGAGCTGGTCGACGCTCTCGGCGCCGTGGTAGAAGCCGGGCGCCAGGAACAGGATCGTCGCGCCCGTCTGGCGGAGCTCGAGCATGTTCTTCAGATGGATCTGCGAGAGCGGAGTCTCCCGCGGGCAGAGCACGAGCCGTCGCTCTTCCTTGAGCGCGACGCTTGCCGCCCGGTGGATCACGTTGGACATCGCCCCCGAGGCGATCGTCCCCAGCGTGCCCATCGAGCAGGGGCAGATCACGTACGCGTCCACCTTGGCCGAGCCGCTCGCGTAGGGCGCCTTCCAGTCGTTCTCGGCATAGATCTTGGCCTCGACGTCGCCGAGGAGGCGGGAGGCGATCTCGTCCCGGGGGATGCCGGGATCCTGGTACAGCTCGGTCGCGAGCACCTCGTGGCCCGCTCGCGAGATGCAGATCCCGAGCTCCGCGCCCGCGTCCCCCAGCGCCTGGATGAGTCGGGCCGCATACGGCGCTCCCGACGCGCCCGTTATCCCGAGGAAGACGTGCATCCGCGCCTTACTTGGGCCCTTTCGAGGCCTCGAGGAAGACGGCGAGCTTGTGCAGGTTCTCCTCTCCGAGCTGCTCGAACACCGGCATCGGCGAGCCTGGGCTCACGCAGCTCGGGCACTTGAGGTGGTCGACCTGAAACTGGATCCCTTTCTTCTTCGAGCCCTCTTCCGTCAGGTCGGGCGCCCCCAGGTTCGAGGACCCGGCGCCGAGGTAGGTGTGGCAGGTTCCGCAGCCCGAGCGCGCGAACAACTCCGCCCCCTGGACGGCCGTCTGATTGTTCGCGAAGCCCTGCTCCTTCGCCCAGTTCGGCACCTCGGCCAGCAGTTCGCTCGTCGTCGCTTCCTTTGCAGTTGCCCCCTTGTAGGTCAGCACGCCCATCGACAGCGCGGTCAGCACGGCCGCGACCAGGGCGACTGGCCGGCGAAGCAGCCTTCGCTCGCGCCGCCGGTCGAGGAAGGGCATCATCAGCAGGAGAACCAGGGCGATCGTCGGGATGCCGACCGTCCCGAGCACCACCGATTCCGGCCACTTGAAGATCCGGAGCAGGTAGAAGAGGAAGTAGAAGTACCAGTCGGGCCGGGGAACGAAGCTGATCGTTCCCGGGTCGGCGGGATCGGCGAGGAGCGGCCCGAGCGCGTCGCTGTACTTCCAGATCACCGCGAGTCCGACGATCACGATCACGACGACGAGGCTCATGACCGTGTCGTGGAACATCGCGTACGGGTAGAAGGGCTTGCCCTGGCGCTTGACGTCCTCCTTGTAGCGCTGGAAGGCCGCGCGCTTCTCGTCGGTCGTCTGTGACATCTAGTCGGGCCTTCCCGCGACGCTTCCGCGCGCCCGCGGCTTGACGAGCCCGGCGCCGGCCGGCCGCGGCTCCTCCTCAGGTTCGGCTCCCGCCGCCTCCGGCGACCACGGCGGCGAGCTGACGCCGAGGCGGACGACGAGATAGAGGTGCAGCCCGATCAGGCCGATGATCGCCCCCGGTAACACGAGCATGTGCAGCGCGTAGAAGATCGTCAGCGTCTGGTTGCCGATTTCACCGCCGCCGCGGAGGATCTGGCCGAGGAACGGCCCGAGGAAGGGCCCGGTCCCCTGGAGGTTGATCCCGACGACCGTCGCCCAGTACGCGGTCTGGTCCCACGGCAGCAGGTAGCCGAAGAACCCCTCCATCATCCCGAGCACGAGCAGCAGGACGCCGACGATCCAGTTCAGCTCGCGCGGGTACTTGTAGGCCCCGAACAAGAAGACCCGCGCCATGTGGAAGAACATCAGGATGATGAAGACGCTCGCGCCCCAGCGGTGCATGCCGCGAACGAGCCAGCCGAGCGTGAGGTCGTTGGTGATGTTCTGGACCGACTCGTACGCGTGGTCGGGCGACGGCTCGTAGTACATGGCCAGGATCACGCCCGTGCCGAGCTGCACGAGGAAGGCGGTCAGGGTGGCCGACCCGAGCGTGTGCCACCAGCTCGAGTCCGCGGGAACCTTGCGGAAGAGGAAGTAGCGCATGCCGCCGACGAGGCCCGAGCGCTCCTCGAGCCAGTCGAGCGGGTAGTTGACCGCCTGGATCAGCCGTTCCTTGCCGGTCTGTTTGCGGGCTGCCATCAGCGCTGCGGCGGTTGGACGGGATAGAACCAGGCCTCGGGCCCGTCGACGTGCTGGCCGGGCCCGGCAAGGTGGTACTTGTAGATCCGCGCGGAGCCGCCCGAGCCCTCGACCTTGCCCACGCTGTACGTCTTCCCGAGGACGAGGCGGCCGTCGATGATCGAGAACTCATAACGGTCGAGCGCGCGGACCGGCGGTCCGGCCGTCCGGTTCCCCTCCGGGTCGTACGCGCCGCCGTGGCACGGGCAGACGAACCCGGCCGCGGGGAGCGACGGGATCAGCGTCACCTCGCCCGACTCGGTCTTCACCTTCTTCGTGCGGTCGTCGAAGACGGGGCCGCCCGGCTGGACCGGGCAGCCGAGGTGGGCGCAGCGGTTGGAGATGACGGTGAAGCTCGGCTTGCCTTGCACCAGCCCGTTGTTGCGCACGTAGGCGGTCCGGCGCGTGACCTCGCCCTGCGCGGGGTCGAGCATGAACGTCGCGACGACGAACTGGCCCTCGGGGAAATTCGAGATCGGCCCGAGGTCGGATTCGTGCTTGCCCTTCCGCGTAAAGGCCGGGACGATGGAGAAGCCGAGGACCGGGACCGTGACGATGCCCGTGATCACGGCGCCGAGGCCGAGTGTTGAGAACTCGAGGAACTTGTTGCGGGGGAAGCGCTCGCCGGGCTCCGGCTCCGGCAGGGCGGCCTCGCCGGCGTCGGCCGGAACGGCGGGGGCATCGGGCGCGGTCGCGCCAGTGGCAGCCGGGAGCGCCGGCTCGCGATAGCCAACGACGTCCCGGGCCCAGAGGAAGCCGAAGACGAGCGTGATCAGCGCGCCGACGATCACGGCCGCCGTCGAGACGACGAGGCCGACGAGGACGCAGACGATGCCGACGGCGAATCCGACGGGCCAGAGGCTCGGCGGCGGAAGGTGCGGCTTTTCCTCGCCCGGCCGGGGCTCCAACTAGAGCACCTCCCCTTTCCCGCTCACCTAAGCGGATTCAATCGGCTTCAAGCGCTGCCCGTCAACGACGTAACAGATGGCGCAACGGACGCGAAATATGACGCATCCCACCGTTTGACGCGTCGGCGTCGAGCCCGATCCCGTACTCGCCCCAGCGGCGGTCGACCAGCTCCCGGATCTCGTCGCTCATCACGATCTCGGGCGGCCATTCCCGCGCGCCCTCGTCGGGGCCCTTGTGGGTGGCGTCGATGCCGAGTTTGCCGCCGTAAAACTGGTGCGTCGGCGCGTGGTCGAGGTGGTCGAGCGGGCCCTCCGTGATCAGCACGTCGCGCTGGGGATCGACGTTCGCGCCGACGTAGAACAGCACCTGTTCGTAGTCATGCACGTCCACGTGCTCGTCGACCACGACGATCGCCTTGGTGAGGCTGAGCATGCCGAGACCCCAGATGGCGTGCATGACCTTCTTCGCGTGGCCGGGGAACGCCTTGCGGATCGAGACGATGCAGCAGTTGTGAAAGGCGCCCGCGACCGGGAGGTCGTAGTCGACGATCTCCGGCACGGTCATCTTCACCGCGGGCAGGAAGATCCGCTCCGTCGCCTTGCCGAGCCACGCGTCCTCCTGCGGCGGCCGGCCGACGACGATGGACGGGTAGATCGCGTCGCGCCGCATCGTCATCGCGGTCACGTGAAAGCGGGGGAACGGCTCCGCCGGCGTGTAGTAGCCGGTGTGATCCCCGAACGGCCCCTCGTCGACGAGATCCCCCTGCTCGACGTACCCCTCGAGCACGATCTCCGCGTTCGCCGGCACAAGCAGGTCGTTTGTGTTGCACTTCACAAGCTCGACCGGCTCCCCTTTCAGGAACCCGGCCAGCATCAGCTCGTCGATGTGCTTGGGCAGAGGGGCCGAGGCCGTGTAGGTCGTGACCGGGTCGACCCCGAGCGCGACGGCCACGTCCAGGCGGCCGTCGGTCGCGAGGTAGTCCATGCGGCCGTCCTTGTGGATCTGCCAGTGCATGGCGGTCTCGCGCTGCCCGAGCTTCTGCATCCGGTACATGCCCACATTGCGCGTGCCCGTACGCGGGTCGTGGGTGATCACCGCCGGCAGGGTGATGAACGGACCTGCGTCCTCCGGCCAGCAGGTCTGGATCGGCAGGAGATCCAGATTGACGTCCTCGTGATGCAACACAAGCTCCTGGCACGGAGCGCTGCGCACGGTCTTCGGAACGGAGTCGGCGATCGACTTCAGCTTCTTCAGACCGCGGACCTTCTGAACGAGGCCCTGCGGCGGCTGCATCTCCAGCACGTCCTCGAGGCGGGCGGCGACGTCGTCGAGCGACGGCGCGTCGAGCGCCAGGCACATCCGGCGCTCGGTGCCGAACTGGTTGATCAGCAGCGGGTGCCGGGAGCCCTTGACGTTCTCGAACAGGAGCGCGGGCCCACCCGACTTCACCGTGCGGTCCGTGATCTCCGTGATCTCGAGATGCGGGTCCACCTCGGTGGCGATCCGAGCCAGCTCGCCCTCACGCTCGAGCAGCGCGATCCACGAGCGAAGATCGCGTGGCGGGGACACGGCTAGTGCCGCCGGTGCCGAAGCGCCTTCGAAATCTCGCCGAGGGCGATCACGCCGACGAAGATCAAGCCCACGATCAGCATCGCCGTGATCACCTTCTTGCCTTCCTCGGCGGCGGTGTCGGCCAGCGTCAGCGCGACTGCAAGCACGTCCATGCCGAAACGAGCCTAACCGACCCGACCCGCGTGCGACTCGAGCGCCGCGTTCACGCCCTGCTCACCCACGGCGCCGACTGCGAGCTCCAGCAGCGGCTGCGGATCGCCTGTGTCCCGAAGCGCCGCGCGAGCCTCCGCCAGCCGCTCCCGGCCGAGCAGCGCCGCGGACGCGGCCCAGGCGGCCCCGTCACCCTCCGCTCCGTCCGCGCGCAGCTGCGCGCACAACGAGATCAGCTCGGCAAGATCGGCCACGGCCTCGACACCGCCGACCTCCGCGATCCGCACCAGGCCGTGGGCGTAGAGGTAGTCACCCAGTAGCAGGGCGCTGTTCGGCGCCGCCGGAGCGAACAGCCTGGGCCGGCCGTAGTGGAGGAGGTAGCCCTCGTAGATCGTCTCGAGCCCGAGGGCGTAGCGCTCATCACCGAGCGCCGAGAAGACCGGCTGGCGCTCCTGCTCCTCCACCGGGCGCAGAGCCTCGTCCCACAGCCCGCTCTCTCGCCCCGCCTCGACCGCGATGACCTCCCAGAGGTCGGCGGTGGAAGCTAGAGCCACTGGGCGAGCTCTTTGGTCCAGTAGGAGACGATGAAGTCGGCGCCCGCGCGCTTGATGCCGAGCAGCGACTCGAGGGCAGCCTGCCGCTCGTCCATCCAGCCTTTCTCCGCGGCCGCCTTCAGCATCGCGTACTCGCCGGAGACGTTGTAGGCGCCGACGGGCAGGTCGAAGCGCTCCCGGACTGCCCGGAGAACGTCGAGATACGGCAGGGCGGGCTTGACGATGATCGCGTCCGCGCCCTCCTCGACGTCGAGCGCGGACTCGCGCAGCGCCTCGCGGAGATTGCCGGAGTCCATCTGATAGCCACGGCGGTCGCCGAAGGCCGGTGCTGACTCCGCGGCCTCGCGGAATGGGCCGTAGAACGCCGAGGCGTACTTCGCGGCGTAGGAGATGATGGGCGTCTGCTCGAAGCCGGCCTCGTCCAGGGCGACGCGGATCGCCGCCACCCGCCCATCCATCATGTCGCTCGGGCAGACGGCGTCGGCGCCCGCCTCCGCGTGACTGACCGCCGTCCGAACGAGCAGCTCCAGCGACGGATCGTTGACGACCTCCTCCGCCTCGACCACGCCGCAATGCCCGTGCGCCGTGTACTCGCAGAGGCAGACGTCTGTTGCGAGCACGAGCTGAGGAAAGCGGTCGCGCAGCTCGTGCAGCGCGCGCTGGACGATCCCGTTCTCGTCGTAGGCGCCGCTTCCGACGTCGTCCTTCTCCTCGGGAATACCGAAGAGGAGGATCGCCGACACGCCGAGCTCGACGCACTCCTCGACCTCCCGGCAGAGCTCGTCCACGGAGCGCTGCGCAATGCCGTCGAGTCCTTCGAGCGGATGCACGACGCCTTCGCCCGGACAGACGAAGTAGGGCATGACGAAGTCGGCGAGGTCGAGCCGCGTCTCGCGGACGAGCTCGCGCAGCCGGCTCGTGCGTCGCATGCGGCGCAGGCGGGTGACCGGGAACGCGCTCACGCCAACAATCTACGTGTTCCGATTCGCGCCAGTCCTCCGAAGATCGCGCCAATTGCAGCGAGCCAGGCGGCCTCCCGCACCAGCGTTTCCCACGGGCTCAGGTCGTACAGCGCTGCGCTGAAGAAGCGCACCGCGTGGATGAACGGGAGCGCGTCGCTGATCCAACCAGCGACCGGTACGACCTCGCGAGGGACGAGGCCGAGGAAGACGACCGGGAGGACGACCGCGAGCGCAACGAGCGACGCCGCCCGCGCCTCACGGGCGAGCGCGCCGAGGAACGCGCCCACCGCTCCGAGCGCACCGCCCGCCAAGACGAGGCCGAGCGCGAGCAAGGGCAGCCTGAACCAGGGCTCTCCCCCCTCCACGTTGCCGAGCTCGATGAAGACGCCGAAGGCCAGCGCGACGGCGAGCCCGAGCACGAGCGCGGTGGCGCCCGCGAGCGCGACCTTCGCCCAGACGAGCTGGCCGAGGGTGACCAGCCCGCGCGCGAGCCGGCCGACGACGTTCTCGTCTCGCTCGGCCGCGAGCGAGCCGGCGGCGAGCATCAGCGCGAGGAAGCTGATCGTCAGGGCGAGCGCGTACGCCTGGACATCGGCCGACAGCGCCCAGGTGCGGCCGCGTTGCCGCGTGCGGTCGAGCTCGATCGGGTTCGCGGTCGCACGCAGCGCGTCTCCGGTCTGGCCGAGGGCGAGGCGCGCGTCGCCGACGAACTCGCGCAGCTGGTCGACCCGCGGATTCGGAGGAAGCCCGTCGATCAGTTGTCGCGCCTGGTCGAGGCCGAGCACGTCGATCGAACGGCCGAGGAACTCGCTGCGGCCTCCGCTCAGCAGCAGGTCGACGTAGCCGAGATTTCGCTTGATGTACGCCTGCTGCAGCTCGCGGTTGAGCGAGTAGACAAGCGCCTGGACCTGCTGGTCGACCCGGGTCGAGATCACGCCGCGGGCGAGCTCGACCTCGAGCTTCGGGCTTCGCTGCATGCCCTGCAGCGCCCGGACGAAGCCTTCCGGGACCGTGAGGACGGCGACGACCTTGCCCGTCCGGAGCTGCCGCTCGGCCTCGTCCCGCGACAGCCGGACGAGTCGCACGTCATTGCTGACGCGGTTGATCGTGCGGTCGACGCGGAACCGCTCGCCGCCGACAACGACCGTCTTCGGCAGGTGATCCTCGTCGACCAGCGCGACGCGCGGCTTCGAGTTCGCGTAGCCGGCGACGAGCCCGACGAGCAGCGCGATCACGATTGGATACGCGATCAGCACGCTGAGCAGAAGCGGCGAGCGGCGCAGGATCAGGGCGTCCTTGCGGAACAAGAGACCAACCCGTCTCATGCGATCAGCGCCTCGTCGGAGAGCTCGTAGTCGTCGACCCGGCCGTCGAAGACCACTGCTCCGGCCCGCAGCGCGACCACGCGCTCCGCGTTTCGCTCGACCTCATCGAGGTTCTGCGTGGCGAAGACGACCGCGCCTCCGCGCTCACGAAGGGTCGCCGTTCGCGCCCAGAGCCTGCGGCGCTGCTCGGGATCGAGCGACGCCGTCGGCTCGTCGAGCAGCAGGACATCCGGCGATCCGATCAGCGCCAGCGCGAGGTTCAGCCGCTGCCGGTTCCCGACCGAGAGGTTCGCCGAAGGAGCCGTCGTCGGCGCAAGGTCGAAGTCCTCGAGCAGTCGCCTCGCCGCGGCCTCAGGGTCCGCCTCGCCCTCGAGCCGCGCGAACAGCTCGAGGTTCTCGCGCGCGGACAGGCGGCCGTAGTGGCCCGGGCGCTGCGGCGACCAGCCGACACGGATGCCACGGCTGCGCTCGACGCGTCCGGCCGAAAGATCGAGCGACCCTGCGAGCAGCGAAAGGAGCGTCGACTTGCCCGCGCCGTTCGGTCCCACCAGCGCAACGGCCTCCTGCTGCCAGATCTCGAGGTCGGCGGGCTCGAGCGCGACCTCGTCACCGAACAACCGCGACACGCCGCGGGCGGAGAGAAGCGGTGAGCGGTCGCTCACCGCTGCGCGATCTTCGGCGGCTCTTCCAGCTCGACTTCCACGGGCACCGGCCCTCCTTCCTCCCACGATTCGAGCTTGACGCGCTCGGAAAAGAACTCCCACGTTGCACGCGCGGCGGCGAGCAGCGGAAGTGCGACCAGTACGCCGGGGAAGCCGTAGATCTCGCCGCCCGCCAGGAGGCCGAAGATCACGAGCAGCGGGTGGAGCCGCAGCGCCGTTCCCATCACATTCGGCACGACGATGTGTCCTTCGATCTGGTGGATCCCGAGGAAGAGCAGCGCCACCCAGATGGACGAGACGGGATCGACGATCAAGGCGTAGATAAACGGCGGGATCGCGCCGAGCCAGGGGCCGAGATAGGGGATCAGCTCCGTGAACGCGACCCAGACCCCGAAGAGGACAGCGTACTTGTCCATCCCCTCGACCCACCCGAGCGTACCGAGGATCCATAAGCCGAGGCCCGCGCTCGTGCCGATGATGAGTGACAGGAGCAGCTGGCCCTTGACGTAGCTCGCGAGCGCCCGCTCGACGCGCGGCAGCAGCGGCGGCGAGCCGGGGTGCGGTGGAAAGCGGCGGTTGATCGCCCCCGACAGCCGGTCCATGTCGAGGAGCATGTAGATCGAGATCACGAGCACGAGCACGAGGCTGAACAGGAACTTGATCGTCCCGATCGCCGCGCCCTCGACGAAGTCGATCGCCCTGCCGGTGTACTTGCGAACGTCGCTCGATTTGATGTCGTCGACGAAGTTGCGGGCCTCGCGGCGGATGTGAATCCCGCCGAGCCCGTGGTCGTCGAGCCAGAGCTGGAGGCGGTCGATGTCCTGCTCCGCGCCCGTCTCGCCCTGTCCGCTCTCGGTCGTAAAGTAGTCGTCGACGCGATGCGAAGCCGAACGGGTCTGGTCGACGACCACAGTTCCGATGCCCACGGCCACCGCTCCGATGATGGCGGCGAAGGCCAGATAGACGATTGCGACTCCGATGCCGCGGGGGATACGAAGACGACGAAGCGCTCGCACCAGCGGGTTCAGGAGCAGCGCGATGAGCCCGGCGACCAAGAAGAGGAAGATGGCGTGACGAACGGCCCCCGCGACCGTCCAGATCAGCAGCAGGAGCAGCGGGAGCGAAACGAGTTGAATCCAGCGCGGAATCTGGATCGTCGGCGCCCCGTCGGGCATGAAGGCCATGCTACCGCCGAGGTCGTACAGCTTCGTCGCTCGCCTATGGCTCGCTCCCCTGGGGGAAACCATGGCTTCCCCACGAGCCCCCTTCTTCCCTCTGAGCTCGCTGCGCAGAGCGCAGAGAAACCGACGGGGAACCTCCCGGTTCCCCGGAACCCCTCCCCCGATCGCCGACCTCGTCGGCGATCCTCGCGGTGGGATTGGAGCTTCGCCGAGGACGGTGCGCTCGCGCTCGATCCCGCCGAAATGTGGAACGAGCGGGAAGTGGATGTCGATCAGTTGTTGAAAGCCTGGGGGAGCTTCGTTACCGTGCCGCGGATGCCCAGGCCCTCCGTGCAACGCGCGCACGCGCGCCAGCGACGGGTGGCAGAAGCCTCAGCGCGACGAGCGAGGCGACTCATTGGCTTCGTTCTGCTGACCACAGTCGTGCTGGTCACCCTCCTGCTGACCGCTTTCAGCGGCGGTCATCAGCCCGTGACCCGTACGGTCGGCCCCGCTCCCGCGACGCGGCTCTTGCCGTCCGGGCCGCCGCGCCCGCAGGTCGTCGCATTGGCGGGCTCGCTGCGCCTCCAGCTTCCGGTCGAGCGGTCACGTGTGACGGCGATCGGCTATCACGCGGCCGGCGACGGCTCGCTTACGCTCGAGCCGGTGGGCCAGCAGGCGAACGAAGGCACGTTCAGCCGAGTGACGCGGCGGCTGTTCGGCGGCGGCGCGCACGGCCTGCGCTGGTACCAGCTCTCCGGCGGCGACGGTCCATCGTCCGCCGCGCTCAACGTGGGAGCCGCGCCGGGGACGGACGTCTACTCCCCGGTCGACGGAACGATCGTCGCGCTGACGCCTTTCATCGTGAGCGGCAAGACCTACGGCGCCCGGATCGACATCCGGCCCTCGGGTGCGCCCTCGGTCGTCGTCTCGCTGACGCATCTCAAGCCTGACCGCTCGCTCACGGTCGGCTCGTCGGTGGCATCGGGAACGTCCAAGGTCGGCTCCCTGCTCGACTTCTCTTCAGTGGAGCGCCAGGCGCTGGCTCGATACACGCAGGACGCCGGAAACCACGTCGAGGTGCAGGTGCGGCCCTCGGCGTCCATCGGGCTTCCCTAGTTAGGTTCCCCTGAGGATTCTTTTCGTCGGTGACGTCTTCGGCGTCCCCGGGCGACGGGCGGTCGAGGAACGTCTTCCGGGGCTGCGCGAGGAGCTCGGCGCCTCGTTCTGCGTCGTCAACGCGGAGAACGCGGCCGACGGCGCGGGCCTCACCCCCCGGATCGCCGATCGCCTGCTCGCGTCGGGCGCCGACGTGCTCACGCTGGGGAACCACGTCTGGCGTAGAGGCGAGCTGGCCCCCTACCTGGCCGAGGCCGAGCGCGTTGTCCGTCCGGCGAACCTCGCCTCGGGGTCGCCGGGCCGCGCGGTAGCCGTCGCGCCCGCGGACGACGGGACGCCGGTCGCAGTGGCGAACCTCCAGGGCGCGCTCTTCATGGGCACGCACGTGAGCCCGTTCGAGGTGGTCGACCGGGTCGTGGACGAGGCCCGTCAGCACAGCGCGGTCGTGGTGATCGACTTTCACGCCGAGGCGACCAGCGAGAAGATCGCCATGGCCCGACTGCTCGACAGCCGGGTAACCGCCGTGATCGGCACGCACACCCATGTGCAGACCAACGACGCGCGTGTTCAGCCCGGCGGCACGGCGGCGATCACGGACGCCGGCATGACCGGCCCGCACGACTCCGTGATCGGCGTCGAGGCAGAGCTCGCCATTCGCCGCATGCGGACCGGGATGCCGGTCCGCTTTCGCCCGGCGGAAGGCGGCGTCCGGATCGAGGGCGCGGTGATCGACTGCGACGCCGACGGGAGGGCGACGGCCTGCGAAGCCCTCCGCGTCGAGGTCACGTGACCTAAGTCGGAGTCGTCTTCGATCGAGGCGGCAAGGTCAAGACGGCGACGAGCGCCACGAGCGCCAAGTCCCGCGCGAGGAGGATCCACGAGGGCAGCTCCTCCAGGGCTACGAGCCGCCAGTAGCGGAACGGGAACTCGAGCTGCGTGAGCACCAGCGCCGCGGCCAGGATCCCCGAGGCGGCCAAGCCGCGCCGGCCGAGGACGAGCGGCACGAGGGGAATCAGCCAGATCAGGAACTGAGGCGAGAGCACCTTGCCGAAAGCGACGAAGATCACGACCAGTCCCGCCGAAGCCCGAACGAGGCGTTCTCGCTCGGCCGGCCCGCGCGCGAACCAGATCCACACGCTGACGACGAGCAAGATCTGCACGACGGTCTCCACGACGGCGATCGCGTCGGCCGTTCCGCCGGCCAGATTCTGCGACCCGCTGCTCGACTCCACGGTCACGCCGACTCCGGCGAGGTGATGGGCGGCGATGAGCAGCGCGGCACCGAGGCTTTCGATCTGCAGCGGCCGATCCGCCTGGCGGGTGAGGCTCGACCACACCCCGTCGGGCGCGAGGACGACGAAGGGAAGGAACACGACGATCAGAACGACCGCGAAGATCGCGGTGCAGACGAGCGCCTCGCGACGGCCGCGACGCCGCCAGACGAAGACGACCGCGGGCGGCAGCAAGAGCGCAGGCCAGAGCTTCGCGGCAACGGCGAGGCCGAGCACGCCTAATCCCAGGCGCTCTCGGTCGGCCACGAGCGCCGCGAGCGCGCCCACCGCCAGCGCGGCCGGCCAGAGATCGAACCGCGACAAAACGACGGAGCCGACCGCGAGGGGAGCGAGCGCCACGAAGGCGAGCGCGGCTGCGAGCCTGCCCGGCGGAGCCCGCAGCGAGATGAGGATCAGCGCCACGAGCGCCACGAGCGCGAACCCGCACGCCGCCATCAGCCCTTCGAACGAGCGGCGGTAGCCGTCGAATTTGCCCTTGCCGGCGGCGATCGAGGGCAGGACGAACACCGGCAGCGCCCCGGGCGGGTACTCGAGGTCGAAGTCGCGGTACGGCACCTTCCCGTCGACCATCGCGTCGCCGTACGCCTCGTAGATCGGCGTGTCGATGATGCGGTCGTGCGTGTAGAAGCCGTGGTGCAGGACGAGCCATGATCCGAGGAAGGCGAGCCCGGCCGCGAGCGTGGCCAGGGCGGCGAAGGTCGCGTCAGGCCGTTGCGACCAGCTCTCTTGCCCGGCCGTCACTCGGCACCGCCTCGGCGGCCCGCTCCGGCGCCACGGCAGGGGCGAGCGAGACGATCGCGACGAAGGGGAAGAACCAGGGCAAGTAGAGATAGAACCAGTGGGTGAGGACGAGCTCGAACCCGATCAGCAGCGCTGCGGTCAGGGCGGCGAGCTGCAGGGGGGACTTGCGCCTGGGAAGAAAGTAGGCTGCGACGACCCCGATCAACAGGAGCACCTCGAGCACGCGCTGGACGATGTGGAAGTCGGGAAGACCGTCGCCGTACTGGCGCCAGTCCCAGATCGAGAAAGGCGAACGGCGGTCGATCTGCCAGCCGACGGTGCGGTCCCAGAAGGTCCCGATCGCCGAGATCGGGTGCGGCTCGAGCAGAAGAATCGAGAAGGCGGCCAGGGTCGTCGCTATGAAAGCGCCGGCGAAAATCATCTTCTCGCGCCTCCTGCCGAGCGCGTCCGGATACGACGCCCACAGCGGGACAAGTAGCAGCGCCGCGAACTTCGTCCAGCCGGCCAACGCGGTGAAGGCTCCGCGAGCTGTCGGCGACGTGACCAGCCAGAAGCCCCAGATCAGGAACATCGGCATCAGCGCGTCGTTGGTGTTCGAGTTCGAGACGTACTGGGTGAAGGGCCAGGCCGCCCACGCGAAGGCGAGCGTGACCGCCAGCCGGTTCCCGCCGAACCGCCGCCCGACGAGCGCCAGGCCGAGCAGGCAGAGCAGGTCTGCTGCGATCGCCGTGAAGTGCGCGGCCCAGAGCTTGTCCCACTTCCCGGTCCAGCCGAAGATGCCGTGGCCCGGGAGATAGGCCTCGTACGCGACGGGTCCGTACGTGTCACCCTGCGGGTTGGCGTTCTCGCACCGGCCGTTCGACTGGATGCGCAACGGAATCTCACCCCCGGCGTAGGTGGGGCCGCAGGCCTTGCCCTTGTCCTGCGGGAAGTGACCGTAGGGCGCCTCCCCGTGGGCGATGCGCTGCGCGCCGACGACGCCTGAGAACCCGACGTCGATCACGTTCGACGACTGGACGTTGAGGCCGATCCGAAACCCGGCGAGGAAGACCGTCGCCGCCGCCAGCAGCCAGACGGGCCAGATCGCCGGCGCCGCGCGCACGGGCCCGCGCACGACGCTGAAGAGCATGCGGCCGAGCAGGTACAGGAGCGGCGGGTAGACGAGGGGCATGCTCGTGAACACGTCGCCGCGGTTGAAGAACCAGAGCGAGACGGTGAAGGACACGAGCACGAGCAAGTCGAGGTTCCGCAGCGAGAGCGGCCGCCGGAAGTCGGCGAGCCCCAGCAGGAAGACGAAGCAGAACCCGAGCCACACGGGTCCGCTGTTGATGTCCTTGCCGCCGAAGGCGCCGTCGGTCCCCCGTGCCATCTTCCAGGCGACCTGCGGGCCGGTCCAGGCCTCGCGGACGACGCTGGAGTCGTCGACGACGACACCGCGCGCGATCTCACCGGGCTTGCCGGCCCAAACGTGGACGGTCCACTCGCGGAACGTCTTGCTGAACTCCGCGTCGGTCTGCAGATCCTTCTTCGGGTAGCGCGAGACCCAGTCGTGCACCTTCGGCTTGGCCAGGAAGACGGCGATCGCCTGCTTCTCGGTCAACTGCGCCGTGACCGGCACAGGCGCAAACGGCGTCTCGATGATCCGTCCGCGCGCGTCGTAGACCGGGCGCGTCGGCGTGGCCGCGAACGCGGTCGCGGAGCCGAGGAAGAGCGCGCAGCAGGCGAGCGCGAGGGCCCGGCGCATCGGAATCAGGCTACCGCCTGAACGACCAGAGCTTGTTGCCGACGAAGTTCAGCGGGGTGACGAGGATGATCGCGATCGCCTGCGCCAGGACCTTGTCGAGGCCGAACGCGATCAGGATCGACAGCGCGGCAAGGTTGCCCAGATAGGCAATCACGGCGACGACGAGAAACCGAAGCCCCTGCCAGGCGACGTGGCCTCGCTGACTGCGGAAGGTCCAGACGCGGTTCCAGAGATAGTTGTTCGTGACGGCGACGAGGAAGGAGCACGTGGCCGCGGGGACGTAGTGCCAGTCCGCGCCGCGCAGCAGCGCGGTGTAGACGGCGAGGTTGACGACGTAGCCGCTCGCGCCGACGACCCCGAACTTGGCCAGCTGGACCCAGTTTGCGGGGCGGCGGAGAGCCCGCCCGGCGCGGCTACGCGAGAGGACGCTCCCGAGCGACTCGGCCACGGCGGCCGAGCGTACCAGCAGGTCGACCTAGGTCTCCTGCTCGGTCCGCGAACGCAAGGAGGTTGCTTTGCGGCGATAGAACGAGCCTTCGTCGAGGTCGAGCAGGTGAAGCGACGACGCGACGTCGATCGATTCCTTGCCGATCGTCGCGGCAGCGAGCGGCAGGAAGCGATGCTCCTGGTCGCGGCAGAGGACGTCGAGCCCGAGCACGCGCTCGCTGTCGGGATCGACGATCACGTCGACCACGTACCCGAGCTCGATGCCCTGCGTCCGCACCGGAAGGCGAAGCAGACCCCTCATCGGGGCTTCTGGATGCCCGGCTAGCGAACCGCGAAACCGCTTTCGCCTCGTGGCTCTTCCCACTCGACCTCAACCTCCTCGACGACAGCTCCCGCGGGGCCGCGCCGGCACCACTCGAGCATCGACTCCACGCGCTCGCGCTCGCCTTCGAACACGGCCTCCACGGTCCCGTCGGGATTATTCCTCACCCAACCGGACAGCCCCAGCGACCGAGCCCGGTCGCGCGCCTCGACGCGGAAGAACACCGCCTGTACGCGTCCACGGATCGTGACGTGGGCACTGCTATTCGGCAAAGCCCTCGGACCCAACCAGGGGAACGAACCGGCAGGGAACGGAGTGCGTGACGGCCGGCCCCTCGGGGCTCCTGACGATCACCTCGAGGCGCTGCCCCCGCGCGCTCCCGACCGGGACGACGAGACGGCCGCGCGGCTCGAGCTGTTCGTAGAGCGTCTGCGGAAACCCCGGGGCGGCAGCCGCAACGGCGATGCCGGCAAAGGGGGCGTGCTCGGAGTCGCCCAATGTCCCGTCGCCGACATGCACCTGCACCCGGTCGTAGCCGGCGGCGTCGAGGTTCCGGCGCGCCTCCTCGGCGAGCTCCGGAATGCGCTCGATTGTGTGCACGTCGTCAGCGAGCTCGGCGAGGACCGCCGCCTGATAACCGGAGCCGGTTCCGACGTCGAGCACCCGTTCGTCGCCGCGCAACGCGAGCGCCTCGCAGATCCGCGCGACCATGTACGGCTGGGAGATCGTCTGGCCGGCACCGATCGGCAGGGCAGCGTCGTCGTAGGCGCGTGAACGCTCGCTCTCCGGGACGAAGAGCTCGCGCGGCACGCGGCTCATGGCCTGGAGCACCCGCTGGTCCACGATGTCCCGCGTGCGCAGCTGCTGCTCGACCATCGACGCGCGCGCGGCCGGGTAATCGACCTCACGCCGCATGAAGCTGCGGACGCCCGGCCGGCGACTGAACGCCGAAGTGGGCGAGTACGAGGGGCGCGAGGTCGACGATGCTCCGCGGTTCGCCCTCGATCCCGACCATGAGGATCGGAACCTCCGAGTCGACGGAGGCAAGCGCGCCGTGGCTTCCGCCTCCGGCGTGGCTGCGGCCCGCGAGGTCGGCGAACTCCCAGCCCTGTGCGGCGGACACGATCAGCTCGCCCGCGTTCGGGTTGTGAACCGCCGCCCAGGAGCGTTCGACCACGTCGGGATGGTCGAGGAAACCGGGATCGTCGTCTGCGGAGGCAAACCGAACCTCCTCGCCCTCCTTCCGGGCGACCACCTCCCCGTTCTCGGCGAAGAGTGTGAGGTCGACAGCCGGATCGTCGTCGAGCCGAGCAGCCAGCTCGCGGGCCTCCTCGCGGCAGCCGGGCAGGCGGTAGACCATGCCGGCCCGGTTCGAGGCGGTGACCACGACCTCGGTCTCCGCGAAGCGGGACTGGAGCACCGCCGCTCGCTCGACTCGGGACTGGGCGTGGTCTGCGCAGACGACGACCGCGTAGCGCTCGAGAAACTCGTCGGGCCCTCCGGCCGCCTCGAGCAGCGCGCCGACCGCGCGGTCGCTTCGGACGAGCGCCTCCAGGGCTCCGTCCGGCCCGTGCAGGTGGGACGCGAAGTCGTAGTCGGGGAGGTAGTACGCGAGGAAGTCGAACCCGTCGCGGGTCACGAGCCAGCGGCCGATCGCGGCGGCGTAGGCGTCGGTCGAGCCCCCGGCGCGGGTTCGCACGGCGATTGGCGCGCCGGTGACGTCGGACTCGAACAGGTTGAAGAAGAAGAAGCGCTTCGGCGCATTGACGGGCTCCAGCCCGGGCAGCAACGGCCGGTGGAGCGTGCGGCCGCGGTAGCACGTGAAGTTGATCGCCGCCGCCGTGAGCCCGGCGTCCTCGAGCGACTCGAAAATCGTCACCGCACTCGCGCTCAGGTGCCGCTGGCTCATGTTCACGATCGCGTCCCTGATGGCGCGGCGCGTGCCCGCCGCCCGGAGGGCGGCGAACGACGAGCCGTACTCGACGACTCGCTGCTCCTCACGGTTCCACCAGACGAGGTGCGGAATGTGGTGGACGTCGGGGTGACCGCCGGTTGCGATCGACGAGAGGCACACCGGCGTCAGCGAAGGGAAGGTCGAGATCCCCCGCCGATAGTCACCCTGCTCGGCCAGCAGGGCGAGCGTCGGCGCCGCGCCGCTCTCCACTGCATGCTCGAACGCAAACGGGGCGAGCCCGTCGATCACGACGAGGATGACCTTCTTCGTCACGTCAGTCGCGCGCCAGGGTGCGAAGACCCGCGTAACGCTCGCCCGCCCGGCGCCGCAGGCGCGCACCGAGCGCCGGAGCCGCGAGCGCCTCGACGTATCCGACGAACGGAATCAGCGCGAGCGCCGCGACGACGACCCCTCCGAGCCCGACGAGCGCCGCAGTCGCTCCGCGGGTTCCGCCTCGGCGAATCGCACCGCGCACGAGCTCGAACGATCCCAGCGTCCCGACCGCAGCGCCGATGCAGCCGGCCACGGCTTCCTGCCAGTCGTCGATCGCCAGCCCGACTGCGAGCCCCGCTCCCACGGCGACGAGCAGGGCCAGGGCGAGCCACGCGCGGCCGCGTGCGAACAGTGCGGAAGCGACGACGCCGATCCCCACTCCGATCCCGAGGCTGAGGCCGATCCGGTACCACTCCCACATCGTCGGGCCAGTGTAGTAGGGCCGCCTCGGGCTGAGTTTGCGCGCCCTCTTCGCAGGGAAAAGACCCTGTGACTTCGTGGCTGAGACGTCACTGCTCGTCTTCTTCACATCCAAGCGTTGCGGCCCGGCCCGACGCATGGAGAGCGTCCTCGCGCACATCGCTCGCAAGGAGCGCGGAGGACTGCGGATCATCCGGGTCGACGTCGACGAACAGGCCGAGCTTGCGGAGAAGTTCGAGATCGATGAGGTGCCGACCCTCGTTCTCGTCCAGGGAGGAAAGACGGTTGGACGAATCGAAGGCCGGGCGAGCGCACCGCGGATCGAACGCCTGCTGGCCTCGCACGCGCAAACCGCCCGGTCGGCCACCGCGTAGAAACCAGCAGCGGCTCCAATAGGCGTCGCTTCTTACCCTCTCCCGGGAGCCCGGCCGGGCTGGCCTGCCGGGCTCCTTCCTGCTTTCGCCAGCCAAGCCCAGGGGGGAAAGGAGGGCAGATGAAGAGGAAGCTCATTCCGTTTGCGGCCTTGGCCGCCGGGCTCCTCGCCCTTTGCGCGACCGCACTGGTCGCGGGAGGGAACAAGCAGCACGTGACCGCAGAGCCTCTGATCGGCTACCTGGAGGTTCCGGCGATCTCGACGACCGGCACCGGCTCGTTCGAGGCGACGATCGACGACGACGCGCAGACGATCTCGTGGACGCTGTCGTACGCGAACCTCGACAATCCGGCGCCGCCGCTGCAGGCTCATGTCCACTTCGGCCAGCGGGCCGTGAACGGCGGGATCTCGTTCTTCCTGTGCGCCAACCCGCCGATCGTGCCGCCGCCGGGAACGCAGCCTTGTCCCGCGCCGCCGGCGACGATCTCCGGCGTCACCCGGCCCGCCGACGTGATCGGGCCCGGCACGCAAGGAATCGAAGCGGGCTCGTTCGAGGAGATCGTGGCCGCCATGCGAGCGGGCCGCAGCTACGCGAATGTGCACACATCGCGGTGGCCGGGCGGCGAGATCCGCGGCTGGATCAACGACGACAACCAGCGAGACGACTGACGCTCATCCAAGGAGAGGTGCGAGAGCCCGGTCCCTGGCCGGGCTCTTGCGTTATCCGAGAGGTTCTTGCAGGCGGCGGATGACGGCGAGGCCGAACTCCGCTGCCCGCGCTCCGTCGACGACCCGGTGGTCGAACGTGAGCGCAATGTGCGCCGTCGGGCGGACTGCGACTTCACCGCCTCGGACGACCGGGCGCTCGGCAACGCGGCCGATGCTGAGGATCCCAACCTCGGGGTGGTTCACGATCGGCGTCTGAAAGAGGCCCGCGACCTTGCCGGCGCTGGTGACGGTGAACGTTGAGCCGCGGAGCTCCTCGGGCCTGAGCTTGCCGGCCCGCGCGGCCTCGGCGAGGCGCTTGACCTCGGTGTCGAGCTCGTCGAGCGGCCTTGAGTCGCAATCCCGCACGACCGGCACAACGAGGCCGGCGTCCGTCTGGATCGCGACCCCGAGGTCGTAGCGGTCCAAGAAGATGATCTCGTCCCCTTCGAGGCGGGCGTTCAGCTCCGGGAACTCCTTCAGCGACTCGGCGACAGCCTTCAGTGTCAGCGGCACGATCCGCTTGAGGTCGACGTCGCCGAAGTCGCACTCCTCCACCCACGTGACCGCGGGCACCTCCCGGTGCGCGCGGCCCATGTGCTCGGCGATCAGCCGCCGCACGCCGCGGAGCGGCTCCCGGCGTCCCTCCTGGACCGGTCCCGGGGTCTGACCCCCAGACACGTCTGAAGCGGCCCTGACGTCCTCCTCGGTGATGCGTCCGTCCGGCCCACTGCCGCTGACCGTCGCGAGGTCGACTCCCAGCTCCTGAGCCACTTTCCGGACGAGCGGCGTCGCCCGTACCCGGCCGCTTGAGACAGGTCCGGGGGTCTGACCCCTCGTCGTGGCCGTTTCGGCCGGCGCGACCCCGTCCTCGCCGATCACGACGAGCACGGTGCCGACGGGGACGACCTCGCCCTCCTGGACGAGGATGCGGACAACCTTGCCCGCGGCGGGCGACGGGATCTCGACCGTCGTCTTGTCCGTCTGGATCTCGACGAGCGGATCGTCCTCGGACACCTCCTGACCCTCGGAGACCAGCCAGCGGGCGATCTCACCCTCGGTCAGCCCCTCCCCCAGATCCGGCAGCTTGAACTCGTACGCCATCGCGGCGGGAATCTACCGGCGCCCGCTCGCCTCCTCCATCTCGACGAACTCGACCTCACCCCAGCGCTCATGTGCGTGGCGTGCCGACCCAGGCGTCGCCGGGAACGATCAGGACGCGAAGGCCGCCCTCGACCCGCCAGAGCGACACCGCCTGCTCGTCGCCGTTGAGCTCCGAAGCGACCTCACGTGGGACATAGCCGGCCTGCAGGGTCCGGTCCTCGTTCCACAGGCCGACGGCGTTCGGGTCGTGCTCGTTCTCCGGCTCCGCGACGAGCGCCAGCCGCCGGCCCGGGTCGAACGACGCATCCTCGACCGCGCCGGGACGGAACGACACGCCCGCCACGGGAACGACCCGAAGCCGCGGATCGGCCCAGCCGACGGCCTTACCCGTCGCCGCGTCGCGGAGGTGAAATCCCGACTCTCCGCGCTCGAGCCAGAGACGAAGCCGATCGCTCAGAACTCGAGCGTTTTCCGCACGGCGTCGACGACGCGCCCCACCGAGGGCATGTAGGCGTCCTCGATCTGCCAGTACGGGTAGGGAACGTCGTAGCCGGTCACGCGGATGATCGGAGCGCGGAGATCGAGAATCGCCTTCTCCGCCAGGATCGCGGCGAGCTCCGCGCCGAAGCCCGCCACGCGCGGCGCCTCCTGGACGATCACCACCCGGCCCGTCTTCGCGGCGGAGGCGAGCAGCGACTCCTCGTCGAGCGGCTTCAGTGTCCGGATGTCCAGCAGCTCGACCGAGACGTCGTCCAGCTCGTCGGCGGCCTGCTCGCAGAGCGGCACCATCGCGCCGTAGGCCACCAGAGTCACGTCGGACCCCTCGCGAACAACGCGCGCCCGCCCCAACGGCACGACGTGCTCGCCCTGCGGCACCTCGCCGCGCATCGTCCGGTAGTGGAGCTTCGGCTCCAGCACGACGACCGGATCTGGATCGCGGATCGCCGCGGCGAGCAGGCCCTTCGCATCCGCGGGAGTCGACGGGATCGCGACCTTGATCCCGGGCGTGTGCACGTAATACGCCTCCGGCGAGTCGTCGTGGAGCTCGGGTGCGCGCACGCCGCCGCCGTACGGCATCCGCACGACGAGCGGGAACTCCATCTTCCCGCCTGTGCGCCACCGGTAACGGCCCACGTGCGTGATCAGCTGGTCGAGGCAGGGATAGGAAAAGGCGTCGTACTGCATCTCGCACACCGGCCGCCAGCCGGCCATGCAGAGGCCGACGGCGGTGCCGAGGATCCCGGCCTCGGCAAGCGGGGTGTCGACGCAGCGGTCGGGGCCGAACCGGTCACGAAGGCCGGCCGTCGCGCGGAAGACGCCGCCGGCCCGCCCCACGTCCTCGCCCATCACCATGACCGACTCGTCGTGCTCGAGCTCCGTGTGGAACGCGTCGTTGATCGCCTCAACGAGGGTGAGCTCACTCATCCAGAACCCTCCGCAGCTCGCCGAGCTCGTCCGCCAGCGAAGGCGGCGGCTGCACGTAGGCGTGCTCGAACACGAGCCCCGGGTCCGGCTCCGGCTCCGCTTCCGCGGCCGCGATCCCCTCGCGCATCAACTCGAGCGCCTCGCCGCGGATTGACTCGGCCGTCGAGTCGTCGAGGACGCCGATCCGGCGGAGATAGCCCTCGTAGCGGCCGAGGCACTCGGTCTTCTTCTCCTCCTCGACCCGTTCGAGGTCGATGTACGCCCGCGGGTCGTCGGCAGTGGCGTGCGGGGCAGTCCGGTACGTGACCGCCTCGATGAACGTCGGCCCCTCGCCCGATCGCGCACGCGCGACCGCGTCGCGGGTCGCTTCGTACACGGCGAGCACGTCGCCGCCGTCGACCCGGACGCCCGGCATCCCGTAGCCGACCGCCTTGTCCGCCAGGGTCTCGGCCGCGGTCTGCGCGGAAACCGGCGTCGAGATCGCCCACTGGTTGTTGTTGCAGAAGAGGATGACCGGCGCGCGCATCACGCCCGCGAAGTTGGCGCCCTCATGGAAGGAGCCCTCGCTCGTCGCGCCGTCGCCGAAGTACGCGATCGCGACCGTCGGCTCGCCCTTCAGCTTCTTGCCCCAGGCGAGGCCGGCCGCGTGCGGGACGTGCGTGCCGATCGGGACGCAGATCGAGGCGACGTTGTAGTCGGGCGGGTTCCACCAGCCGGCGGGATGGCCCCGCCACCACGAGAGCACCGTCGAAGCCGGCATCCCGCGGAGCAAGCCGATTGCGGACTCGCGGTAGCTCGGGAAGATCCAGTCCTCGCGCTCGACCGCGTAGATCGAGCCGGCCTGCATCGCCTCGTGATTCCAGAAGATCGCGTAGGTGCCGATCCGGCCCTGGCGATGGAAGACGAGCGAGCGCTCGTCGTAGGTTCGCAAGGTCACCATCCAGCGGAAGAGCTCGATCAGGTCGGTCTCGGAAAGACCCTCGACCTCCCCGTCGGGAACCACCTCGCCGTCGCCGATCACGCGCCGCAGGTCGCGCTCGGGAAGCACCTGGGCCATGGTTCGAAGTCTATGTAGGCCGGGTAGAAGCGCGGACGTGGGGGTCGCCGCCCGGAACCGAGCCTCCCTTGCCGCGCTGGCGGCGGTCGGGCTGCTGGCGGGGCTCGTGCCGTCGGCGGCCTCGGGCCACAAGGGGCCGCCGAAGACGCCGGCCTGGCGAAAGTGCAAGAGCTACATCGGCGGCCGCGGCTACGCCGACTACCGCGGGATCATCTATGCCCGCCGGAGAACGGCGACCACCTTCTACGCCCGGCTCATCCCCGCCCTGCCCTTCGGCTGGAGCGGCACGGTTCAGGTCAACTCGGCCAAGCACCCTCGGATCATCATTCCGCCGAGCAGAGCGCACTGGTTCCCGTCGCCGGTGATCATCACTGGACCGACGCGCGGACGGTACGGCTATCGGGTTCAGGTCTCGCCGAACCCCGGGGTCTTCAACAACTACGCCCTCGAGATCTGGGCGCCTTACCGCTGTAGCTGAAGCTCCTGGGCGAGCCAGTTCTCGCCCTCGGTGAAGGCTGCCGCCGAGAGCGCGTGGCCCGTGGGATACCACCTGACGGTCTTTGGTTCGCTGGCCGCGTTGATCAGCGCCTTGAGCTGTGGCGGCGACACTGCGAGATCCCCCCGCCCCGCCTGGATGAAAAGCTCGCGAGGCGAGGCGTGGGAGACATAGTTCACCGGGTCGATCGCGCTCAGGATCTTCCGGCCGCGTGTCCCGATGCCGAGCTGATCAGCGAGCGAGCTCGACGGATGACCCGCCGCGGCGGCGATATCCAGCACGCGAAAGCGCGGCTCGACGCCGGCCAGGATGCCGCCGATCTGCCCGCCGTAGCTGTGCCCGAGGAAGCCGACCTTGTCCATGTCCACATCGTCGCGTTGCGCGAGCAGATCGAGCCCCCGCCGGATGTCGACGATGTTGCCGACGTATTCATCCCGGACGGCAACCGCGACAGATCCGGTGTAGGGGACCTGGCTGCGAACCCACGGCGCGTCGACGAGCAACCCGATCGCTCCTCGTTTCGCGAGCTTCGCGGCCTCGACGAGGAACTGCACCCTCGACGAGCCCGACCCGTGCATCCAAACGACGGCGCCGAACGGTCCTTTGCCCGGCGGGACGACGAGAAACGCGTTCACCTGCCGGCCCTTCCGGCCCGCGTAGGAGATGTCGTGGATCTTGATCGGGTACTGCTTGCCGGGATTGAGCACCCGGCGGTCGACGAAGCGCAAGGGCGCGGACGCGTCGTAGTCGAAGACGGACGGCTGTTTCGGTTCGGCCTTCTTCGAATCACCGCCCCCGTCTCCGCCGCAGCCGGCGAGCAGGACCAAGGCGAGGAGGAGCAAGCCGCGTTTCACAGGAGAACGGTAGCTGCGCCGCGCTCGGCCTCGAAGACGATCCGTGCGGCGTCGCCGAGATCCTCGCCGTCCGCCTGGAGCGGCAACGGGCGGTCGCAGACGATCTCGAAGCGGTCGAGGTCGTGCCCGTACAGCACGTCGGGCGCCGTCGTCTGGCCCCGCCCGCGCACGGCGTAGGCGAGCATGCGGGCGACCGCCGTCGGCCCGACCGCGGTCGGCGCGACCACGTCGATGCCGAGGTCGAACCGAGCCTCCGGCGCCACATGCAGCGCGACGGGCCCGGCGTAGGTGTACGGATCGCAGTTCGCGACGAGCGCGAACGCCGCGCGGCCGAGCCCTTCGATCTCGAGCACAGGCTCGAAGCGGGCACGGCGCTCCGCCAGCACGGAGATCGCCGCCAGGACGAACGCGGTGTCCCCGGGCCGCTTTCCCCCGTGCGCGCGTCCACGCGCGTCCACACTGCGAACAAGCTCGGCATCGAGGCCGACGCCCGCCGAGAACCCGAACCGGCGGCCGTTCACGCGGCCGAGCGAGATTCGACGGTTGCGATCACGCTCGAATGCGTCGGCGAGCCGCTCGGCTGCCTCGACGGGATCGCGCGGCAATCCGAGCGCCCGCGGCAGCACGTTGGTCGCGCCTCCCGGCACGAAGCCGAGCGTTAGCTCCCCGAGCCCGTTCAGCGCCTCGTTGTAGACGCCATCGCCTGAGAACACGAACAGCGCGTCGCCTTCCGCTTGCCGCGCCAGGTCGACCGCGTGTCCCTGCCGCTCTGTGAGGACCGTCTCCAGTGCGGCCACACGCGAGAGGGCGCGTTCGACCGCTGCGACGCGCTCCTCGGTCACGCCGCTCGCGAAGGGGTTCACGATCAGCGTGGCCCGCCGCATCGCCGGATTAAAGACCAGGAGGCCGGCGCGGGGCCGGCCTCCCGGAAGATCAGCGATAGATGCGGTTGCAGGGCACGCCCGGAATCCAGCGCCCCATCTCGAACCAGTGGCCGCACGCGGTCGAGTTGTTCGGGAAGTAGCGGTAGGCGCCCATGTCCATCCACGCCGTGTTGAAGCTGCACCCGCGGTGGTAGGGGCTGAAGAACCGCCAAACCCGGCCGTCCGGCGCCCGGACGACCACCTTCGCCTTGTAGTTGCAGATCGTCTCGTACTGCTTGTTGCGCGAGACGCGGAAGCTCGAGACGTAGCGGCCGCTCCCGTAGATCCCGAGACAGACGTACGAGAAGTACGTTCCCGGCGCCCACGTGCACCCGACCGACGTCGCCTGGGCGGACGGCGCCACCGTGAGCATCGGGACGGCGAGGGCCAGCGCAGCGAGCAGCTTCACACCCAGCCAGCGAGTCATGCTCAGCCTCCTCGATTCGGATTTCCTTTCCGACCGACGAGGCGCGCGCCTGTCAAGGCAGGCCTATCACTCTCGGCACGCGGCGTGAAGTGGGGCGGCGGCTCCTTTTACCGCAGCCTTACCGCCGTCTTGCGCAGCTGACATTCCGCTTGCGAAAGTGCGCGGCATGCCGCGGATCGACCATGTCGCCTTCGAGACGGACGACCCAGACGAGACGGCCCGCTTCTACGAGCGCGTATTCGGAGCTCGCATCGTCAAGACCGAGGGACATCCCGTGATGGCCTACGTCGGGAACACCGGCTTCGCGCTGCACGAGCTCGGCGGGCCGGGTCCGCACACCGCCGTTCGCGTGAGCGACGAGGAGCGCACCGAGCTGAAGGAGCTCCTCGACGGCGAGGGGATCGCGTGGGAAGAGCGCGACCACGGGATCGCCGTCGGCGTGTTCTTCCACGATCCGGACGGACGCCGCCTGGAGGCGATCACCTACCGGTCGGGCGACGACCCGCGGAGACGCAGTTAGTCCTCGGCGATCCGGCCGAGGTCGTACCCCTCGAACTTCATCTCCTCGGCGGCCTCGGCGATCTGCAGGACGGCCTTGTTCTGCCCGACGCGCTCGTTGAAGGCAGTGACCGCAGCCTGGTCCCCGCTCGCGGCCGCGACCCGCAGCTCGTCGAGGTCGTCCGCATACGCGCGCATGCCGGCGACGAGGCGCCGGTGCTCCGCCAGCACCGGCGTCGGCGGCTTCACGCCTCCGAGCTTGTCAGCCGCCGCGCGCAACGCTTTCTGCGAATCGGCGACCCTGTTGGCGAGGTCCGAGCTGGAGGCGCCTCTCGTCCGGAGAAAGGCGGACCGCACCTCGGAGTAGGCCGACTGCACTTCTTGCTCGTACTCGCGCTTCGAGAGGCGCTCGTCGTCGTCCCTCAGGACGAACACCAGCGACGACCCCACCACGAGGAGGGCGATCGCCGCAAGCGCGAGGAGGGGCCGGCGTCCCCACCGGCCCCTCACTCGTCGATCGTTCAACGCTTGACCTGGATGTTGCCCTGGGTGAGCGAGCCGCTCCGGGTCTTGCCGTTGCTCAGCGTCAGGGAGAACTTGTCGCTCGAGCTCTTCTCACCACCGTCGGTGACATCTGCAGTGAACGTCACCCCGTCGCTGCCGTCGAAGCCGCTGCCCTGCACGATGGCGCGGTTCGAAGCCGGGCACGTGATGCTCGTGAGCGCAAGCGAGCCGAAGTCGAGGTTGGCGTCGCGTGCCGAGACCTTGCCCTTCAGGTTCGCGTGGACGTCGATGTTGAAGTTCGTCCCCGACTGGATCGTCCCACCGCCGCTGGTGCGGCAGCCGGTCTCGGTCTCGCCGCCGGTCGCCGCGGCCGGCAGGAGGAAGTCCATCGACGGGGTGTTGTCGAAGGGGTAGAGGAACGACTGGACGGTCTGCACCGGCGAGACCGTGTTCCCGAGGGAGAACACCGTCGCGTCGTAGAAGCGAGTGCCGACCGTCGCCGCCACCTCGGTGGGGCGTTGGCCCGGCCCGGTTCCGCCGCTGAGGCCGCGGAGCAGCGAGCGCGGAACGTTGAAGCGGATCGTTCCCTTCGCCTGGTCGACCTCGCCGATCAGCGGCATGTCGCCCGGGTAGAGCATGCACTTGTCCCCGTTGGATGGCCCGGTCGACTCGCAGAGCGCGGTACCGGTCGTGTACTCGTTGTAGCCGAACGTGAAGCCCTGGACCGGGTTCCAGCGGGCCGCGGCGGCCACGTCCTGGTAGCCGTTGCTGAACCGGAGCACCCAGAGCAGCGACTGGGAACCGGTTCGCGTCATGGTGTCCGTCAGCGCCGTCTGCCGCAGGTCGGCGACGTTGATCGTCACAGTGATCCCGTTGTTCGGGACCGGAATGCCCGTATGGAGGTCGATCTCAGGACCGATCGAGACGGACAGGAGATCTCCCGCCGGCTCGTTCGTCGTCGGCGGATCGGGCGGCACCACTGCCGGTGTCATCGTCGAGTACGACGAGAGCGCGTCGCCGGGCGGGTCGGTCGACGAGGTTCGCACAGGCTGTGGCCGGGATGTCACGGTACCGCCGAGGAGCGACGGCCCCGCGATCTGGGTGGCGACCATCGGCGACGCAACGTGGCCGGATGCCTCGTCGGGCTTCTTGTTCGCGCGGTCCCACGTCACGTAGATCCTCCCGTCCACCGGGTTGGTGTCGACGGAGATGAAGTCCGCCATCGAACGGTCGCCCGGCGGGACGGCCAGGTCGCAGCCGAGGCCGTTGATGCAGATCGAGTCGTAGTGGAACGGGTGGGTCGTGACCTTCACCTGGCTGAAGGTCGCGGTCGGGTCGAGTGCGTTGAGCGACTGGTTGACGTAGATATCCCAGCTCGCCTTGAACGTCCCGACGTTGGGGTTGCCGTCCGTCTCGGTTCCGACGAACGTGACCGCCACGCGGCCGGGAGCCCCGCCGGCGGTGAGCCACGCGAAGAGCGTCGTGCGCACGCCGTCTCGGTCGACCTGGACTGGGGCGGAGAAGCCGGGATCCACGGTCGGCAGCGCGGTCGATGCCGTCACCGACTGGTTGCAGCCGCCGATCTTGTCCGCCGTGAGCGAGACCAGGTACGTGTGGAACTTCAGGTTCTCGCCGTAGGCGATGTAGATGTTCCCGGCGTTGTCGTTGTCCGCCGTTGCGAACAGCGTCGTCGTGCCCGGCGCGACGGCAGCCTTGCAGTCTGTCCAGGTGACGCCCTTGTCCTGTGAGATCGAGAGGTTGACGTGGTCGCCGTCGTCCGCAGTGCGGTCCCAGGCGAAGTAGACGATTCCGTTCGGGTACGCCGGCGTCGGCTCGATGTAGCGCATCGGCCCGGGGAAGCGCGGGCTCCGCGCCGCGCGGGCAGCGTCGACCCCGTAGGTGAGCCCGCCGTCGGTCGAGCGCTGGACGACGACGTTCCGCGGCTGCTGCTGGTTGTAGCTCAGCAGGACCGTGTGGTCGTCGACGAAGGTCATCCACTGGCGATCGGCGCCGCCGCCCTCGTCCGTGACACCGTTTGCGAACGGGCCGCCCGAGGCCAGGCTCTGGCCGTTGTTCGGCGAGGTGGAGCTGACGAAGCCGGTCAGGGGGCCGAGGCCCGTGTAGGCGTACTGGTAGTTCCCGCGGCTGTTCTTCGACCTGCCGAACGCGAGCCCGCAGTCGCCGCCGCCCCCCGCGCCCTGCTGGCCGCGCGGAGGCGTGCCGAGCATGTGGAACTGGTCGCCATGGTCGTTCGAAACCTGGGAGTAGTCGGAGGCGTTCGAGAAGCCCGTCGGGCCGCAGTCGTAGACGTTGCCCGCCTTGTCGATCTCGATCAGTGGCTCGGCCTGGTCGCGCTGGTTGTCGGACGCGACCGCTGCGGAGAAGGCCAGGCCCTGGGCATCCGCTGAGGGCAGCGAGGTCTCGGGCGCGCGAAGCGTCGTCTTGACCTGGAGGTTGCCGGTGTAAGCCACCGGCACGGTGGACAGGAAGGCACAGGCCAGCACCTTGTAGGTGCCCGGCGCGAGGTTGTTCGCAACGACCGTCTCGACGTTGCTCCCGCCGTCGCTCGACCCGACGACGTCCCCGTTCGGATCCAGCACGGTGAGGATCTCGTCGTTGCCGGCGTCCGCCCAGCTGATCGTGAACCTGAACTCGGCGTCGACGATGTCGTAGGTCCCGGCCGGCACGGTGATGTTGATGCCATGCGAATCCGAGACCGGGTCCAGGAACTGGCAGCTGCTGCTCGGATTGACACCCGGTGGGATCGTCCCGGTCCAGGCGTAGTTGCTCGTCGTCGCGGTCGACGGCACCGTCACGTTGTGTGACGCCGGCGTCGACGCGCCAACCGATCCGACCACGAGGAGAAAGACGGCCGACAGAGCGACGGCCATCACAGGTCCTGCGAACTTCGACATCTCGCCTCCCTAGGAGCCCTGACGGGAATGAACCAGAGCCAATCGAGCAGCGCTATACCCTCAGCGAGGCAAATTTGAACCTCCGATATTCCGGCGTGATATCACGCCCGAAAGCGCGTCCTGCAGGCAAATTGACTGACGAATCAATCGGAGGATATTCGGTCAGAAAATCCTGCCGAAACACGCCTAGGGAGTGGCGTAGCCGCGCATGCCGTCCACGAGCAGGGAGTAGAAGCGGTCTGCGAGCTCGTCGGTGTCGCGACCCGGCTGGAGCCAGGTGTAGGCCCAGTTGACGGCCGAGAGGACCAGCAGGGCGGCGGTGGCGTCGTCGAGGTCGGTCCGCAGCTCGCCGAGCTCGCGTCCCTCCCGGAAGAGCGCGCGGATCCGGTCCTCGTAACGCCGGCGCTCGTCGAGGATCTCGTCGCGGCGCTCGCCCTCGAGGTAGCGCCACTCCTGCACGAACACGGTCGCGACGTCGAGCTGGTCGGCGACCACCCGGAGATGTGAGCGAAGCGCGCGGCGTATCTTCTGGGTCGCGGACAGCTCGTGGGGGATCGCGTCGAGGCCGGTGTGAACGGGGCGCGCGCCTTCGGCCATCGTCTCGTAGAGCAGGTCCTGCTTCGACTCGCTGTGGGCGTACAGCGACCCCTTCTGGACCCCCATCGCATCCGCGAGATCGCCGATCGACGTGCCGTGGTAGCCCTTCTCCGCGAACAGGCGGGCCGCCTGTCTGGTCAGCTCCGAACGCCGCGCCGACATGCTGTTACCCTAACGACCGTTCGGTATGGAGAACGGACGAGAACAGAGTTTCCTCGAGTACGTGCGGTCCGGCGGCCAAGTCGAGACCGACGACTGGATGCCGGAGGGCTATCGGGCGAAGCTGATCAAGTTCATCGAGATGCACGGGAACTCCGAGCTGATGGGGGTCCTGCCCGAGCGCGAATGGATCCTGCGCGCGCCAACCCTGCAGCGCAAGCTCGCACTCACGGCGAAGGTGCAGGACGAGGTCGGCCACTCGCAGCTGATCTACCGCGTGGTCGAGGACCTCGGCAAGCCGCGGGAGCAGTGCCTCGCCGACCTGATCTCGGGCAAGTCGAAGTTCCATAACGTCTTCCATTACCCGACCAAGACCTGGGGTGACGTCGGCGTGATCGCCTGGCTCGTCGACGCCGCGGCG
>JBKPHH010000007.1:0-55558 GCA_046729795.1 Actinomycetota bacterium | reverse complement strand
CGACCCCGGAGGTCGCCGAGAGCTCCCTGGAGCCGGTTGGAGAGCGTGTCGAACACGGCTCAGAAGTGTGCCCGAAGGCGCTCGACTAGGTCGGCGATTTCCTCAGGACCGCCGTGCTTCGATCCCTCCCAGTCGTCGATCGTCATCGGGTTCCAGAACTCGCGCGGAGTGCCGGGATAGCGCGGCAGAAGGTGGAGATGCAGGTGCGGAATGTGGTGACCGAGCACGACTGCGTACACCCACTCGGCGCCTTCCGCGCGAAGCGCACGCGAAGCGCGGGCGGCGAGCGCCCCGACAGCCATCGCCTCGTCCTCCTCGAGATCGGCGAGTCCGACTGCGTGGCGTTTCGGCTCGACGATCAGATGACCGAGGTACGGGTTCGTGTTGTCCGGGTGATAGATGTGGCTCGAGTAGACGAGGTCGTCCTCGTAGATCGGGCCGCCCGGGACCGCCTCCTCGCCACGGTGCTTCCGGCACACGAAGCAGGCCTCATTCACGCCGTTATTCTCCCGCCTCCACGAACAAGGAGGGAGAGATGGCGGACATCGCCAAGGTGATCACGGTGATCGGATCTTCGCCGGAAAGCTTTGCCAAGGCTGCGGATGCGGCGGTTCAGGAGGCGTCGAAGACGCTGCGCGGCATCACCGGCGCTGACGTGGTCTCGATGAGCGCCGTCGTCGAAGGCGACCGCATCAGCGTTTACCGCACGACGGTGAACATCGCCTTCGCCGTGGAGCGCTAGCCCGCGACGAGCGCCCGCGCGTAGTCCTGGGGGTCGAACGGGCGCAGGTCGTCCAGGCGCTCGCCCACGCCGATCAGCGTCACCGGCAGCCCGAGCTCGCGGGCGATCGCGAGCGCAACGCCGCCCTTGGCGGAGCCGTCGAGCTTCGTCAGCGCGACGCCGGTCACGCCGACGGCCTCGTTGAACAGGCGCGCCTGCTGGAGCCCGTTCTGCCCCGTGGTCGCGTCGATCACGAGCAGGGTCTCATGCGGCGCGCCTTCGAGCTTCTGTGCGATCACGCGGCGCACCTTAGCGAGCTCCTCCATCAGGTTCTTCTGCGTGTGCAGGCGGCCCGCGGTGTCGACGATCACGACGTCCGCGCCATGCTCCTGGGCGCTCTCGATCGCGTCGTAGGCGACGGCTGCGGGATCGCCTCCCTGCTCGCCACCCACGAACTCGGCCTGCGCGCGCTGCGCCCAGATCTCGAGCTGCTCCTCCGCCGCCGCGCGGAACGTGTCCGCCGCAGCCAGCACGACCGTATGGCCGTGCTCGCGCAGCCGGTGTGCGAGCTTTCCGATCGTCGTCGTCTTGCCGGTGCCGTTGACGCCGACGACGAGGATCACGCTCGGACGCCCGTCCAACCGGAGCCGCCCAGGCTCCCCCAGCAGCTCCCCGGCTTCGTCTGAGAGCGCCTCGCTCAGCTCGCCGAGCTCACCGCGCGCCTCGAGGCGCTGAACGAGCTCTGCGGTGGCCGGAACGCCCACGTCAGCCGCGATCAGCGCTTCCTCCAGCCGCTCCCAGGCCGCCTCGTCCGAAGGGTCGAAAGCCGCCGCGGCGAGCTGCTCCGTCAGCGCCCGGCGGCTCTTGCCGAGCGAGTCGCGGAGGCGTCCGAAGAACCCCGCGCGCTCAGCCTCCGGCTCGGGCGCTCCGTTCTCGCCCAGGAGCTCCGCCCAGGTCCGGCTCACGCCGCGGCGGCTTGCGGAACGCGGCGAGAGACGATCTGCGAGACCCCGTCGGCGCCCATCGTCACGCCGTAGAGGATATCCGCGGCCTCCATCGTCCTCTTCTGGTGCGTGATCACGATGAACTGGGCGCGATCGGCATAGCGGCGCAGGAGCTCGACGAAGCGGGCGATATTCGCGTCGTCGAGCGCGGCCTCGACCTCGTCGAGGAGATAGAAGGGGCACGGCCGCGCCAGGAAGAGCGCGAACAGGAACGAGATCGCGCCGAGGGCCTTCTCGCCGCCTGAAAGCAGCGAGAGCCGGGTGATCCGCTTGCCGGCCGGCCGCAGCTCGACCTCGACGCCGGGCTCTTCGCCCTCGTCTTCGGGCACGGTGAGCTGAAGCCGGCCCTCCCCGCCGGGGAAGAGCGTCTCGGCGACCTCGGTGAAATGCCGCTGCACCGCCGAGAAGGTCTCCGCGAAGCGCCGCTCGACCGTCTCCGTGAGCTCGTCGCGGAGCTGCGCGAGCTCGACGAGGCTTCGTTCGAGGTCTTCCCGCTGGGTGGTGAGCTCGGTGAGCCGCTCCTTTTCGTCGTCGTACTCCCGCTTGGCGAGCGGGTTGACCTGGCCGAGAGACTCCCGGCGGCGCTCCAGGCGGACGAGCCGCTCGCCGACCTCTTCGCGGTCGTCGAGCTCGGCCGGGTCGGCGCCCGCCTCCTCGAGCCTGCGACGAGCCTCCGCCGACTCGGCCTCGAGCCGCGCAAGCTCGATCTCGATCGCGCCCTGGCGCTGGCCGGCGTCGCCGGCGATCCTCCGAATGTCTGCCTCGCGAGCCGCCAGCTCGCGCAGCTTTGCCGCAACGTCGCCCGTTCGCGTTCCGCCCGCGTCGACGCGAGCGCGCAGCGGCGACTCGAACCTCCCGGCGGCCTGCAGCGCCGCGCCGAGGGTCGCCACCAGCCGTTCGCCCAAGGCGACGAGACGTGGATCCGCGACGGGTGCCTCCACCGGTTCGCGCTTCAGGCGCTCGATCTCCTCGACGAGCCCACGCCGGCGCGCGTCGAGCTCGAGCCAGACGGCCTCCGCGGTCTTCCCGGCGAACCAGAGCTCGCTGCGGTCGGGGTCGTAGCCGAAGCCTTCGGGGGTCACGGCGGGCACCGGCGAGGACAGCAACTCCTCCTTCGAGACGATCCGAAGATCGAGCTTCGGCGGCTCCAGAATGACCGTCAGGCTCCCGAGTCCACGCTCGTGCGCCCGGACGAGCATGGCCAGGGCCTGGTCAGGGTTGTCCGCGAGCAGCGCCGAGGCCCGTGCGCGCAGGGCAGCTGCGGCGGCCCTTTCTTGCCCTGGATTGACCGCCAGCGTCGTGATCGCGAGGCGCTCGCCTTCCTCGGCCAGCGCCCGGGCCGCGGGCGGAAGCCCTTCCCGCTCGGCCAGCGCGCGCTGCACGGCGTCGAGCCGCTCCTGCGTCGTCCGGATCCGCTCGTCGGCCACGCTTGTGCGGCGCGGAGGCCCCGCGGCCAGCCGCTCGACAAGCGACTCTGCCGCCTCGCGCCTGAGCTCGAGCCGCTCGGTCGAGCTTCGGAGCCGGTAGAGCGCGGCCGTGGCCTCCTCTCGGCGTCCGGCGGCGTCGGCGAGCTCCTCTTCGGCCTGGTTGCGCTCCCGGAGAAGCCCTTCGAGCTGCGTGTCGACGCGCCGACGCTCGAGCGCGGCCGCCGCACGCCGCTCCTCGGCCTCTGCCCTTCGCTCTTCCAATTCGGCGAGATCGAGCTGCGCGAGCCGGGCCTCGAGCGACGCGATCTCTCCGCGCAGCTTCTCGGCCCGCTCCGCCGCGGTCGCCTGCAGGGCGAGCGGCCGCAACCGCTTCTTCACCTCGGCCTCGAGATCGCGTGCGCGCTCGACCTGGATCTGGACCCGTGCGAGCTTGAGCTCGGCGCGGTGGCGGCGGCTCTTGAAGCGGCCGAGACCCGCCGCTTCCTCGACGAGCGCGCGCCGCTCCTCCGGCTTGGAGGCAAGGATCTCCTCGACGCGGCCCTGCGAGATCACCGACCCGTGGCCGCCGCCGAGGCCAACGTCCGCGAGCAGTTCGACGAGATCGGTTCGGCGCACCGCGACGCCGTTAACGAGGTACTGGCCTTCGCCGCCCCGGTGCAGCCGGCGGGCAATCGAGACCTCCGAGAAGTCGAGCTCGGTGAACCCACCGTTCTCGTTGTCGAACAGGAGCTCGACCTCGCAGAATCCGGACGGCTTCCGGTCGCGTGCTCCGGCAAACAGCACGTCGTCGGGCTTCTCGGCGCGGAGCTCGGACGGGCTCAGCGAGCCGGCGGCCCAGAGCAGGGCGTCGGAGACGTTCGACTTGCCCGAGCCGTTCGGGCCGACGACCACGGCGACGCCCGGCTCGAGGCGAACCTCGACCGGATCAGGGAACGACTTGAAGCCCCGCATGCGAATCGAACGCAGGTGCACGCGCGCCGAACGTTAGGGGGGCGTTCGGACGCCCACTAAAGCTATTCCTCGGTCGACATCCCGAGGAGCTGCTCGCGGGACATCTGGCCGACCAGCTCGGGATGGTCGGTCTGGATGTGCTGCTCGGCTTTGCGGATCAGCTCGTCGTGTTCAGCTCCGCGAACGACGAAGCCACATTCGCAGTTGATCACTTTCGCCATGTCCTTTTGCCTCCTTTCAGGCCGCGTAACGCATGAGTGCCTGCTCGGCTGCGGCCTGCTCGGCCGCCTTCTTCGACTTCCCGACCCCGACGCCGACCTGCTCGCCGGCGACGAATGCCGCACACGTGAACTTGCGGTCGTGGGGCGGTCCCTCGACCTCCAGCACCGTGTAGCCGACCTGCTGCCCCAGTCGCGCAACCACTTCCTGAAGCTCCGTCTTGTGGTCGACATGGGTCGTCATCGCATACTCGATCCGGCCCGAGAACGCATCGACGATCGGCTGCTCGATCGGCTCGAAGCCGTGCTCGAGGAAGAGCGCCGCGAGCGCGGCCTCGAGCAACGCCGCCAGCACGTTGCGGTTTCGGGTCAGCCGCGTGAGCTCGTCCGCCGGCAGGGCATTCGCCCCTTTCTCCGCGAGGCGCCCGCCCAGCTCGAGCTCGCGCGACACAACGGCACAGCTCGCACGCGAGACGACGTGGGAGCGCACTTTGGCGAGCCGCCCCTCGCTGAACTCCGGGTACTGCTCGTACAGCGCCCTCGCGACTGCGAGCTCCAGAACGCTGTCGCCGAGGAACTCGAGCCGCTCGTACGAGGACGCGCGGTCAGGGGCCCACGAGCTATGGGTGAAGACGTTGTCGACGAGCTCGTTCGGCAGCTCGTCGATCAGGCGACGGAGCCCCTCGGTTTTGCCGTGCGGCGCCCTACTGATGCGAGGTGACGTAGTCGACAGCCTGACCGACCGTCTGGATCTTCTGGGCGTCCTCGTCGGAGATCTTGATCCCGAACTGATCCTCGAGCTCCATGATCAGCTCGACGAGGTCGAGCGAGTCGGCGTCCAGATCCTCCTGGAACGAGGCCTCCTCGGTGATGTCGCCTTCGTCGACGCCGAGTTGGTCGCTCAGGACTTCCTTGACACGCTCGAAAACTTCCTGTCGCGAAGCCGCCATTTCACCTCACTTGCCGTTCGGGGGTCTCTGGGCGCGCGGATGCTAACACGCGATCTTGGAGACGTTCGCGCACGAGCCCGACAACGTCGTGCTCGACCCCACGCGCCGCGAGGCGGATTGCGTTCGCGATCGCCCGCCGGGAGGAATTCCCGTGCGCGATCACGGCGAGATGGCGAAGGCCGAGAAGGTAGGCGCCGCCGTACATCTCGGGATCCAGACGGTCTCGCAGCCTGCGGCCCGCGCGTCGGATCAGCAGGCCTCCGATGCGGCCTCCTCGAGTCGCCCGGATCTCCTCGCGGAGCGCGTCGAGCACCGATTTGATCGTCCCCTCGAGCAGCTTGAGCACGACGTTGCCGGTGAACCCGTCGCACACGACGACGTCGGCCGCCCCTTCGAGCAGTGCGCGGCTCTCGGTGTTCCCGCCGAAATTGAGAGCCTCGGCCTCGAGCAGCGCGTGGGCTTCGAGCGTGAGCTTGTTGCCCTTCTCCGGCTCCTCGCCGATCGAGAGGAGCCGCACCTCGGGCTGCCTGACGCCGAGGATCTCCTCGGCGAAGATCGACCCCATGTGCGCGAACTGGCACAGGTGCTCGGGGCGGCCATCGGCGTTCGCCCCCGCGTCGATGAGGACGGTCGGCCCGTGACGCGACGGCACGACGACAGCGATCCCGGGGCGGTTCACGCCCGGCAGGCGCCGGAGCTCGAGCAGACAGGCAGCCAGCATCGCGCCTGTGTTTCCCGCCGAGACCACGACGTCCGCGCGATCCTCACCGACGATCCGGCAGGCGACGACGAGCGAGCTGTCCGGCTTGTCGCGCACAGCTTCCCCCGGCTTCTCGTGCATCTCGATCTCTTGCGAGGCCTCGACGAGCTCGAGCCCGCCCGTGTCGAGCCCCTTCGGCCCGACCAGGATCGGCCGAATCTCGTCCGAAGCGGCATCGAGCGCCCCGGCGACGATCTCCTTGGGCGCGCGGTCGCCACCGAGCGCATCGACCGCGACGCGGATCAACGGCCTACGGCGCCGGCGTCGGGAGCGGCTCGATCTCGCGGCCGCCGTAGGTCTTGCAGTTCGGGCACATCTGGTGCGGCCGCTTCGGCTGCCCGCACTGCGGACAGAGGTTCAGGCGCGGCCGTTCGAGCCCATGCGTAGCCCGGCGCTTGTCGCGGCGTGACTTGGAAGTCTTTTTCTTGGGAACGGCCACGGCGGCCGAGTATAGCCACGGCTCGCCACCGCCCTTGCTTTCTGAGGCGCCGCTTGACGCTGGGGCCCGAGTTCGGGCCGGCGCCGGAGTTTTCACCGTGCTCGAGGCGGCGCGGCGACGGGGACGACGATGAGAGAGGACTAAAGCCGGTCGCGGAGCTCCGCGAGCGCTGCCCAGCGGGAGTCGAGCTCCTCGTCGTCGTGCATGTGCGGCTGCCGGTTGAGGTCCTTGCCGCAGATCGGACAGAGCCCCGCGCAGTCGGGCCGGCAGAGGATCTTGTCCGGCAGGGCGAGCGCGAGCGCGTCGCGCGCCCAGGCGGAGAGATCGAGCTTGTCGTCCTTCAAATAGGGCGTCCGCAGCTCCTCGGCCTCCCCCGGCTCGGTCGCCTCGTATTCCCGCGCCGAAATTGGCAGCTCGAGCGCCGCGTCCGCCAGGCAGCGGTAGCACGGGCCGTGCAGGCGCGTGCGGAACCGAAGCTCGAACAAGGTCCCCGTTGTCGCCCGGCTGATCGACAGGTCGGCGAGAGCCTCATCCGGTACGGGCAGGTAGCGCTGCCCGCCGAGCTCGAGTGGCTCGAGCTGCACCTCGCGCTGGTCGGCGAACTGCTCCCCGGAGCGGAGTCTGATCGTGCGGAGGTTGATCGTGGTCAAAGCATCCTCACGAGCTCGTCCAGCGGCTTGCGGTTCGCCTCCGTGCTCCACTCTTCCGCCGTGCGGGACTCGGGATCGATCGGCCGCTTCGGGTAGCCGAAGCTCGGGATATTGACCGGCAGCCAGCCTTCGTCGAGGCCGAGCGCCTCAGCGGCCTTCTGCGGATCTGGCATCCCGTTCGGACACGAGGCGACGCCCTCGTTCCAGGCGACGAGCATCATGTTCTGCATCGCCCGGCCGACGTCGAGCAGCGACTCGCCCCCTTCGGTTGCGATCGCAATCGCGAGCGCCGCCGTGCGGACGTTGTCACCCGCGTAGACCGTCTCGGCAACGCGCTCCTTGGCCTCGGGCGACTGCACCACGACGAAGATCCAGGGTTGGCGGTTCACAGCGCTGCCGGTGAGGCGGCCTGCGTCGAGGATGCGGGTCAGGACGTCCTCGGGAATCGGACGGTCGGAGTAGCTCCGCCAGTCCCGCTTGCTGGCGACCGCGAGATACGTGTCCAACGAGCGGCCGCTAGGCGTAGGGCTGGTCGTTCGTGGAGCCGTCCGCGGCCACACCGGCGACGACCGACTCCTGCGAGCGCTCGTGCAACCGCTCGCGACCCCGCTTGACCGCCGTAAGGAACTTGTCCAGGTTGATCTCGAGCGTGGACAGGATCCCGTCGGCCCAGTCTTCGATCTCGAGTCGCATCTCGCGGGCCTGACGCCGGGCGTCGTCGATGATGTCCTGCGCCTGGCGCTCGGCGAGCTTCACGATCTCGGTCTGCGAAGCCTCGCGCGCGGCCTGCTCACGAGCCTCGCCGAGAATGCGATCGCACTCCCGCTTGGCCTCGGCGAGCATCTCCTGCCGCTCCTTGACGATCCAGCGGGCCTGCTTGATCTCCTCAGGGATGGTCGCCCGCATCTGATCGAGGATGTCGTAGATCTCCTCGCGGTCGATCCGGACCTGGTCGGTCAGCGGCACGGCCTTCGCGTTGTGCACGAGGTCGTCGAGCTTGTCGATGAGAACGAGTACGTCCATGGATTTTCGGAGTTTACAGGGAGGACCAGAGGTCTCGGAATTACCGCAATGGTTCGACCGGTCATTTCAGACCGGCGGCCGCTAGCCGGGACGGAAGAGGCGTTCGAAGAAGCCCGGCTTGGCAGGTTCGGGCTCCGGAGGGCGGGGAAGCGGCGCGGGTTGACCCGCTCCGCCGACCCAGCGCCTGCCGCTGGCGCGCAGCTCCTCGAGCAGGCTCTCCGCTTCCGGGCGGTCGAGCGCGACCTCGTCCGCTCCGTGGGCGAGCAATTCCTCGAGGCGGTCGGCCGCGGCGCTCTCCCCTCCGCGCGCCCGCAGCTTCTGGATCACGTCGTGCGCCTCACGACGGCCGAGGCGAACCTCGCCGCCGTTTCCGAGCTGTTCTTCGAGGGTTCTCATTCTTGCGGGTTCTCGGGGGTCCCTGGCCTCCCGTCCGGGAACATCTCCTTGAACCGGCGCGCGACCGCCGCCGGCACGAGCTCATCCACGTTTCCGCCGAACTCGGCGATCTCCTTCACACCGCTCGACGAAACGAAGCTCACCTGCGGGCTGGCCATCACGTAGACGGTCTCCACGTCGGGCGCGAGCGTGCGGTTGAGCTGGTTCATCTGGAATTCCCATTCGAAGTCCGAGATCACCCGCAGGCCCTTCACGATCACCTTCGCGTCCCACTTGCGCGCGAACTCGACCACGAGCTCGGAGAACACGTCCACCTCGACGTTCTCGAGCCCCTCGAGCGCCTCCTTCAGGAACCCGACCCGCTCGTCGAGCGAGAACGTCGGCGCCTTGTGGTGCGGGTTGCCGACGACGCCGACGACAACGCGGTCGAAGATCCCCGCCGCCCGCTTGATCACGTCGACATGCCCGTTCGTGACGGGGTCATACGTTCCCGGATAGATCGCGGTGATCACGGCTCGAAGACAGTGAGGCGCGCCGAGCCGTAGCGCCTGCTCGTCCGCTGTGGGATCGGCAGCTCCGGCTCCTCCTTCGCGTCCGTCTCCACGACGAGTAGGCCGTCGTCGGCAAGGACGGCTGGAAGGTAGGTGGCGAGCCCAGTTTGCAGGGAAGAAAACATGCGATAGGGCGGGTCGACCAGCACCAGATCGTAGCGTCTGCCCGCGGCAGCCTCGGCCGCGAGGGCCTGGAGCGCGTCCCCGCAGATCACGGTCGCCCCGGTCAGCTGCAGCTTGTCGAGGTTGCGGTCGATCGCGCGGCAGGCCTCGCGATCGGACTCGACGAAGACGGCTGAGGTCGCCCCGCGCGAGAGCGCCTCGAGCCCCATCGCGCCGGAGCCCGCGTAGAGATCCAGCACCGTGGCGCCGCCGACGGGCCCGATCAGGTTGAAGGCGGCTTCGCGGACGCGGTCGCCGGTCGGCCGGGTCTCACGGCCTTTCGGAGCGAAGATCCGCGCTCCCTTTCGTTCCCCGGCGATGATGCGCATCCGCGCCTGAGTCTACGAACGCGCGGGGCCTACTTTCCGAGCGGGAGCTCTCCCACGTCGGGGACCGCGGGAAGCTGCGGCTGCGGCAGCGCGTCCACGACCTGCCTGACCGGATCGGGGAGCGCCGGCGGCGAGACGGGGAGTGTCGGAGGCTGCACGGTGACGGCCCGCGGCGGGGCCGGCACGGTCACGCGTGTGTCCGGCACGGTTGGCGCAGCGGACGCCGGCGGATTCGCCTTCGCGGGCTCGGTTCCCGGCTGCTTGGGGATGGAGCCACGAGCCGGGCTCGCCTCCGGCAGGTGCCGAGGCGTCGGCGAGGCCTTCGTGCGTGCTCGTCTCCCGAGCAGCTGTGTGAGCCTTGACGACCGGGCGGGTCGTTTCACCGTCCGTGCAGTGTGGGTCGCGACTGCCTTCACCGGCACCGCGGGCGCCGCCTCGGCGCCGCGCACCTCCTGGACGAGCGCCGGCGCGACGGCGATCGAGAGTCCCGTGGCGGCCGCCGCCGCCGCGAGCTTGGCGCCGCTTCCAGGGACCGCCGACCGGAGGAAGACGAGCGGAGACGCGAGATCCAGGGCCCGCACGCTGCGCGTTTTCTCCATGCGCTTCGCCAGGTTCCGACGAGCGCGGAAGAGCAGCGTCTCGACGGCCGAGACCGAGAGGTTGAGCTCGTGGGCGATGTCGGCATAGCTGAGCCCCTGCCATTCGCGCAAAAGAATCGCGTGGCGCTGGGTCTCCGGGAGGGTTGCGAGCGCCTCGCGCAATCCGTTCAGTCGTTCCTGGTTCGCCGCGGCGTCCTCGGCGGCAGGATCTCCAATTTCGGCCGCGTCGCCCATCGCCGTCGGGCGGGTCCCGGCCGACCGTCGCAGCGCCCGGCACGCATTGAAGGCGATCTTCAGTAGCCAGGCGAGCTCGAACTCCGGGACGACCCCGCGCTCGATGGAGCGCATCGCGTACATGAACGTCGTCTGCGTCGCATCCTGGGCCTCCTCGCGGTTTCGCAGGCGGCTGAGGCAGAACGTGAAGACCCGCTGGCCGTGCCGCTCGTACAGAACCCCCGTCAGCTCACGCGGTTCCGTGTCTCGAACAGCCGATGTCGAGCGCCCCCCCGCCGCCACGCTCATGGGAGCCTCGGAGAAGGGGAAAGCGGGGGCAGCGCGGGCGGTGGAGGCAGTGCGGGCGGCGGCGGAAACGAGGGCGGCGGCGGCAGCGCAGGCGGAGGTGGAAGCGGAACCTTCGGCACGTCCAGGACGTCCGGAAGATCCGGGAGGCTCGGCAAGGTGGCCGGCGGAGGGGGCGGCGGAGGCGGGGATGCGGGCTGCACGGTGGTGCTGCCCGGAGGCCCAGATACCGGTGCCTGTGGCGTCGGCCGGCTCGGCGACGAGCCGCGCTTCGGAGTCTTCGCTCTCGGCGAATTCACCCGCGCCTTCGACCGGTCATCCCGTCGTGCGATTTTGCCGCGGCGGGCGCGCCTGGATGCGGAACGAGCGTGAGCCGCCCGCTCCTCTGGCCTCGTTCCCGCCGCGGCCTGCTTCGGCTTCGCCTGTACTTCGGTCGAGTCCGCCTCGTCGCCGAGCACCAGCCGCTCGAGGGAGAGAGGAAGGCCGGAGACGCCGACGAGGCGGAATACGACGAAGGCCACGCTCACGACGGCCAGCGTCGATGCGGCGACGACGAGCCGAGATGGGTGGCCGGAGGGGAAGCTGAGTGGCCGCATCTCTCTCATCCAGCGGCACAGCCCGCCGACGGACAAGTACTCGTTCGAGGGTTCGCTGGCGGCAGTTAGCGGAGAGTTTGCGGCTGATTAACTGAATAAACCTGCTCAAACCATGCGAGCGGGCAGCCGCAAGTTTTCGTTCACTGGAGACCCCACCACTCTGCAATCCCACAGGAGGAGGCTCCCCCCTCATCGGCGGGGCCGGAATCCCTCAGATGCCGTGCATCTCCATCCCCCGGCCCCGCCACTCCTTCGTAATAGCTAGGAGGGTTTGGCGGAACTCCGCTCGTCGCGGGGACGCGATGGGCGGTGCGAGGCAAGGACACAAGGAGTGTTCGTATCGAATGAGATACGGGCACGACCGAGGACGCCGCCTCGCGCCGTTCCAGCGCGTTCCGGCGGCTCAGCGTTGTGTTTCGCCAAGCCCTCCACTAGGCCGCGAGCCGAACGAAGCGTCTTGCGACGCGGGCGATGCCGAGACCGATCGCGGCCGCACCTGCCGTTGCGAGTCCGAGAAGGTTGGTCGTGACGCAGGTCCGGCAAGCGTTGCAGCAGACCGCCGCGGTCGGTGCGTGCTCGCCGTATCTGCCGGCAGCCTGAGCAAGCCGTCCCGTCCAGATCTGCTTCACGTACCGAAGTCTAGGCGGCGGCGTTCAGGGCCGCGACCGCCGCCCACGCGAGGAGAAGCCAGAGGAGTGCGGCGGCGGAGAATGCGACCACGAACGCGCCTGGGATGCGATCTCGATATTCGAGCCCAGGGCGCTCGCGCGACCGCAGGCGAAGGAAGAGCTCGGGTGATCGGTTCATCGAAGAAACAGGTGCACGGAGGACGAAAACCTTGCGCATATTCGCACGTTTGTCTCGAAGCTAGGCGAGTGCCGTAGGATCAGCGGCCGCGAAGAAGCGCTCGACCTCGTCGTGCAGGGGCCCTTCGGCGTCGACCAGCTCCGGGGCGAGCTCGCGGGCGCGCTCGAGGAGCGGGCGGTCGGCCCGCAGGCTCGTGAACTTGAACTCGGAGAAGCCGGACTGTCGCGTTCCGAGCAGCTGGCCCTCCCCGCGGATCTCGAGATCGACCTCCGCGAGCTCGAAGCCGTCCGTCGTCGCAACGAGCGCCTCCAGCCGAGCCCGCGCCGCGTCGGTGAGCTCCTCCTTCGCGCGTGAGACCAGCAAACAGTACGACTGCTCGGCGCCGCGGCCCACCCTGCCTCGGAGCTGATGGAGCTGTGCGAGCCCGAAGCGATCGGCCTCCTGCACGATCATGATCGTTGCGTTCGGGACGTCGACGCCCACCTCGATCACGGTCGTCGCAACGAGGACGTCGAGCTCCCTGGCCTTGAAGCGCGCCATCAGCTCGCGCCGCTCCGCCGGCCGGAGCCGGCCGTGGAGCAGCCCGACGCGGTAGTCACGCAGCTCTCCTTTCCTGAGCCGCTCGGCCTCCGCCTCGGCGGCCCTCGCCTGTGATGTCTCGGATTCCTCGATCAGCGGGCAGACGACGTACGCCTGGCGGCCCTCGTCGAGGTGCTTGCGCAGCCGCGCGTACGCCTCTGAGCTCCGCTCGGCTGTCACCCACGCCGTCACGATCGGCTTGCGGTTCGCGGGCGGTTTCGTGATCTCCGTAACCGCCAAGTCGCCGTAGACGGTGAGCGCGAGCGTCCGCGGAATCGGCGTCGCGGTCATGTGCAGCACGTGCGGGGAGCGGCTGCCGACGAGCGCTTTCCGCTGCTCGACGCCGAAGCGATGCTGCTCGTCCACGACGGCGACCGCGAGCTCGCGGAGGTCGACGCCCTCCTGGATCAATGCGTGCGTCCCGACGACGATCTGCGCCTCCTCGATCGCGTCCTTGACCGAGCCCGTGAGCAGCGCGGCACGAACGTCCAGTTTGCTGCAGATGGGCTCGATCGTCAGGAAGTGCTGCTCAGCCAGCGTCTCGGTCGGGGCCATCAGCGCCCCCTGCTTGCCGGCCTCCACGGCCCGGAGGAGCGCGTACAGCGCGACCACGGTCTTGCCCGACCCCACGTCGCCTTGGAGCAGCCGCTGCATCGGCCGGTCGTGGGCGAGGTCGGCGTCGATCTCCTCGATCGCGCGCTGCTGGTCGGGCGTCAGTTGAAACGGGAGCGCGTCGCGATAGCGCGCCACGAGCTCGCCGGGCGTTCCGAGCGGCGGCGCCTTCGCCTCTTCCCGGCCGCGCCGGATCCGCGCCAGGCCGATCTGGAGCAGCAGCAGCTCGTCGAAGGCAAGTCGGCTTCGCCCACGCCGCGCCTCCTCCTCGTCGCGCGGCCGGTGAATCGCGGCGAGCGCGTCCGCGCGCAGCGGCAGCGACTCCCGTTCTTTGAGCGCGGCCGGGAACGGATCCTCGAAGGCCCGCGCGAGCGGCAGCACCTGCTCGACGAGACCGCGGATGCGCGTCGAGGGGACCTCCTCGCTCGCCGGATAGATCGGCGCGAAGTCCGCGGTCGCTCCCGCGCCATTCAGGTCGTACGAGCGCACGTGGAACTCGTTGCGCTTCAGCTGCCCGCGCAGCCGGATCTGGGTTCCCGGAGCGAGCTTGTCCGCCAGCCAGGGCTGGTTGAACCAGACGGCCGAGATCTCGGCGCTGTCGTCCCGCACAGCCGCTTTCAGCACCGTCGTGCGCCGGCGGGTCGGCCGCGCGAAGACGCGGCGCACCTCGCCTGCGATCACCGCTTCCTGCCCGATCGCGAGTTGCGAGATCGGCGTCTCGCCGACTGCCCGCTGGTAGTCCCGCGGGCGGTGCTCGAGCAGGTCGCGCACCGTTCGCAAGCCGAGCGCGGCGAGCTTCTTCTGAAACGCAGGACCGACGCCTGCCAGGGTGGTCACCGGCGCATTCAGCCGTTCCGGCCGGGACCGGCGAGGCGTCGGCGCCCAGCTCTCCGGCCGGTCCAGGCCTGCGAACACCGTCGGCAAACGGCTCACGGCCACGATTTTAGGTCCCGAGCCGGAAGGCCTCGACTTGGCGCCAGGCGCCGTCGAGGTCGTGGGCGAGCAGAGCAACGCTCTCCGCAGTCGACTCCAGCTGTGGCATGTCGGCGAGCGCGGTCTGGGCGCGCGCGAGGAGCTGGTGATCGTCGCTCTGCACGATCGTCAGGTGCGGAACGATCTCCTCGTACAGGCCCCCGTACGGCGGGTAGTCCGGATAGCGGTCGACAACCGCTTCGGTGAGTTCGACGAAGAATTCAGCGGGCTCGGGCGCGAGATAGACGACGTCCGGAAAACGTCGGGCCTCACTCAGGCTGAAGGCAAATGGAGGGAACCGGCCGAAGAGCTTCCGCAGGTCGTCGAGCTCGGGTGCCGGTGAGAATGGAATCAGGATCGTCACATGGGCCGGAACGCCCGGCGGCGCATCCCACGCGCCCACCCACCGGTCGTAGAGCTCCTGCGCCTCAGGCACTTCGACGACGAGCGCCGTCTCACTCATCCGCGAACCAGAAGAGGCCGACCGTGCCGGGGCCCGCGTGCGCTCCGAGCACGGGGCCGAGCATCGTCACGAGCTCCAGCTGTGCCTTCGGTCTCGTCCGCCGTACCATCTCCTTCAGCGCCCCGGCGCGCTGCGGCGCGTCCGCATGGGCGATGCCGACCCGGAGCCCCTCGGAGTCACTCGATCCGTCCTCGAACGCGGCGACGAACTCCTGAAAGGCCTTCCGATTGCCGCGCACGCGCTTGATCGGCTCCACCTCGCCGTTCTTGATCGTGAGGATCGGCTTGACGTGCAGCAGGCCGCCCGCCCAGGCCTGGGCGCGGCCGATCCTGCCCCCGCGGGCGAGGTAATCCAGCGTGTCCAGCGTGAAGATGAGCCGTGCCTCCTCCCGGTGCCGCCGCAGGAGCGTCTCGATCTCCGCGTCGGTGGTCCCGCGCTCGAGCCGGCGCTGGATCGCGGTGCCGAGCATGGTGATCGCCACCGAAGCGGTCTCCGTGTCCACGACCTCGATCTTGTGGCCGAACTCCCTCGCCGCCGTCCGTGCGCTCTCCACCGTCCCGGAGAGACGCCCGGGGATGTGGAGGGAGTAGACGCGCTCGAACGCCTCGAGCCCCTCGTAGGTGACAAGGAAGTCGCCGGGCGTCGGCTGCGAGGTCGTCGGCGGGACGGGCGACTCGCGGAGCCGCCGGTAGAACGCCTCCGGCGTGAGGTCGACATGGTCGCGAAAGCTCTCGTCCCCGAAGCGGACGTAGAGCGGGACGACCCGCCAGTTCGGATAGCGCTTCGGCGCGTGCGGAAAGTCGGCGGTCGAGTCGACGACGATCGCCGTGTTCTCGGCCGTGAGCTCCACGACCTAACTCTGAACGCTGTTGCCCGCGGCCCGCTGGATCGTGGCGACGATCTCGTCGAGATCCTCGTCCTTCGTCAGGCAGGCCACCGCCCCCGCTTCTTGGAGCGCTTCCTTCTCGCGTTCGTTCGCCTCGGCGGTGAGGCAGACGACCGCGGTCTTCGGAGACGCCGCCAGAACCGCCTGCGTCGCCTCGACGCCGTCGATCCCCGGGAGCCGGTAGTCCATCACGACCACGTCGGGCTGACGCTCGCGCACGACGCCGGCGGCGCGCTCGCCGTCCTCGACCGACTCGACGACCTCGATGTCCGGCCGAAGTCCGAGCACCAGCTCCAAGCCCTGGCGGAAGACGTCGTTGTCCTCAACCAGCACGACCCGGATGGGCTCATCCATCGAGCCGACTCTACGCCGTTACTCGGCCGACAGGAGCAGCGGGTAGTGCGGCTGGCCGCCTTCCTGCACATCGATGTCGAGGTCGGGATGAAGCTCCTGTAGCTCCGCGACCAGATCGTCGAGCGGGGGCTCTTCCGCGCCTTTCAGAATCGTCAGCACCTCCCGCGGCTCCGCCAGGAGCCGCTCGACGACGGCGCGGGCGACCTCGTCGAGGCTCGAACCGCCCAGGAGCGGCTCGCCTTCGAGCACGCCGAGGTAGCTCCCGTCGGCAACCGGCGTACCGTTGAGACGCATGTCGCGGGAGGCGATCGTGACGGCGCCGGTGACGATCCGGCCGACCGCTTCCAGCATCTCCGCCTCGTTCTCGGCGGCGGTTCTGCTCCCCTCCCAGGCGACCATCGCCGCCAGGCCGGCCTGGAGCGTCCGCGTCGGCAAGACCCTCACCGGCTTCGCCGCCAGCTCGACCGCCTGCTCGGCGGCAAGGATCACGTTGGCGTTGTTCGGCAGCAGGATCGCCTCCGGCGCGCCGGTTGCCGAGACCGCCGCGGCGAGATCGGCCGTGGACGGGTTCATCGTCTGGCCGCCCTCGACGATGCGCGCGGTGCCGAGGCTCTCGAACAGCCGCCGGTTCCCCTCGCCCGCGACCACGGCGACGACGTCCGTCTGGTTGTCCGAATGCGGCACCGCCTGCAGCAGGCGCTGCTCGCGTTCTTCGGTCTGCAGATGCATGTTCGCGATCTCGACCGCTTCGACCATTCCGGCGCCGGTGCCGACCGCGAGCGCGGCGCCGGGATCGTCGGTGTGGACGTGCACCTTCAGCGCCTCGCGATCGCCGACGACGAGCAGCGAATCCCCGAGCGGCTCGAGCTCCTGCTCGATAGCGTCCGAGTCGAGCGCGTCGCCCTCGATCACGAAGGCGGTGCAGTAGCGAAAGCGCGAACGCTCCTGATGAATCGCGTCGACCGAGAGCTCCTCGAGCTCGGGCGACTCCGGCAACGGCTCGCCCTTCGCCGCCGCGGCGAGGCCGCGGAAGATCTCGGCCAGGCCGGCAGCGCCCGCGTCGACGACGCCGGCCTCCCGAAGCACTTCCAGCTGCTCCTGCGTCCCGGCGACAGCCTCGTCGGCCCGGCGCACGAGCCGCTCCAGCAACTCGTCGAGCTCGATGTTCTGGCCCCCTTCCGCCTCCTCGGCGAGCGCACGGATCACGGTGAGCATGGTTCCTTCCACCGGCTCGCGGACCGCGCGGTACGCCGCTTCGCTCGCGGCCCGCAGCGCGCGCGCCACCGCGGGCGAGTCGACACGATCGGCTTCGGCGAGCGATTCGGCTGCCCCGCGGACGATCTGCGAGAGGATCACGCCCGAGTTGCCGCGCGCCCCCATCAGCGCTGCGCGCGTCGCCTCGCGCGCAAGCACTTCGCGATTCGTGGACGACGACTTCTCGAGCGTGTCCAGGACGGCCCGCGCGGTCAGCAGGAGATTCGTCCCGGTGTCGCCGTCCGGCACTGGGTAGACGTTCAGGTCGTCGATCCGCCCTCGACTGCGCTCGAGCGCCGCGGTCGCGGAGCGAACGAGCTCCAGCACGCTCATGCCGATTGTCGTACCCGCTCGATGTGAACGTCGACCGAGGACACGCGAAGACCCGTGAGTCGCTCGACCTCGTAGGTCACCTGGGAGCGCACGGTCGACGCGACCTCGGCGAGGTTGAGCCCGTGCTCGACGACGACGCGGAGGTCGAGCTCGACCCCCTCCTCCCCGCTTGAGACGGCGATGCCCCGCTTGTTTCGCCTGCGCGGAAGCAGGCCCGTCACGCGTGCCCGCGCTCCCGGCGCCATGCCGACGACGCCGTAGCAGCGTGCCACGGTCCGGGCGGCGATCTCTGCGATGACGCCGCGGGAGATCGTGATGCGACCCTCCATCTCTTTCCTTAGACGCGCGATGCAGAAGCCGCGGTTGCGGCCAACCGCGCCTCCTCCAACGTCGGGGCGCCGCGGACGCCGGGGCTCACCGTCGCGGCCAGCGCCACGAAGAACATTCCAATCGCGAGCGCGAGCGCCGCTTGCGAAGCGCCGATCGCCTCGATCAACAAGCCACCGGTGAGCGCCCCAAGCGGTAGCACGCCCCAAGCCACCAGGAGATCCACGCTCGTGACGCGCCCGAGCAGGCGGTCAGGGATGAGTGACAGCTGGTAGGCGCCGATCACAACGTTCCACGCAGGGCCGACGAACGCAGTGGCCGCGGCCAGCGCGCCGAGTGCATAGGGATCCGTCACGAAAGCAATCGGCACGAAGAGAACCGCCCAAATCCAGTTCGCGCCGATGACGACGGCCTTCGCCGGAACGCGGCGCTGCAACGACGGCGCGGCCAGCGCTCCGAGCAGACCGCCGACCCCGAGGCCGGCGAGCATGATCCCGATCATCGCCGGGCTCGCACCGTGGTCTCTGGCGATGACGATCAAGATCAGGTTCAGCGACTGGAAGAGAAAGTTGCTGGCCGCGACGAGGAGAAGCGCCGCGCGGAGGAAATGCTGCCGCCAGAGCCAGCTGAAGCCCTCACGGATCTGCGCCAGCATGTGTCCCTGCTCGCGCTCCCGCTGTTCCTGGAAGTCGGAGCGAATCAGCAGCACACAGACGATCGAGACGAGATAGGACACCGCGTCAACGAGGAACGGCACAGCGCGCCCGATCCCGAACAGAATCCCGCCCAGCGGTCGCCCGACGATTCCGGCGCCCCTGTTGCGCGCCTCGTTCTGCGCGAGCGCGCTGGTCAGCTGTGTCGCAGGCACGACGTTCCGGACGGCGGCGTGTTCGGCGAGCTCGAAGAACACCGTGCCGCAGCCCTCGAGGAACGCGACGATCATGATCTGGGTGAGCGTGATTCGATCAAGGGCGATTGCGGCGACGAGGCTCGCGATCGCCGTCCCGCGCAGGACGTCCGCGGCGATCATCACGCGCTTGCGGTTCCAGCGGTCGAGGAACGTGCCCGCGGGAAGCTGAAAGAGCAGGAATGGAAGCCACCGCAGGAACCCGACGATTCCCGCGTCCGCCGCCGATCCCGTCAGCGCCAGGACGAGCAGCGGGAAGGCCGTCCACGAGATGAACGTGCCGAGCGTGGAGACGGCAAGGCCGCTCCAGAGCAGGGTGAAGTCGCGGTTCCGCCGAAGAGGCGGGGTTGCCGTTAGACCGCTTTCTGGACCTTGCCGCCCTTGAGGCAGCGGGTGCAGACGTAGGCGCGCGTCGCGCGCCCGTTGAGCATCACGCGGACGCGCTGGAGATTCGGGTTGAAACGGCGCTTCGTGGCCACCATCGAATGGCTTCGGCTGTGACCGAAGGACGGCTTCTTCCCGCAAACGGCGCAGATCTTGGACACGGCGGCGGAGTGTAGCGACTACCCGGCGGCTGCCGCGCGAAGCTGGGCGAAGAGATCCGCCATCTCGAGCGCGCTGCGCGCTGCGTCGACGCCCTTCTCCACCCGCGCCTCCGCCTGCTCGAGCGTGTCGCACGTGAGCACGCCGAAAGCGACCGGGATGCCGGTCTCCAGCGACGCGAGCTGCAGGCCGCTGGCCGCCTCGCTCGAGATGTACTCGAAGTGCGGCGTCTCGCCGCGGATCACGCAGCCCAGCGCGACGACACAGGAGTAGCGCCGCGTCTTCGCCAGCGCCATTGCCGCGAGCGGAAGCTCGAAGGCGCCGGGAACCTCCATCACCGTCACCGCCTCGCGGGCGACGCCGAGTTCCTCGAGCTCGTCGAGCGCGTTCTCGAGCAGCCGGTTCGTGATCTCGCCGTTGAACCTGCTGACGACGATCCCGACCGTGCGCCGGGTTCCATCCGGTGAGCCGCGGACGACCTGATAGCCGAGCGGGACCTCGAGCTCGCCCTCTGCGTGTTCGCCGAGGCGCGGGAGCTCGTCTTCCTCGGCCGGGAGCTCCTCGACCTCGGTCAGCTCAGCCACGTCGGATTCTTCGGAGGCCTCGATCGCCTCCCCGGGCCACGGCTCTCGTTCGCTCACTCGCGTGGCTCCGGATCGAAGCGGAGATCCTGATGGTGGAGCTTGTGGGCGAGCTTGTCGCGTTTTGCCTGCAAATAGAGGCGGTTTTCAGCGTTCGGCGGCACCTCGATCGGCAGCTGCTCGACGACGGTCAGGCCGTAGCCCTCCAGCCCGCTGATTTTCTTCGGGTTGTTCGTCAGGATCCGGATCGTCGACAGGCCGAGGTCGGCGAGGATCTGATTCCCGATCCCCCAGTCGCGCGCGTCGGCCGGGAAGCCCAGCTCGAGATTGGCCTCGACCGTGTCGAGGCCGCCCTCCTGGAGCTCGTATGCCTTGAGCTTGTTCAGCAGCCCGATCCCCCGGCCCTCCTGCGCCATGTAGAGCAACACGCCCCGCTCCTCGGCGCCGATCCTCGTCAGCGCCTGCTCGAGCTGCTCGCCGCAGTCGCACCGCTGGGAATGGAAGACATCGCCGGTCAAACACTCGGAATGCACGCGGACGAGCACGTTCTGCACGCCGTCGACGTCGCCCTTGACGAGCGCGAGGTGGTGCTTGCCGGTCAGCTTCTCGCGGAAGGCGACCGCGGTGAACTCGCCGTAGGCAGTGGGCATCCGCACCGAGACCGTGCGCTCGACCAGCTTCTCCGTCCGCCGCCGGTACTCGATCAGGTCGGCGACGGTGATCATCTTCAGCCCGTGCTGTTCGCAGTACGGGATCAGGTCGGGGACGCGCGCCATCGTCCCGTCCTCCCGCATCACCTCGCAGACGACGCCGGCGGGGTTGAGGCCTGCAAGCCGGGCCAGGTCGACGGCCGCCTCCGTCTGGCCGGTGCGCTCGAGCACGCCGCCGCGTCGCGCCTTCAGCGGAAAGACGTGTCCGGGCTGGACGAGGTCGTCAGGGCCCTTCGAGGGATCGATCGCGACCTGGATCGTGCGGGACCGGTCGGGCGCCGAGATCCCGGTCGAGATCCCCTCGCGTGCCTCGATCGAGACCGTGAACGCCGTGCCGAACGGCGTCTCGTTGCGGTCGGTCATCTGCCGCAGGCCGAGCTCGGCACAACGGTCCTCGGTCAGACAGAGGCAGATCAGGCCACGCGCGTGCGTCGCCATGAAATTGATCGCCTCCGGCGTCGCGAACTGCGCCGCGATCGTCAGATCGCCCTCGTTCTCGCGGTCGGCTGCGTCGACGACGACCACGAACTTGCCCTGGCGAATGTCCTCGAGCGCGTCCTCGACCGGCGAGAACGCGGTGGTTACGTCGATTTCCCGGCTCATTGGCGGTTCATCGTATCCAGCAGCCGTTCGACGTACTTCGCAAGCACGTCGACCTCGAGGTTGACCGGATCGCCGGGCTCCAGGCTCCCGAGCGTCGTCACCTCGAGGGTGTGGGGGACGAGCACGACGGAAAAACCGGCGTCGTCCACGCTCGTGATCGTCAGCGCCACCCCGTCCACGGTGACCGAGCCCTTCTCGACGCAGTAGCGCACGATCTCGGGCGGCGCGTCGAACCAGACGAGCTCGCCGACCGAGCGCACCCGCCCCGTTCCGTCGATGTGGCCCTGGACGTAGTGGCCTCCGAGCGGGTCGCCGATCCGCAGCGCCGGCTCCAGGTTCACCTCCTGCCCGAAGGGCTTTGCGCGCGCCAGCGTCTCGGGGACGACGTTGAACGCCAGGTGCCCGTTCTCGGCGTCGACGACGGTCAGGCAGACGCCGTCGACGGAGACCGAGTCGCCGATCGCCGGCTCGAGGGTCGACTCGACCACGAGCCGGCCGTCCTCGAACGAGGCGACGCGGGCACGCTCGCGGACGATTCCCGTGAACACCGCTCTATTGTCGCCGGTCCGCTCTAGATACCGAGCGCAAGCGGTTCCAAAGTCTCGCGGGCGACGGCCTCGACCTGCGCGCGGGGTTGCCCGCTCTCGAGCTCCTCGAGCAGCTCTCTGAGCGCCTGCTCTTGTGCGGGCTCGAGCTCGTCCGTTCCGATCGCGTCGATCCGCTCGTGGAGCTCCCGCTCGCCGATATGACCCGCAAGCCAGCGCGAGATCTCGTTCACGATCTTGTCGACGGTACGGATTGTGATCTCAGGGCTCGTGGACATAGGCCGTCAGCAACAGGTCTTCACCCACCCGGCTGAAGCTGAAACGGGAGAGCTGTCGCGGCTCAACACCTTCGAGGAAGAGGGTCGGTCCTTCGCCCGAGACCTTCGGCGCGACGAAGACGAGCAGCTTGTCGATCAGATCGGCCTGCAAAAACGCGGTCGCGAGGGTCGCGCCGCCCTCGAGGAGCAGCGATTGCACGCCTTCGCCGCCGAGAGCGCGCAGCTCGTCTTCGAGCCGGCCTGAACGACGCTCGAGCTCGGAGTCGCCCGGGAGCAGCCCCGAGCCGAACACGAGCCTGCGCGGCTGCCGCGACGCCTCGACGTCACGGGCCGTGAGCCTGGGATCGTCGGCCCGAACTGTGCCCATCCCCACGGCGACCGCATCCGAGGCGGCTCGCAGCTCGTGGACGAGACGGCGGCTCTCCTCGTCCGAGATCCAGCGTTCGCCGGGAAGGGTCATCCGCCCGTCCAGGGTCAACGCCGCCTTGTAGGTGACGAAGGGCCTGCCCTTGTCGATCCAGGTGCGCCAGGCCTCGTTCTGCTGCCGAGCTTCCCAGAGGTCAAGGACGTCCGCCTCGATTCCGGCATCGCGCAGGCGGGACAGCCCGCCGACCTCCGGGTTGGGATCGGCCGCCCCGATCACGACCTCCCGGACGCCAGCCTCGACGATCGCCTCCGTACAGGGCCCCGTCCGCCCTTGGTGCGAGCAGGGCTCGAGCGTGACGTAAAGCGAAGCGCCTCTGGCCCGGTCACCCGCCGCCTCGAGGGCGACGATCTCGCCATGGGGGCCTCCCGCGCGCTCGTGCCACCCCTCACCGACCACTTCGCCGTCGCGCACGAGGACGGCGCCGACGATCGGGTTCGGATGGGTCCTACCGCGCCCCCGCTCTGCAAGCTCGAGGGCACGTTGCATGAATCCGGTGCCTGACTTCAGTCTGGCTCCGGCGTGCAATCCGTCAGTCACTCAAGTCTTGTACCAACCGCCGGTACGCGCGGGTCAGATCCTCGCGGCCGAAAATGGAGGTGCCCGCAACGAAGAGGTCCGCTCCGGCCTCGCGTAGCTGGCGGATGTTGTCGCTCCCAACGCCGCCGTCCACCTGAATGTGCTTGTGCACGGGCACCAGCCCGCGGAGCGTCCGGACGCGCTCGAACGAGTCGGGGAGCAGCTCCTGGCCCGAGTAGCCGGGCTGAATCGTCATGCAGAGCACAATGTCCACGCCAGCCCGGTCGGCGCGCACCGCCGCCTCCTCGGGCCTGGTCTGCGGGTTGAAGGCCATGCCGACCTGGAGCTCGAGCTCGCGGGCCTGACCCACCACCGCCGGCAGGTCCTCGCAGGCCTCGTAATGGACGGTGACGCTGTCGGCTCCCGCCTCGGCGAACGCCGCGAAGTGGCGCTCCGGCTGGAAGATCATCAGGTGCACGTCGACGACCCCGCCGGCGTCGTGGATCATCGGCGAGATCGACTCGAGCACGATCGGCCCCGTCGTGATCGGCGGGACGAAGTACCCGTCGCCGACGTCGAAGTGGAAGACGCGCGCTCCGGCCCGGAGGAGCGTGTCGATCTGTTCCCCGAGGCGGGAGAAGTCCGCCGCGTAGAGCGACGGCTCCACCTCGACCGTGCGAATCCAGTCGTCCCAGGGCACGCGGCTCCGGATCTTAGGTGTGCAGCCGGGCGATGAAGAAGCCGGAGGTCCCGTGCTTGTGCGGCAGCGTGAGCAGGAACTCCGGCCGCTTCGGGTGCCGGTATTGCGGCCACTCGTCTCCGAGCGGCTCGGCCTCCACCCCCGATGCGTCCACTACGGCCTCGTTCTCGTCCGCATTGATCGTGCACACCGAATAGACGATCGTGCCGCCGGGCCTGACGCGCTCGGCCGCCGCGCGTAGGAGCCCGAGCTGAAGCTCCGGCAGCGGCTCGGCGTGCCACCGCGCGTCCGGGCGCGACGCGAGCACGCCGAGGTTCGAGCACGGAGCGTCGACGAGCGCACGGTCGAAACCGGTCAGCTCGTCGGGTAACGCAAGGCCGTCAGCCTCGACCACGCGCACGTTCGTTGCGCCCAGCCGCTCGATGTTCTCACGCAGCTCGCGCGCCCGCGCGGGATTGATCTCGATTGCGGTGACCTCTCCGGCCAGCATCGTCGCCTTTCCTCCCGGTGCGGCGCAGAGATCGAGCACGCGCTCGTCTTCCCGGCTGCCGACGCAGAGCGCCGCGAGCTGCGAGGCGCGGCTCTGCGGCCAGATCCTGCCCTCGGCCAGCGCCAGCTCGTCGACCGTTTCGATACGGTAGGCGCCCGGAATGTCCGTCGGCTCGCCGTCGATGTCGCCGCGCACGAGGCGCACGACGGTCTCGGTCGGCTCGTTCTGCGCGTGCATGAGGTCGAGCGCCTCGTCGCGTCCGAGGTCACGCGTCCAGACCTGCTCGACCCAATCGGGATACGAGTACTTGAGCGCGCCCTCGGGCAATGAGTCGATCAGCGCGTCGATGCCCTCCGCGAGCCGGCGCATGACCGCGTTCGTGAACGCGACGGCGCGCTCGAGCCCGGCCGCGCGGACGAGCTCGACGGACTCGTTGACGACGGCGTGCTCGGGCAGATCCATCTCGGCGAGCTGGTACGCGCCGAGACGGAGCGCCGCGCGCACGGGCGGATCGAGCTTGCGCACCGGCCTCCGGCCGAGCTCGTCGATCGCGAAGTCGAGCGTGCGGACGCGCTGGATCGTTCCGTAGGCGATCCGCTGCGCAAGTGCGCGGTCTCTGCGGTCGAGCGGCTCCGCGGCGGTGCGAAAGGCGCGGTCCGCGTACGCGTCCTGCTCGAAGACGCGCAGGACGGTCTCGTACGCCGCTCGTCGCGCAGGGGCAACCGCTATTGCAGGCCTCGCAGAAACGCGTCGTAGCTCATCCGCCGCCGGCCTTCCGGCTGCACCTCGTACGGGACGAGCTTGCCGTCGTCGATCCGCGCCGACCAGATCGTTACGGGCCGGCCGTGGAGCTCCGCGCGCGCCCCGATGTGTGGCGAGAGCGCTCGGATGCGGTTGAGCGCGTCCTCGGGCTTCGTCAGGTCGAGCACGCGGTCCTCGGGCGCGATCTTGGTCGCGTAGGTCGCCTCTCCCTCCTGCTCCCGGAACTCGGGCTCCGAGCCCAGCAACTCGTCGAGCAACTCGGCCGCGACCTCGGCGGCCTTCGCATACACCGCGCCCGCGTCGTCCTCCGGCCCCACCGGAAACGACCTCTGCGCTGCGATCGGCCCCGCATCGAGCTCCTTCACGAGCCTGATGATCGAGACACCGGTCTCGTCTTCGCCCGCCATCAGCGAGCGCTCGACCGGCGCGGCGCCGCGCCACTTCGGCAGCAGCGACGGGTGGACGTTGAGCCACAATGCCCGCTCGAGCAACGGCTCCGGGATCAGCAGGCCGTACGCGACCGCCACGACCGTGGACACTTCGGGATCGAAGTCGTCGAGGGTCTCTGGCTGTCGGATCCGGATTCCAAGCTCCTCCGCCTTCTGCTTCGCGGGCGGCGGCGCGAGCTTTCGCCCGCGGCCCTGTGGGCTGTCGGGCCGGCTCAGCAAGTAGGCGATGTCGTGCTTCGACGCCAGCCGTTCCAGCACGTCCGCACCGAAGGGCGCCGTGGCTGCGACCGCTATCCGGGCCATGGGCCTAGACGGGGCCGATGACGGGCTGCGGCCGGAGGAGGCCGAGCGCCTCGCGACGGCTCTCCGGGGTCGTTCGGTCGATGATCAGGACGCCGTCGAGGTGGTCGATCTCGTGCTGTGCAACGCGCGCCGCGAGCCCCTCGAGGTCGAGCCGCACCTCTTCGCCGTCGGTGCCTCGGGCGACGAGGGTCAACGACGTGCTCCGCTCGACCGGAACGGTCACGCCCTGCATCGATAGGCACCCCTCGTCGGAGCTTTCCGTCTCGTCGCTTCGCGAGACGACCTCCGGGTTGACGAGCACACGGGGCTCGTCCTCGGCGGTCGGCTGGAATGCGAACGCTCGCCAGATGATTCCGATCTGCGGCGCTGCGAGACCGAGCCCGTTCGCGTCCTGCATGAGGGCCATCAGGCGCTCGCCCAGCCGGACGAGGTTCTCGTCGAAGTCCTCTACCTCGCGGGACTGCATGCGCAGCGCCGGATCGGGGTACTGGCGGATCTGCGCGAGCGCGAGCCGCCGCCTCGCCTCCGCTTCCGGATCGAGCTCTTCTTTTCGGACCTCGCCGATTTCTTCCGCCACGCTCGGAGTGTAAGCGTCGCGCTTGAGTCAGAGCGATTGGGGGTCGACGTCGACCACCGCGGTCAGTCCTGCGGCCCGCATCGCGGGCGCGGCGGCGGCGAGCATCGACGACAGCCGGGCGCCGACGCGGCGCGGCCGGTCGGTTTTCACGACGAGCTGAGCGCGATGCCGGCCGCGCAGCCGGAAGAGCGGAGCGGGCCCCAGCGCAGCGCCGTCCCCGAGGCCGGCCTTGAGCTCCTCGAGCGCGCGGATCGGCGACGCACCCTCCGGGCCGGTCACGACGACCCGGACGAGATGGCCGGACGGCGGGTAGCCGAGCGCGGCGCGGCGCTCGAGCTCGTCGGTGAGGAACCGGGCGACGTCGTGCCGCGCTGCGAGCCGGATCGGCCGGGCGTCGGGCTGAAAGGTCTGGACGACCACTCGTCCGGGCGCGTCGCGCCCGCTGCGGCCGGCGAGCTGCGTGAGGAGCTGGAACGTCCGCTCCTCGGCGCGGAAGTCCGGAAGCCCGAGGCCCGTGTCGGCGTCGATCACGGCCGCTAGCGCAACTCCCGCGAAGTGGTGCCCTTTCGCGACCATCTGCGTCCCGAGCAGGACCGCGCGATCGGTCTCCGCGAACCGGCGCAGGGCGTCGGCGAGCAGCTCCGGCTTGGCGGCCGTGTCGGCATCCAGGCGGATCAGCTCGAGCTCGGGCACGCGTTTTGCCAGCTCGCGCTCGAGCCGCTGCGTGCCGGCGCCGATCCGAGCGAGCTCGGTCGAGCCGCATGCTGAACAGAGCTCCGGCGCCGGCTCGGCATGGCCGCAGTGGTGGCAGCGCAACTCGTCGGCCGCATGGAGAACGAGCGCGACGTCGCAGAGCGGGCAGCGCGGCGTGAGCCCACATGCCCGGCAGTGGAGCGCGGGCGCGATCCCGCGCCGGTTGAGCAGCAGGATCGCTTTGCCGCCCTTCTCGGCGATCGCACCGAGCTCGGCCAACAACGGCGCCGAGAGCGGGTAGCCCGCCTCGCGCCGCAGATCGACGACACGTACCGGAGGGAGCTCCCCCGTGATGCGCCCGCCGAGCTCGAGCCGCTCGAGGTGCGCCCAGCTCTCGGGCCGCGGGGTCGCGCTCCCGTAGACGGCGACCGCACCCTCGAGCGAGGCGCGCTTGGCCGCCACCGTCCGCGCGTCGTAGCGCGGGTCGGACTCCTGCTTGTAGGAGGAATCGTGCTCCTCGTCCACGCAGACAACGCCGAGCCGCTCGAGCGGCGCGAACACCGCGGAGCGCGCGCCGACGACGACCCGGGCCTGGCCGGAGGCGATCCGGATACGCTCGTCGCGCCGCTCGGCCTCGGTCAGTCCGGAATGCAGCACTGCGACGCGATCGCCGAACCGTGCACGGAAGCGGCCGAGCGTCTGCGGCGTGAGCGCGATCTCAGGGACGAGCACGATCGCCCCGCGGCCCCGCTCGAGTGCGGCCGCGCAGGCCTGGAGATAGACCTCGGTCTTGCCGCTGCCGGTCGCGCCGTAGAGCAGGAAGTGGCCACCGTCGCCGTCGAGGGCCTCGACGACGCGGCCGAGCGCGCTCTCCTGCGTCGGGCTCAGCGCCGGCGGCCGCCCGTCCTCGGCGAGGCTCTGGCGCTCGGCGGGGGGCGTTCGCTCGCCTCGCTTGGCCCGCTTCACCGGCGCGACGAGCTCGAGCGCGCGGCCGGGTGTCGAGCCGTAATAGTCCGCGAGCCAGAGCGCCAGGTCGACTAGCGCCGGCGGCACTTCGTCGACCACGCGGTCGACCGCAACCGGCTCGATTCCCTCCGGCGGCTGGCCTCCGACCTCGGCCACGACCCCCCGCGCCCGCGCCCGGCCGAGCGGCATCGCCACGACCGCTCCCTTCTCCACGCCGTCGGGCAGCTCGTAGGTGAACTCGCGCGAGGCGAGCGCGCGCGTGGTCACGAGGGGATAGACCGTTCCGTAACGGCTCACGCCGTCGAGCGTAGCCCTCGGGCTAGACGCCGGCGGCTTCGAGGATGAAATCCGTTGCGAAGCCGACGAAGAGTCCGAGCAGCACGCCGGAGCTGATCAGCGTCGCGCTCGAGAAGCGGCGGCAGACGTTCAGGAGCTCCATCACCACGTACAGGATCGATCCGGCCGCGAGCGAGAGGAACGCGATCGAGAGAGCCTCGCTCACCCAGGCCTGCCCGACCAACGTGCCGAGAAAGGTCGGCGCGCCGCCGATCAATCCCATTGCAGCCAGGAAGCGCCAGCTCGGGAGCTCGGACTCGCCGGCGAGCGGCGCGACGATGCCGAACCCCTCGGTTGCGTTGTGGAGGCCGAACCCGATCACCAGCACGACCGCGAGCGAGATCGTGTCCGCGGCCGCGGCCTGGCCGATCGCGAGGCCCTCAGAGAAGTTGTGCAGTCCGATCCCGGTCGCGATGAAGACCGACAGCCACTGCGCGGCGGAGAAACCGCCGCCGACGCCGACCGGCGCCGACTCGAACTCGGCGGCCGACGCGGCCCCTGGCCCGAGCATCGACCTGCGCCGCCTCGCCTTCATCCAGGCGTCATAGGCGACGAGGCTCATCAGCCCGACGGTCATGCCGATCGCGCCGATCGCGGAGTAGCCGGCAAACGTGCCCCAATCCTTGTCCTCGAGCGCCTCCTCGACGGGGTGCACGACCTCGGTGACGACGTCCCAAAGCAGGAACAGCAGGATCCCCGTCGCCGTCGCGCTGAAGAACGACTTCAGCGCGATCGGGACGTTCCGCATGCGCCCGACGGGCAGGCCGATGAAGATCGTCCCGCCGGCGATCGCTCCGAGCAGAAGGATTTCCCCTGACGACACTTGTAAGGCTCACCTTACAAGAAGCAAAGCTAGAGTTGCCACCGGGAACCATGGCGCAGGGTCACTCGGTCGACGAATACCTCGAGACGATCTATTTCCTCGCGTTCCCGATCGGCGAATACCGCCCCCAGTCGAGCGGCTCGCCGACGCTCGCAGCACGCGTTGCCGAGATGCTCGGCGTCTCCCGCGCGTCCGCGGGTGAGATGCTCAAGCGGCTCGAGCGGGACGGCCTCGTCGAGCGCGGCGAGCACAAGGAGGCGATCCTCACCGCCTCGGGCCGCAAGCGCGCGGAGCAGGTCGTCCGCAAGCATCGCATCATCGAGCGGCTGCTCACGGACTTCATGGGCTACAGCGCGGCCGAGGCGCACGTCCACGCGGACGAGCTCGGCGACACGTTCTCGGACGAGATGATCGATCGGATCGACGACCGGCTCGGCCACCCGGAGCGCTGCCCGCACGGCTGGCCCGTCGACACCGACGCCGAGCAGGCCGAGAACAAGGAGCTCGCACCGCTTGCCGAGCTCGAGCCGGGTCAGCAGGCGACGATCGTCCGCCTCGCCGAGCACGACGGGGAGTTGTTGCACTGGTTCTACGACGAGGGCTTCGTGCCGGGAACCGAGCTGCGGCTGGAGGAGGTGCAGCCCGCGGCCGGACAGCTGACCGTGCGGATCGACGGCGACGTGCGCCCGATCGCCGACAAGGCCGCCGAGGGTCTGTTCGTCAGGCCGAGCTAGGCCGGGGTCTTCTCGGCGACACCCGCCGCGGCGCGCAGCGCGTCCGCCTTGTCCGTCCGCTCCCAGGTGAAGTCGCGGTCGTCGCGGCCGAAGTGGCCGTAGGCGGCCGTCTTCGCATAGATCGGGCGCAGGAGGTCGAGGTCGCGGAGGATCGCGCCCGGCCGGAGGTCGAAGTGCTCGCGCACGAGCTCCTCGATCCGCTGGACGGGGATCCGCTCCGTCCCGAACGTGCGCACCGCGATCGAGACCGGATGCGCCACGCCGATCGCGTAGGCGACATTGACCTCGCAGCGGTCGGCAACTTCGGCGGCGACAAGGTTCTTCGCCACGTACCGCGCTGCGTAGGCGGCCGAACGGTCCACCTTGGTCGGGTCCTTTCCCGAGAACGCGCCGCCGCCGTGCCGCGCGGCGCCGCCGTAGGTGTCAATGATGATCTTGCGCCCGGTGAGGCCGGTGTCGCCCATCGGGCCGCCGATCACGAACTTCCCGGTCGGGTTGACGTAGACGAAGTCGCGCTCCTGGAAGCGCTTCTCGTCGTACAGGTCGGGCGGAAGGATCGGATGGAGGACGCGCTCGATCAGGTCGGGCTTGATCAGCGACTCCGCGTCGCAGCCCTCGGCGTGCTGAGTCGAGATGAGGATGCGGTCGATCTCGACCGGCGTTTGCCGTCCGTCTTCGTCGACCTCGTACCGAACCGTGACCTGCACCTTGCCGTCCGGCCGCAGGTACGGGAGCTCGCCGACCTTGCGCACCTCGGCGAGCCGCTTGCAGATCTTGTGCGCGAGCATGATCGGCAGCGGCATCAGCTCGGCGGTCTCGCGCGTCGCGTAGCCGAACATCATCCCCTGGTCGCCGGCGCCGAGCTTGTCGAGCGGATCGTCGTCGCCCGGGTCGTGCTGGACCTCGTAGGAGGCGTCAACGCCGAGCGCGATGTCGGGAGACTGCTCGTCGATCGCAACGACGACCCCGCACGTGGTCGCGTCGAAGCCCCACTCCGAATGGGTGTAGCCGATCTCGGCAATCTTGTCGCGGACCCTGCGCGCCACGTCCACGTAGGTCTCGGTCGTGATCTCGCCGGCGACGACGACGAGCCCGGTTGTAATCAGCGTCTCGCAGGCGACCCGGCCGTTCGAGTCGTCCGTGAGCACCGCATCGAGAATCGTGTCCGAGATCTGGTCGGCGACCTTGTCCGGGTGCCCTTCGGTCACCGACTCGGACGTGAACAGAAAATCGCGGACGGCCATGTCGGCGCAGGCTACTGAATCGTCAAGAAGCCGGCGATCCGCAGCAGCTTGCCGTCCGCCTCGGTGTAGAACAGCGTGTCCTTCAGCGGCTTCGTGTTCCGTGAGAGGGCCGGCGGGACGACCTCCCCCTGGCTCTGCGCGAAGGCGTAGACGAACGGCAGGCCCTGCTCGAAGTTTCCGTAGACGAAGCCGGTCGTCTCGTCTGGCATTCCCGCCTCGTCCTTCGCCTCGTTGAACAGCGGGTCGTCGTCGAGCTTGTCGCCGCTTCCGAGCACGCCGCGGACGGCCTCCATGCCGTTCGTGACGATCGTCTTCCCCGCATGCGTCGTGATGAAGAGCGAGAAGTCCTGGCCGGTGAAGTCGAGGCGATGAACGTCGGCGCCCTCGATATCCAGCAGCGACGTCTTGGCCTGACCGCTAAGTGTCACGATCTGGGTAATCCGATCGACCAGCCGGCTCGCTTCCTTCTCGTCGTCCCCTTCCGTCTTCAGCACGAACAGGATCGTCGGAATCGGCCGATTCGGGTAGACGGCGACGGCGGCTTCGTTTGCCAGCAGCGGATACACGTCCTTCTCGAGCGTGACGCCGATCGCGGCTTCGACCTGCGCGATCTGCTCGGGAAGGCTCGGGTTCGCCTTGGCGACCAGCTCGAGCACCGTCCGCAGCATGTCGTCGAGGCTGTTCACCGACACGTAGAGCAGCGCGCCCTTCGGCAGGTCGCCGGGAAGCGTCGCCTTGTACGCCTCGGGCTTGAGCTCGGGATCGATTCGAATCCCGCCGTCGAAGCTGACGCCTCGCTCCTCCGCCTTCGCTCCGAGTGCCATCGACTCCAGGCGGAAGGCGCCGGTGGTGACGTTCGGCGGCGCGCCGCTGCCTTCAAGCGCGACGTCGAGGGCCTGCTGCACGTCGCGCCCGCGGACGTAGCCGCGCACGGACGAGTTCTCGTCGACGCTGCCCATCGCCTCCTTGAAGGCGTCGACGTCGGCCAGCGAACCGCCGCCCTGCTCGAATCGCGCCAGCAGCTCCTGCGTGTCGGCGATCACGGTCCAGCCTTCGAGCTCGCGGCTGAACATTTTCTCGTCGCCCTTCGCAAGCAGCGCCTTCAGCTTGGCGGGGTCGTCCGGCTTCGTCAGTGCAACGAGGTTGTCGCCGCCGTTCTGGAAGTCGAGCCAGGCGAGATCGAGCTCCGGCCCGAGCGCGGGCTTGATGTCGCGCTCGAAGTCCAGCCCCTCGGCGCGAAACGCCCGCTGAATCCGCGCCAGGAGCAGCGGCGCATCCGGGAAACGCTTGAACAGCTCTTGCGCGCGCTGCCACTGCTCGGAGTCGAAGTCGGTGTTGAAGGAGACGAAGCCCGGGATGTTCTCCGGCGTGACCTCAGCGCCGTCAGGCAGGGCGTTGCCGCCGGCGTCGCCTCCTCCTCCGCAGCCGGCCGCGAGCAGGGCCAGGCCGCCGAAGAGCGCGGCGAGCCTACGCAACTACTTGATCTCCAGGAAGGCGGCGAAGCGGGCGACGTCGCCCTCGACCACCGAGTAGCCGACCACCGAGCGAAGCGGCTGAAGGTTCTCGTCCACGCCGGGCGGGATCTTCTCACCTGAGGCGGTGGCGTAGCGTTCGATCTCCGCGATGATGTCCCTCAGGTTCGCGTACAGGAGCCCGGAGGTCGCCTCTGGGACGTCGGCCGCGGCCCGCGCTCCCTGATAGCTCCCGTTGCTCGGCAGCTTGTCGCCCGCGGCGCGGAAGTCGCGGATGCCGGTCTCGCTCGTCGTCGCGACCGTCTTCCCGTCGAACAACGCGTAGTTGACGCGGAACGGAACGTCGGGAACGACGAGCGTCTTCACGGTCACCCCGTCTTGCGTGGCCGTCGTGATCTTGCCGTCCACCTGGCGGGCCACGGCCGCCATCAGCTTGTCGGCCGCCGCCGAGGCTTCCTGCTCGTTCGGCGTCTCGAGCGCGAGGCTGAATTCCGGGAGGGGCACGCTCGGGCGGACGTAGAAGGCGACTTCGTTCTGGAACAGCGCCACCAGGTCTCCGTCCGAGACTCCCAGCTCACGCTGCAGGCGAACGCCGAGGGAGGCCCGAAGCGCCCGCACCGTGTCGAGCGTCAGCCCGCCGCGGAACGTGAGGAACGCAAGCGCATCGCTTGGCACGCTTCGCGCGAGCGCGGAAATGTAGTTGCCCTTGCCGGTGAGCTTCTCGACGCCGGCGCCTTTGACGGCCCCCTCGAGCCTGACGCCGTTGTCCTTCGCCTGCAAAGCGGCCGAGAACCAATTGACCTGGTCGAGCCCGTAGAGATCCTGGGGGAAGCCTTCGCCCTGCTTTTGCAGATACGCCTTGGCGACCGGGACGATGCCCTTCAAGTTGACGTAGGCCTTGAAGAGCGCCTCGTCGGGCAGCTCGCCCATCGCCTCGGTGAACTCGGCGTCCTTGTCGAGCGTCCCGCCGCCGTCGGGCGCGAGCACGCCGTCGAGCGACTGGTCGCTCTGGGAGATCGCGTACCAGTCGCCGACCTTGCGGTAGACGACGGGCTCGGCGCCGTCTTCGTTCAGCTTCGCGACGAGCGCCTTGAGCTTGTCGAGGTCGTCAGGCTGGGTGAGGACGGCGAAGGCGACCTGGCCGCCGTTCATCGCTACCACGAGGTCGACCTCCGGCCCGAGCGCCGGGTCGATGTCGCGGTCGTACCGAAGATCCTGGTCGCCCAGCGCTGAGCGCAGGAAGGCGATCACCTGCTCGCGGCCCGGGAACTTGTTCAGCAGGTCGTCGACGGTCTGCCACTGGTCGGAATGCAGGTCGGTGTCGACCGAGGCGAACGCCAACGCGTTGTCGGTGATCAGCGACGCGGACGAGTCGCCGGAAACGCCGGATTGCGAGCCACCGCAGCCGGCGAGGACGATCGCGAGAACGGCCGCCAGGAGAATCGTGAAGGAACGGGTCCGCATCTACTCCCTGGTCGGCTGCCTTCCCATCAGACTTGACGCCAAATCCTGCAGATCTTCGCCGTCGAGAATGCGGCAGACGCCTTCCGTCACCGGCAGCTCGATCCCCAGGCGATGCGAGAGCTCGCGCAGCACCGGCGCCGTCGTCAGGCCCTCGACCGTGCCGATCTCGGCGGCGGCCTCCTCGGGCGAGGCGCCTCTCGCGATCAGCTCTCCCGCCCGGCGGTTGCGGCCGTGTCGGCTCCAGCAGGTGACCATCAGGTCGCCCATCCCGGCGAGCCCGGAGAACGTCTCGGGGCGCGCGCCCGCCGCTTCGCCCAGCCGGGCCATCTCGACGAGGCCCCGCGTGAGCAGCGCCGCCTTCGCGTTGTCGCCGAGGCCGAGCCCGTCGACCCCGCCGGCGGCGAGCGCCATCACGTTCTTCGCGGCCGCGCAGAGCTCGACCCCGGTCAGATCCTCGTTCACGTAGACACGGAATACGAGCGAGTTGATCGCGTTCTGAAGCTCGTCCGCGAGGGCCGTGTCCTCGCTCGCGATCACGGCCGCGGCCGGGAGCCCGTCCGCGATCTCCTCGGCGAAGTTCGGGCCGGACAGGACGGCGACCGGGCGGCCCGTGACGAGCGTGGAGAGCCGTTCGCCGCTCTCGGGATCGAGCCCTTTCGTCAGCCCGAGCACGGGGGCGTTGCCCGGTAGGCCGCGGACGACCTCGCCGAACGCGTGGCTCGGGACGGCAATCACGAACAGATCCGATTCGGGCAGCCGGTCGACCGTCGATCCGGAGACGTCGTCGAGGTCGACGGTCGGGAGGAAGCGCGGGTTCCGGTCCTCTTGTTCGATCGCGCGAGCCTGCTCGGGGTCGCGGGCGGCGAGCGTGACGTCGTGGTCGCGATCGGCGAGCAAGCGGGCAAAGGCGGTGCCCCAGCTGCCCGCTCCCACGACGGTGATGTTCACGTCTTTCTCACGAAGTCGATCGACACGGGCACTCCCTGGAGCTCGAACCGCTCGCGCAGCTGATTCTCGACCCAATAGCCGTAGTCGCGCGTGATCAAGGCGGGATCGTTCACGAAGAAGCGGAAGCGTGGCGGGCGCGCCTGGGTTTGCGTCCCGTAGAGCAGGTTCAGCCTTTTCCCCCTTCGGGACGGCGGCTCGCGCGCCTCCTTCAGCTCGGCGAGGAAGCGGTTCAGGTCGGCGGTGCCGATCCGGCTCGAGTGCTTCTCGAACAGCTCCGCGACGCGATCGAGGAGGCGTCCGATTCCGCGGCCGGTCTTCGCCGAGGTCGTGACCACAGGCGGACGCTGGCGCAAGCGCTCCCCGAGCCTGGTTCGGACGGTCTCCAGGTCGGTCTGCGCGACGTCCCACTTCGACAGGACGACGATCGTCGAGCACTGCGCCTTCCGGGCGATGTCGGCGATCGCGAGATCCTGGTCGACGAGGCCTTCGCTCGCTTCGACCAAGACGAGCGCGACGTCGGCCCGCTCTGCCGCCTGCAACGCGCGCAGCTCCGAGTAGTACTCCACGCCCTGCCGGTGCCGCCGCTTACGGCGGATCCCGGCAGTGTCGACGAGCACGAAGGTCTTGTCGCCTCGTTGGAGGACGGTGTCGATCGAGTCGCGGGTCGTGCCGGGCACCTCCGAGACGATCACCCGCTCCTCGCCGAGCAGCGCGTTGAGCAAGCTCGACTTGCCGACGTTCGGACGGCCGAGGACGGCGACGCGAATCGCCTCCTCCCCGACCCGCGCGGGCGCCTGTCCCGGCAGCGCCTCGACGATCGTGTCGAGCAGGTCGCCCGTGCCGTGCCCGTGCATCGCCGAGATCGGCACCGGGTCGCCGAGGCCCAGGCGGTGGAACTCGAGCGCCGACGTGTCGTCGCTCGGTTCGTCGACCTTGTTCGCCGCCAGCAACACAGGCTTGTGCGCCGCGCGCAGGATCCCCGCAAGCTCCTCGTCGCCCGGCGTGACGCCCGCCTGCGCGTCCGTGATGAAGAGGACCAGATCGGCCTGCGCAATCGCCGTCTTCGCCTGCTCGACGATCGAACGCGTGATCGGCGAGGAGTCGACGACGTCTACGCCGCCGGTGTCGACGAGCAGGAAGTGCTGACCGCGCCACTCGCAAACGAACTCCTTGCGGTCGCGGGTCACGCCGGGCTGCTCGTGCACGACCGCGGCTCGCGAGGCCGTCAGCCGGTTGACGAGCGTCGACTTCCCCACGTTCGGGAAGCCCACGATCGCGACGGTGCCGAGGAGCTCCTCGGTTTCGCTCACGCGGGCTGGCGCGCCCGCACCAGCTGCTCGATGCGTGCCACGACGTCCTCGACGTCCAGCTCGCTCGTGTCGATCTGGACCGCGTCCTCGGCCGGGCGCATCCGCGCGGCGTCGCTCTCGTCGCGAAGGCGGAGGTCGGTCGCGAGCGCGTCGGCGCCGATCTCGGGCCGCTCGGCCAGGCGGCGCCGGGCGCGGACGTCCGTGTCGGCGCTGAGATACACCTTCACCGGCGCGTCGGGACAGACGACGGTCCCGATGTCCCGCCCTTCGATCACCGCGTCGCCGAGCTCGGCAAGCTCCCGCTGCCGCTCACGCATCACGACGCGCACCTCGGGGTGGCGAGCGACGACGGGAACGAGGCGGTCGATCTGCGAGCGGCGGATCGCGGCGGTCACGTCCCTGTCCGCGATCCACACGCGCCCTTCCTCGTCCAGCGTGACCGGGTTGGCGCGTGCGAGCTCGCCGAGCGGCTCTCCGTCTCCGAGCGGGAGGCCCTCGGTGATCGCGAGCCAGGTCAGCGCCCGGTACATGGCCCCCGTGTCGAGGTAGCGGAATCGGAGCCGCTCGGCCAGGCGGCGGGCGACCGTGCTTTTGCCGGCTCCCGCCGGGCCGTCGATGGTGACGATCATCGTTGGCAGACCGAGTCGAGCAGCTCGAAAAACCCGGGGAAGCTTACAGCGGCGGCCTCCGCTCCTTCGATCTCGACACCCTCGCGGGAGACGATGCCCGCGATCGCGCCGAGGATCGCGATGCGATGGTCGCCTTCGCTCCGGACCACCCCCCCACCCTTGGGGCGGGTGGGTACCCCACGAACCCGGAAGCCATCATCGCCGGCGGTGATTCGTACGCCAAGGCTTCGTAGCGCATTTGTCACGGTTTCGACCCGGTCCGTTTCCTTGACGCGCAGCTCCCCGGCGCCCTGCACCGCGCTCTCGCCGCGCGCGACCGCAGCAGCCAGCGCGAACAGCGGTAGCTCATCGACGAGCAGCGGCACCTCCTCCGCCCTGACCGTCGTCGCGGTCAACTCCGCGGACTGCACTTCGATCTCCCCCACCGGCTCGCCGCCCTCCTTGCTGCGGTTCAGGATCGTGATCCGCGCGCCCATCCGCTCGAGCACGTCGAGCAGGCCGGTGCGCCTCGGGTTGATCCCGACGTCGTGAACCGTCAGCGACGACCCGGGCAGCAGCGTCGCGGCGACGATGAACGGGGCCGCGGCGGAAAAGTCTCCCGGCACGCGAACCTCACCGAGCCGCAGGCTGTCTACTGAGTCGACCGACACCTTCCGCGGTCCCCGGCGCACGGTCGCTCCCGCCACACTCAGCATCAGCTCGGTGTGGTCGCGCGTCGGCACGGGCTCGATCACCGTCGTCTTCCCGCGCGCATAGAGCCCGGCGTGGAGCAGGCACGACTTCACCTGCGCGCTCGAAACGGGCAGCTCGTACTCGATCCCCTCCAGCTCGCGGCCCTCGATCACGAGCGGTGGCATTCCCTGGTCGGTCTCCACGTGCGCGCCCATTCGCGACAGCGGCTCGGCGATCCGATCCATCGGCCGCTGCCGCAGCGATTCGTCCCCCGTCAGCTCGAACCGCCCCTCCTGGCCGGCGAGCAGGCCGGCGAGCAGCCGAAGGAGCGTCCCCGAGTTGCCGCAGTCGACGGGACCGTCGGGGAGCTGAAGACCACGCAGGCCCGCACCCTGGATCCGGATGACGTCGACGTCCTCGTCGTCGACCTCCACGCCCAGCGAACGAAGAGCCCCGATCGTCGACTCGGTGTCGAGCGAGCGTCCGAACCCGGTGACGCGCGTCTCCCCCTCGCCGATCCCGCCCACGAGCAGCGCCCGGTGCGAGATCGACTTGTCGCCGGGCACGGCGATGTGTCCCTCGGCGTGCGCCGCGGGCTCGATCTTCATTCGTCCAGGACCGGCGAGACGACGACGCCGTACCCCTGAGCTTCGAGCAGGTCGGCGGCACGACGGGCCGCGTCCTCGCCGGCCACGAGCAGCGTCAACGTCCCGCCCCGCTCGGGCGAGACGTGGTGGAGCTCGAAGTCCTCGATGTTGATCCGCTCCGCGCCAAGCGCCTGTGTGATTCCCGCCAGCACGCCCGGCCGGTCGGGCACGTGAACGCGAAGGCGGTGCAGCGCGCCCGGATCCGGATACGCATCCGCAAGCATCCGCCGCCTGTTCTCGGAGGCCTCGCCGATCCAGCGGGCCAGGAAGCCGGCATCACCGGAGTCGAGCGCACTCTCGAGCTGGCCGATCCGCCGCCGATGCTCGCCCAGCGCCTCCTTCAGCGCGGCCGCGTTGTCGAGGAAGATGTCCACCCAGATCCTCGGGTTGGCGCCCGCCACCCGCGTCATGTCGCGCAGGGAGCCGCCCGCGGCGGCGAGCGGCTCGTGGCCTTCGATCCGACTGGCCCCGGCCTGGTTCATGAGCAGGTTCGCGAGCGCGTGTGGCAGGTGGCTGGTCAGCGCAACCAGGCGATCGTGCGCCGACGGGTCGACGGCGACCGGCGTCGCGCCGAGGTCGCCCACGAATCCGTGCACGAGCCGGTAGCGGTCCGGCTCCGTCTCGGCAAGCGGGGTCAGGAACCAGGTCGCGCCGTCGAAGAGCTCCGCGCTCGCGTGCTCGGGGCCCCGTGCTTCGGAACCGGTGACCGGGTGCCCGCCGACGAACCTGCGCGCAGCCGTCGCCGCCGCGCAGACAGCCTGCTTGGTCGAGCCGACGTCGGTAACCGTGCACCCTTCCGGGCTCGCATCGAGCACGCCCGCCACCTGCGCCGGCAAGGTCGCGACGGGCGAGGCGACGACCGCGAGCTCGGCGTCTTCGACGGCCTCGACAATGCTCCGCGCGGGCTCGTCGACGGCCCCGCGCTCGGCCGCGACCGCGACCGCGTCGGGATCCGGGTCGTAGCCGCGCACCTCGCGCACGCCGGCGCGCTTCGCGGCAAGACCGACCGAGGCGCCGATCAAGCCGGTGCCCACCAGAGCAAGTCGCTCGACCATCTAGCCGATCTGCTTGCCGAGCAGCGAGACCACTTCCTTCACCTCGCGGGCGAACTCAGCGAACTCGGCCGTGGGGATCTGCTGCGGCCCGTCGCACAGTGCTTCCTCGGGCTGCGGATGCGACTCGACGATGATCCCGTCCGCGCCGACCGCGGCGGCGGCCCGCGCCAGCGGCAACACGAGATCGCGCCTACCCGCAGCATGCGACGGATCGACGATCACCGGTAAGTGGGTCTCGTGCTTCAGCGCAGCGACTGCGCCGAGGTCGAGCGTGTACCGCGTCGCCGTCTCGAAGGTCTTGATCCCGCGCTCACAAAGGATGATTCGTTCGTTGCCTTCCTTGGCCACATACTCGGCGGCCATCAAGAGCTCCTCGACCGACGCCGACGGGCCGCGCTTGAGCAGCACCGGCTTGTCGGCGCGCCCCACCTCCGCCAGCAGCAGGAAGTTCTGCATGTTCCGCGCCCCGATCTGGATCACGTCGGCCGCATCGAGCACCGCCTCCACGTGACGGGGGTCCATCAGCTCGGTCACGACCGGGAGTCCGGTCTCCTCCCGCGCCTCGCGCAGGATCCCCAGCGCCTCGTCGCCCAGGCCCTGAAACGTGTACGGCGAGGTGCGCGGCTTGAAGGCGCCGCCGCGCAGCATCGTCGCCCCGGCGTCCGCGACCGCGCGCGCCGTCACCAGCGTCTGCTCCCGGTACTCGACCGTGCACGGGCCGGCGATCAGACCGAAGTACTCGTCGCCGATCCGCCGCCCGTCGACCTCGATCACCGTCGGATCGGGAGCCACCTCGCGCGCGACGAGCTTGTACGGCTTCAGGATCGGCAGGACCTGCTCGACGCCGGGATAGCCCTCGAGTGGCAAGGTCGCGAGCAGCTCGCGCTCGCCGATCGCGCCGATCACCGTCGCCTCCCGCCCACGCTGGACGCGGGCCTGCACGCCCGCCTCCTGCAGGCGCGCGAGCACGTGCTCGGTCTGGTCCGCCGTCGCGCCGGCGCCCATGACGATCAACAGCTCCGGAGATCCGTTTGCCGCCGCCAAAGTCCCCTAAATGTAGTTGCGATACTGGGTTCGAACCCATGCGGATCTTTTCCGGCATCCAACCGACGGGCACGAAGCACTTCGGCAACTACAGCGGCGGCTTCCGCCAGTACGCGGCGACGCAGGAGCTCGGCGAGGCCTTTTTCTGCATCGTCGACCTGCACTCGATCACGACCGAGTACGAGCCGGCGGAGCTCCGCACGGCGACGCTCGACCTGGCCGCGATGTTGTTCGCGACCGGGATCGACCCCGATCGCTCGACGGTCTTCGTCCAGAGCCACGTCACCGCGCACGCCGAGGCGGCTTGGCTGCTGTCGGCCGTGACGAGCTACGGCCAGCTCGGCCGCATGACCCAGTTCAAGGACAAGAGCGAGCGCCGCGAGTTCGTCTCGGCCGGCCTCTTCACCTACCCGGTGCTGATGGCCGGGGACATCCTGCTGTACCAAACCGACGCGGTTCCGGTCGGCGACGACCAGCGCCAGCACATCGAGCTGGCCCGCGACGTGGCGGAACGGTTCAACTCACGGTACGGCCACACGTTCAAGGTGCCCGAGGGGATCTTCCCCGAGCAGGGCGCGCGGATCATGGACCTCCAGGAGCCCGACCGGAAGATGTCGACCACCGACGGAACGCCGCAGGGAACCGTCCTGCTCGTCGATCCGCCGGAGACGATCCGCAAGAAGTTCAAGAGCGCCGTCACCGACTCCGGCACCGACGTTCGCCACGCGCCCGAGGAAAAGCCCGGCATCTCGAACCTGCTCGAGATCATGTCGGTCGCGACCGACGAGCCGATTCCCGAGCTCGAGGCCCGCTTCGACGGCGGCGGCTACGGCCCGTTCAAGGAGGCGGTCGGCGAGGCCGTCGTCGCGCTGATCGACCCGATCCGGGCGCGATACGAGGAGCTGCGCGCAGACTCGGCCGAGCTCGAGCGCCTGCTGGCCGAGGGTGCCGCAAAGGCCCGCGAGGTCTCAGCTCCCATGCTCGAGCAGATGTACGAGCGCATGGGCTTCGTTCGGCTGCGGTGAGTGAAGGGGCCCGCGTTGACGGGCCCCTTCGATACCCGTTATGGACGGCCGATCAGGTTGATCCGCGCGATTCCCGGGTCATGGTCACTCGCCTGCACGGCGAACTCGATGTTCATGTGCACGATGTCGTAGGCGTGCTGGAACTGATCGAGACCCTTGCTCAGCAGGATGTGGTCGAGCGTCTGCCCGTTGCCGTCGAAGATGAACGTGTAGCGATCGCTTTCCGGTAGCTCGTCGGTCAGGTTGGTGAGCTCCCGGCCCTTCAAGGTCATGAGCGCGTCCGAGAAGTGGAAGTCGTTGAAGTCGCCGAGCACGATCACGCTCGCGTTCGAGTCGAGCGCCAGGATGTCGTCAACGAAGTCATTGACGATCTGCGCCTGATCGTGCCGCTGGGCTTCGGTGCTGCGGACCGGTGGTTGGAAGCGACCGAAGAGCGGCTGGTCCTGCGTCTTCGACTTCAGGTGGTTTGCGATCACGAACAGCTTCTTGCCCCGGAAGCGGAATTCTCCCGCGAGTGGCTTGCGCGTCGGCTCCGGCGTTGCCCAGGCCGAGTTGTTTGGGTCGATGCGGCCCGGGCTCAGGGTGAGCTGCGGACCGGAAGGCCGGTCGACGACGTGGGTCGGACTAGTCGCATCCCCGCCCGGGCGATCGATGAAGCTGAGCCCACGATCGGTCTGGAAGAGGAAGCCAACGCGGATGTTGCCCCCCGGTACGCCCCCGTCCTGGTTGTTGAGCGGATCGATCTGGCGAAAATCGTAGGCCGGTCCGCCCGCGGCCTGAATCGCGGCGATCAGCGCCTGAAAGGTCGGCGCCCCGGCCGTGACGCCGTCGTCGGTCTCCCCGCTCGCGTCCTGTACCTCTTCGAGTGCCAGCAGGTCGGGCGAGTGGAGGTTGTTCACGATCTCGTCCGCCAGGTCGGCGATCTGCGCCGTATCGGCGGGTGACAGGTTGAGGACGTTGAACGTCGCCACCGCGAGCTCCTGGTCTGCGGGAACCGCCGTGGTTTCCTGCGTGAGGCCGCCCGATTCGACGGTCGGCATCTCCGTTAGCTGGACCTTGAAATTGCCGAAGCTGTAGTCCACTACGCCGCGGAGGGGGGCGGCGAAGTGATCGCCCGTGTTTGCGGCCGGTGTCGTGCCTGCAGGCCTGAAGATCTCGTCGTCGACGATGATCCGCTCGGGGTTGAAGTCATCCGGCCGGATGACGATCGCTCCGCGCGGGCTTCGGAGTCCCGCGAACGCTCCGTCGTCACCGACGACCGCGATCTCGCCGAAGGAGAGCCGCGGCCCGACCGCGACGGCGTCGTTCACCTGGACGCGCATCCCCTCAAGGCTCTCGTAGAAGTCGATCCCGTCCACCGCGGGGTCGAAGACCCCGCTCGTCTCGACGTCGCCCGCGGCGTCGTTCTCGATGATCTCTGCGGGCGGGATTCGGCCGCCTGCACCGATAAAGGTTGTGGGCGGCAGGGGATTATTCACGGAGATCGCTGTCACGACCAGCGGGACCCCGCTCGCCGATCCGATCTGGGTGCCCGTCAGGTTCGCGCTCGTCGCGCCGCCGGCCCGGAACTCGGAGACCCGCCCGCTGACGCTGACGGCGTCACCGACGTTGACGGTCGGCGCCGATGACGTGAAGACGAAGATGCCCTCGGAGGTGGCGTCGTTCGCGTCCGGGCTTGGGTCCTGCATGTAGAAGCCCCGCGGGGAAACGCCGCTCCGCTTGGCGGTCACGATTCCCTGGACCCCGCTGACGTTCGTGCCGGCGAGCGGCGACAGATGCCCCGCGCCCTGGACGTCTCGAATGGTCGTCGCATGAGCGAGCCCGGGCACCGCCAGCAGGCCCGCGAGAACGGTGGCCCCTGCGGCCACGCGCAAGCGGTTGGACATGGATGACTCCTCTCTCCCTGTTCCGTTCGGACAGGGGAGTAAAAAGCGGTCGATTCGGAATTGCAAGCTATAAGGCAGCCCGCGTAGAGTCCCCCGCGACCCTGACCACGGGAGAGAGGGAGAGAAAAACGATGAAACGATTCGTCCTCGTGGCGCTCGCCGCGCTTGCGGTCGTGCCCACCGCGTCGGCCGTCCGGCAGGCGGACGTCCGCTTCGCGACCTTCAACGCTTCGCTGAACCGAAACAACGCCGGCGACCTGGTCCGAGACCTGTCGACGCCGAACAACCCACAGGCGCAGAACGTCGCGGAGATCATCCAGCGGATCCGGCCGGATGTGCTGCTGATCAACGAATTCGACTTCGCGCCCGAGGCCGTCGAGTTGTTCCAGCGGAATTACCTGTCCGTTTCGCACAACGGATCCGAGCCGATCGAGTACGGGTTTAGCTTCATCGCCCCGTCGAACACCGGCGTTCCGTCGGGCTTCGATCTCGACAACAACGGCTCGGTCGGCGGACCGAACGACGCGCTCGGCTTCGGATTCTTCCCCGGTCAGTTCGGGCTGGTGGTCTACTCGCGCTACCCGATCGACACGAGCGCTGTGCGCACCTTCCAGAAGTTCCTCTGGAAGGACATGCCGGGCGCGCGCCTGCCTGACGATCCGGCCACGGCGGCCCCGGCCGACTGGTACTCGCCGCAGGAGCTGGCCATCTTCCGGCTCTCGTCAAAGAGCCACTGGGACGTGCCGATCCAAATCGGGAAAAAGACCGTGCAATTCCTCGTCAGCCATCCCACGCCGCCGGTCTTCGACGGGCCGGAAGACCGCAACGGCACGAGAAATTACGACGAGATCCGCCTCTGGGCCGACTACATCACGCCCGGCCGCGGCGATTACATCTACGACGACAACGGCGTTCGCGGAGGGCTCAAGCCAGGCGAGCTGTTCGTGATCGCCGGCGACCAGAACTCCGACCCGCTCGACGGCGACAGCATCCCGGGCGCGATCCAGCAGCTGATCGAGAACCCGCTCGTGAACACGAAGCTGACGCCGAACAGCCAGGGAGCGGTCGAGCAGAATGCGCTCCAGGATCGCATCAACCTGACGCACCGAAGCGATCCCCAGTTCGATACGGCCGATTTCGCCGACAGCGCGCCTGGAAATCTGCGGGCGGACTACGTGCTGCCGCGCAAGAACCTGCAGCTCGTCGACGGACACGTCTTCTGGCCGCTGATGGCGGATCCGCTCTTCCGGCTTGTCGGCGTCTTCACGCCGAGTTTGCCGGGGGGCTTCCCGAGCTCCGACCACCGTGCGGTCTGGATCGATGTCACGGTGCCGACGGTGAAGTAGAAAGCGCAGGTTTAGACTCGGATATCGATCAGGGGAAGGGAGGAAGCGTTGATCAGAACCACATTGCGGCTTTCGGCCTTGCTCGCGATATGCGCCTTGGCGGTCTCAGCAGGGCCAATCGCGACGGCAGGCCAACCAGCAGGCGTGAAAACGGCGAAGCGGCCGTACCTCGTCCCGATGGAGCCCGGGGTCGTGACCGATCCGATCTTTTCCACTGGAGACATCGTCGGCGGTTATCAGATGTCGGGCATCCCGGACGGGCTGGGCGCGTACAAGGAGCACGGGACGCTCCAGGTGCTCATGAACCACGAGCTCGGTGCTGTGTTCCCGGCGAATCCGCCTGGCGTCGGCACCCGCATCTCGAAAGTGACGCTCGACGACGAGACCCATAGCGTGCTCTCGGCGAGATACCTCTTCAACGGCAGCGAGGGCTTCGAGCGTTTCTGCTCGTCCACGCTGGAGGTCGTCAACGGCACGCCGTACTACTTCACCGGCGAAGAGGCCATTGGCGCCGGCCACGACGGCAGCTCGATCGTGATGAACGCCGAGACCGGCCAATGGCGCCAGACGCCGCACTTCGGACACATCCAGCACGAGAACATCGTTCCGGTCGAGCGGATCAAGAAGTTCATGGTCGTGACGACGGACGACGACTTCCGTGTCGGCAGCCCGTCGCTGCTGCTCGCGTACATCGCCGATTCCTTTGGCGACGCGGTCTCCGGGGATCCGGCTCATGGGAGCCTCTACGTGTGGAAGGCGAGCAACCCCGCAGACACGCCGGCAAGCATCCACGAAGGCGACACGATCTCCGGCGAGTTCGTCCCGCTCACACAGGCGGAGAACGCGAACTCGGTCACGATCAAAGCCGCCGCGGCGGCGAAGGGCGCGTTCCGGTTCGCCCGCCTGGAGGACGCCGCGACGGCGCAGCAGACGCCGGGGCGCCTGTACTTCGCAGATACAGGCAAGATCGGCGATGTCAGCCTCACGGGTCGCATCTATCAGCTGGATATCGACCCGTCCGACCCGACCAAAGCGTCACTCACGTTCCTGCTCGATAGCGCGACACACGGGTTCGCCAACCCGGATAACCTCGATGCGTCGGCGCACTCGCTCGTGTTCCTGGAGGACCGCGAGGCGGCGTTCCGGGCGATCCCCGGTCGTGTTCTCGTCTACGACTTCAGGGCCGGCACGCTACGGGTAGTCGCCCGTGTCGACACGACGCCGCCACTTCTTCCAGGAACGTGGGAGGCGTCCGGCGTCATCAACGGCCAGACGCTGCTCGGCAACGACTGGTGGCTGATCGACGTTCAGGCGCACAACCAAAGCGAACGGCAGCCGGGGCCGGCGCCACCGGGTTTGCAGCCAACGCCCAACACAGCCGTCGGCGAGGACGGGCAGTTGCTCGCCCTCTACATCCCAAACAGCTAACTACGACCAAGCGACTGGAGTCGGCCGACTTCGGCCGGCTCCAGCTCGCGCCACCGGCCGGGCTCGAGCCCCTCGAGGGTCAGCCCCGCGTACCGGCTGCGATGGAGCCGCGTCACCGGATGGCCGACGTCGGCGAGCATCCGCTTCACCTGGTGCTTGCGGCCTTCGTGGATCGAAAGCTCGAGCTTGGAAGGGCCGAGCCGGCGAACGTGAGCCGGTGCTGTCGGACCGTCGTCCAGCTCGACGCCTGCTTCCAGTTGCGCGAGAGCCTCGTCTGACGGCTCGCCCTCGACGTGGACCTCATAGACCTTCTCCACCTCGTAGCGCGGGTGCGCCAGCCGGTGCGCGAGCTCGCCGTCATTCGTTAGCAGCAGCGCGCCGGTCGTGTCGGCGTCCAGCCGGCCGACGGGAACGACTCGGGAGTAGTGCTCGATGAGATCGACGACTGTCGGCCGCCCCTGCGGGTCCCTCGCCGTCGTCACGACGCCGGCGGGCTTGTGCAGAAGGACGTACGCGAGCGCCTGCCGCTCGACCGGCTTGCCGTCGACTTCCACCCGGTCGCGCGCCCCGACAAAGGTGTTGAGCTGCCCGGGCTCGCCGTTCACCAGCACGCGCCCCGCCGTAATCAGCTCGTCGGCCTTGCGGCGCGAGGCGACTCCAGCACGCGCGAGGTATGCATTCAGTCGCATCGCTCCATTCTGGTGTCAGACACTCATACGAAAGTGCAACACCTAGCGAGAAATCACTGCAAATAGGGAATGCACGGCGTGTCAGACACCGTTACGGAACAGTCGCATCGGGGGAATGATTGTCACCGTGCCGCACTACGTCACGCTGATGCGCTGGACGTCGCAGGGAGTCGCTGGGCTTCCGGCCTGGCGCGAGCGGGTCGAGGACGGCGAGCGGATCATCGAGGACTGCGGCGGCCAGCTGATCGGCGTCTACGTCACGCTCGGACGCTACGACGTGGTCGAGATCTTCGAGGCCCCGAGCGACGAGACCGCCGCCGAGATCCTGATGAAGCTCCAGCGGCACGGCGCCGAGCACACCGAGACGCTCCGCGCCTTCACCCGCGAGGAAGCCGAGGAGATCGTCAGGAAGCTCTAGCGGCGGAGACTTCTTCCAGGCGCTCGCGGATCGCCGCCGCGTCCTCGCCGACGTCGTCGAGCCGCGGCAGCTCCGACAAGTTCTCCAGACCGAAGACGCGCTCGAACAGCGGCGTCGCGCGGTAGCGGATCGCGCCCGCCTCCTCGCGCCCGGCTTCCGCGATCAGTCCCCTCTCGACCAGGCCTGCGACGACGGAGTCCGCCGCGACCCCCCGGATGCGCGCGATCTCCGGACGCGAGACCGGGCCGAGGTACGCCACGATCGCCATCGTCTCGAGCGCCGCCTGCGAGAGCCCGCGCTCGACGGGACGCTCGAACAGCCGCGCGCACGCCTCCGCCGCATCGCGGGAGGCGCGGAACGCCCAGCCGCCGGCGACGTGCTCGAGCACGATCCCGCTCCGTCCCTCGCGATAGCGCTCGCCCAGCAGTCCCAGGGCCGTCTCGACGCGTTCGGCCTCGTCCCCGGTCGCCTCGGTCAGTTCCTCCACCGAGAGCGGCTGCGAGGCCACGACGAGCAGCGCTTCGACCGTGCGGGCGAGGTCGTCGACCGGGTTGGTCGAGATCAGGCGGAGCGTGCGATCCATGCATCACTCTTTTCGCCGGCCGCGCGGGAAATCCTGATCGGGGCAAACGGTGCGGCCTGATCCAAGGCGATCTCCCCCGCCTTCCGCAGCTCGAGCAGCGCGAGAAACGCCACCGCCTGCTCGACGCGCGACAGCGCCTCGACCTCCGCGTCGAAGTCGAACCGGCTCCGCCGCTGTAACAGCGAGCGGAACCGCTCCAGGAACAGCGACACGGGCGGGAACTTGAGCGCCATGTGCTGCAGCGAGACGGTCGGCGGCTCCGCCGCCAGCGCGCGCAACACGACCGCCAGCTGCTCCGGCTCCCGCGGGGCGATCCGCCGCTCCACCTGCGGCGCGAGCGGCGCCGGCCCGAGCCGGAAGAAGCGGTCCTGCTGCTCGGCCAGCCGCTCCGCCAGCCACCCCGCGCCCTCCTTCGCGCGACGGTACTCGGCCAGCCGCCGCGCAAGCTCCTCCGCGGCCTCCTCGGGCTCGAGCTCTGCGAGCTCCGCCGCCTCGTCCGGGAAAAGCCCGCGTGCCTTCAGCTCCAACAGGGCAGCGACCAGCACCAGGAACTCGCCGCACGCCTCCAGATCGAGCTCGTCCCGCTCGGCCAGACGCTCCACGAACCCCACCACGACGCCTGCGACGTCGACCTCGGCCAGCTCGAGCTCCTCGCGGAGCACGAGGGTCAGCAGCAGGTCGAACGGGCCCTCGAACGCGTCGAGGTCGAGCTCCAGCTCGCGGACGATCACCGGCGCCAGACTAGTCTCGCTACCGGACGCGGCCCTTCGGGATCGCCATCGCCGGCCCCTCCGGGGCACGCCTCGCCGGCGGCGCCTCCGCCGGAGACCGCCGCAGGAACTGCCACCAGATGAAGAACGCCGTCGAGGCGATGAACAGGACGATCGAGACCCAGGCGTTCAGGCGCAGCCCGAGGAACTCGTGCGCAGGGTCGATCCGCAGCAGCTCCTCGAAGAAGCGGCCGAAGGTGTAGATGGAGACGTAGAGCGCAAAGAGCGCCGGCGGCTTGATCCGGTAGCGCCGGTCGACGAGCAGCAGCGCGATCACGCCGAGCACGTCCCAGATCAGCTCGTACAGGAAGGTCGGGTGGAACGTCTCGTAGCGGAAGTAGCCGTTCACCCGGTGGTCGATATCGATCTCGAGCCCCCACGGGAGATCGGTCGGTTTGCCGTAGAGCTCCTGGTTGAACCAGTTGCCGAGGCGGCCGATCCCTTGTGCGAGCAGGAGCCCGGGCGCGGCCGCGTCCATCATCTGGAAGACGCTCGCCCCAGCGCGCTTGACGACGACGGCCCCGACGAGGCAGCCGAGGAAGATCCCGCCCCAGACGCCGAGGCCGCCCTCCCAGACTGCGAACGGCCCCCACCAGTCGTCGGGAACCTGGTTCCAGCTCGTAATGTCGTGATAGGCGCGCGCGCCGACGATTCCCGCCGCCACACCCCACACCGCCGTGCGCAGGACGAGGTCGGGGTCGCCGCCGCGGTTCTTCCAGCGCACCCACGTGAGCGCGATCGCGGCGACGATCGCCAGCAGCAGCATGAGCCCGTACAGATGGATCTCGCGCCCGAAGATCTCGAACGTGCTCGTGTCGGGCGAGGGAATCGAAGCGAGCAGAGCCACGGGCAGGGATTCTGCCCGCGCTGCCTGGTGCCTGCCTGTTAGAGCAGGATCTTGAGCGCTACTTCCTTTGGACAGCCCATCCGCAGCAGGTCGATCGCGAGGTGCAGGTCGACGTCGAGCCGCGCCGCCAGCTCAGCAGCGTCGCGGTGCTTGTAGCCCGCGCGCTCGAGCTCTTCCTTGCGCCACTGCTCGATCCGCTCCTGCTCGGTGTCCAGAGAAAGGTTGATCTGGGCCGCAGTCATGCCTCGTACTTCGGCTCGGAGGCCGCGGCGGATGTCCCCATAAAGGGGCATTAGCGGACCGACTCCGCGAGCTGGAGCGCTTCGTCCTTGTCGAGACGACCCTCGAGGCGAAGCAGCAGGCCGTCGTGCTCCCAGAGGAGGACGTTTCCGGCCAGTCGGATCGACTCGGCGATGACCTCCCCATCGGGGCCGCGGAAGTAGAACTCGTGCGGCCGGCCCGCGAGCCAGAATCCCGGCTCTCCCTTGACCGTCACCCGCTCGACGCGCGTCTGCGGCGTGACCTGCTTCTCGATGAACTGCGCGCTGCTGCTACCGCGGAACTGCGTGAACAGCAGCCGCGGGCGCGCAGGCGAGCCGTAGACGAACGAGACCTGACCGCCTTGCGGGAAGTGCCGCAGGTAGATCCCGTCGGGATCGCTCGCCTTGCCCGGCACGTAGACGTGGTAGTCGACGTCCGCGCGGGCCTTGGAGAGCGTGACCCGCTCTCCGAGGTCGAGGTTGTTCTGCGGCGGGACCGGGGACAGCTTCTCGACGCGCACGATCTTCGCGCCCGTGAGGCCCAGCCAGCGGAAGATTGCCGTGCGCGCCTGCGGGACGGCCATTGCGGCCGCAATCGCCACGGCCAGAATCGCGAGCGCAATCGCGACCGGCCGCCGCCAGGCGAGGCGCGACTCTCGATCTTGCTTCACGCGCGCGCGCACGCGCGAGGAAACATCAGGCGCCGCCGGCCATGCGATCTCGCCGCCGAGCATCTGCAGCTCCCGCTCGAGCTCAGGCATCGCCGACCTCCTCCCGCAGGTGCGCGAGCCCGCGCGAGAGCCGCGACTTGACCGTCCCCTTGCGCAGCCCGAGCGCCTGGGCCGTCTCCTCCTCCGACAGCTCGAGGAAGAACCGGCACGAGACGACGAGGCGTTCCTCCTCGCGCAGGCCGTTCACCGCCTCCAGCAGCTTCGAGCGGCGCTCGTCGGAGAGCAGCGAATCCTCGGGGGACGGGGCCGCGCCCCCCGAGCTTCTCTCCGCGGCCACGCGCAGCGCGAGGCGCGCACGCCGGCCGGCGGAGCGCCGCCGATTGCGGGCCTCGTTCGCGACGATCCGCAGCAGCCAAGGCCTAAGCGGCTCGCCGCGACGGAAGCGGCCGAGCGCGTAGAAAGCTTTGACGAACCCGTCCTGGGCGGCCTCCTCAGCTTCGGCCTCCGCACCGGTGATCAGGTAGGCGGTTCTGAATGCGATCCCCTGATATGCCTGCACGAGCTCTCCGTAGGCGTCTGCGTCTCCAGCCTTCGCGCGCTCGACGAGCGCTTCCTCTTCCAGTGGTCGGCCCACCACTGCGCTACATACACCGCGGGGGCTACGCTGGTTCCATGGTGCGGCTCGTCGGGATCAACCACGTCGCCCTCGAGGTCGGCTCGATCGACGAGGCACTCGACTTCTACGGCCGCATCTTCGAGCTCGAACTGCGCGGCCGCGGGCACCGGATGGCCTTCATCGACATCGGCGACCAGTTCATCGCCCTCGCGGAGGGACGGACGCAGCCGCCGGACAGCCACCGCCACTTCGGCCTCGTCGTCGACGACAAGGAGGCAACAAGGCGCGCCCTGCAGGAAGCGGGCGTCGAGCTCGCGCCCGGCCGCGGCCTGAACTTCCGCGACCCGTGGGGCAACTTCGTCCAGGTGGTCGAGTACGGCGACGTCCAGTTCTCCAAGACCGAAGAGATCCTGAGCGGAATGGGCCTCGGCGAGCTGCCGAAGACCGAGCGCGCCCTCGGCGAACTGCGCGAAAAAGGTCTCGCCTAGCGTCCCTTCAGGTAATGCTCCCCCGCGTCCGGCGAGTGAAAAGCGAGCCAGGCAAGGACGCAGGGAGCCCGCGTACTGAAATCAAGTACGGGGGCGACCGAGGACGCAGCCTGGCGACGCTTTGCAGCCGCCGGATGTGATGGCGTGGATTGCCTGAAAGGGGCGCTACCTCTTCAGTTTTTGGAAGAAACCGGGTAGTTTCTCCGTTCTGTAAGACAGGATGAAGAAGAAGCTCCTGATCGCCGCGTTCTTCTGCCTACTGCTGCTGGTGGCAGCCGCGGGCCTGCTCGTTAGAGCGCGCTAGCCCTCCTACCCGTCGTTCGTGTAATCGAACGCGGAGAAGACCGCGTGCCGGCCTGAGTGCTCGAACTTGATCCCGGGCACGTCGACGTTCAGCTTCTCGCCCTGGGCGATCTCTCCGTCCAGCCAGATGAACCCGGACTCCTTGACGATCCGAACCTTGTTCTCGTCGCCGGAGACCGGGCTTCGGAGCGGAGTCATCACGCCTCCGCCCACGCCCTCGACCGAGAAGCGCGACTCCTTCCCGTTGACCGTCATGTCGACCTTCGCGCGCTCGACCTCGTTCGGCACGGCGAACGTCGAGTTGAAGATCTCGTAGAACGAATAGCCCTCCTCACCGCGCCAGATCCCCGCGAGGGCTTCGAACTGCTCGTCGGTCGCACAGTCGATGTACGCGTGCCCGCGTCCCTCGCGCTCGTGGATCGCGCCGGGCCACCAGAGCGCCCAGGCCACCTTCGAGCCGCCGAGGTCGAGCCCGTCGAAGCTGCCCTGCTCGATCGAATGCCCGAGCAACGCCTCGCAGTTGCCCTCGGGAGAATTCGGGGAGCCCTTGAAGTTGCAACCGCAACCGGGGTCGCAGTTGCAGAACTCGATGTAGCTCCCCGAAATCCTCCACGACGCCATCGGGCTAGCGCACCCCGGCGAGCTGCCCGACCTCGGCGATCGCCACCTCGTAGCGCTCGACGCCGACGATCTGGCTCGCGGCGCCTTCGGCGGCGCGCCGTCGGAGCTGGTCGGCCTGCTCCTCGCTCGCGCGCAGCTTGTCCATGTTCTCCCAGAGCGTGATCAGCTTCGTGCGGCCGCGCTCGCGATCGACGAGCGAGACGACGCCTCTGAAGCCGTCGAGCTGACGCGCCTGCGGGAGGATCTCTTCCTGGGCGTGGCGCGTCCCCTCGTCGATTTTGTCGGAGGGCCCTTCGAGCTTGCTCACACGGGCCGCCTGCGCACCCTCGCCGCCTTCCGCGATCACGACCTCGAAGACGTCGACCGACCGGCGCTTGCCGCGCAGCTCCTCCGGATACTCGTCGCCCATCTTCTCGAAGGCGGGTCCGGCCTTCTCGATCGCTTCCTTGCTGTCGAAGAACACGATTCCGAGGCTCGTGTTCTGCTCACGGTCGACGAGCATCAGCGCCCCTTTCGCGTCGGGCATGGCCTCCCGTGCGCGCTCGGAGCCCTCGCGGATCGAGCTGATCAGATGATCGACCAGCGAGGGATCGCGGTTCTCGAACGACGCAACTCGTGCGTACATCGCAACCTCCCTGTCGAGGACGCCGCGAGCCTACGCCTGCAAGGACGGCGAGTCTAGGCGGTGCACTCTTCGCCGCTCGCGTCGGCGGCGCCCGGCAGGCGGCCCAGCAGCTCGGCCAGGTGCGCGAGCTCCTGCTCGTCGAAGCGCGCCTCGAACAGCGCACGAATCGACGCGATGTGCGACTCGCCGGCGGCGCGGAGCTTCTCGTGGCCAGCCTCGGTGATGACGGCATAGACCACGCGGCGGTCGCTGTCGCACGCAGCGCGCTCCACCAGGCCCTCGTTCTCCAGCCCGTCGAGCAACCGGGTGACGCCCGAGGCGGACAGCATCAGCTTCTCCGCCAGGTCGACGCGGCGCATCCGTCCCTCCTCCGCCCGCGACAGCAGCAAGAGCGCCTCGTAGTCATTCAGCGTCAGCCCGTGCTCGGCGTCGAGCTGGACGCTGAGCTCCCGGCGCACGGCCGTGTGGCCCTTCAGCAGGCGGGCCCAGGCATCCGGTGCGGTGATTGCTTGTGCGCTCAACACTTGACTACGCAATTTCCTTGGCTATAGTTGCTTGCGTACTCAACTATAGCGGACTCAAGGAGGTTCGTACAGTGACTACGACAGAAGTTCTCCAGTCCCTTCCGACCGGAATGTGGAAGCTCGACCCCGTCCACTCCTCGATCGAATTCGAGGTGGACTACATGGTCGGCGCCTTCCGCGGCAGCTTCCGCGACGTCGACGCTCGGCTGGAGGACGGTCGCCTGACCGGCTCCGCGCGGGTCGATTCGATCGACGTCAAGGACGAGAATCTCGCTGCCCACCTGCAGACCCCGGACTTCTTCGACGCGGCTCAGCACCCTGAGCTTCGGTTCGAGTCGACCGAGATCACACGCGGCGGGAACGAGCTCGCGGTGCACGGCAAGCTGACGCTCAAGGGCGTCACGAAGACCGTGGTGCTCAACGGTACCGTCGCCGACCCGATCACCGATGCCTACGGCAACGAGCGGATCGGGCTCACGCTCCAGACCGCAGTCGACCGGACCGAGTTCGGCATCGACTGGAACCTGCCGCTCCCCTCCGGGGATCCGGCCCTGGCCAACGAGGTGCGCCTGACCGCCGAGCTCTACCTCGTTCAGGAGGCGTAACAGACCCAATGAAGATCCTCGGCGTTTCCGGAAGCCTTCGGCGCGACTCCCACAACACCGCGCTGCTGCGTGCGGCGGGCGAGCTCTTCCCCGCGGGCGTGGAGCTCGAGCTGTGGGACGGGCTGAAGGCGATTCCGCCCTACGACGAGGACGACGACGTCCAGCCGGCGCCGGCGAGCGTCGCCGCGATGAAGGCGGCGATCGCCGACGCCGACGGCGTCCTGTTCGCAACACCGGAGTACAACCACTCCGTCCCCGGCCAGCTGAAGAACGCGCTCGACTGGGTCTCGCGCCCGCTGGCGGGCAATCCGTTGCAGGGCAAGCCCGTCGCGGTCGTCGGCGCGAGCACCGGCGTGTTCGGCGCCGTCTGGGCGCAGGCCGAGCTGGCGAAGGTGCTGGAGGCGATCGGGGCCCGCGTCGTCGGCGAGGAGCTTCCCGTCGGCCAGGCGCCGACGCACTTCGACGAGGAAGGGAGCCTGGTCAACGCAGAGATCCAGTCGCAGCTCGGGCTGACCCTCGAGGCGTTGGTGGCTGCGATCCGAGCGGCGCAGACGCCGCTGACCGCCGACGTCGCCGCTTAGGCGACCGCGGCTTCGCCCAGCAGCGACTTCGCCTCGGCGAAGAAGTCCGGCTCGGGCCGCACGCGGTAGTCCGACCCGAGCGCGAGCGTCTTCTGGCCCGCCGAGGTCTCCAGGGCGACGATCACCTCGACGTCGCCCGGGTACTCGCGGACGAGCGCGGCGAGCTCTCGGATCGTCCCCGGCTTGGCCCGCATGGCGTCCACCTTCAGCCGCACCTCCTTGCGCTCCGGCGTCGCCTCGAAGGGCGTGACCTCCATCGCGATCAGCTTCGTCTCGCCTTCCTTGTGGTCGATCCGCGCCTTGACGACGAGCACCGCGTCGCTGACCAGCTGCTCGCGCGCGGCCTCGTACACCGAGTTGAACACGACCACCTCCGCCCCGCCCGTCACGTCGTCCAGCCGCAGGAACACCATCGGCTGTCCCTTCTTCGTCGTCGTCTGGCGCAGCGCGGCAACGATCCCGCCGACGGTGACGACGTCGCCGTCGCGCCGGCGCTCGAGCTCGGCGAGCGGCGTGTCCGTCCTGCGGCGGAGCTGGTCGCGGATCCCGTTCAGCGGGTGCTCGGAGACGTAGAGCCCGAGACTCTCCTTCTCCATCGCGAGCAGCTCGCCCTTCTCGAACTCGTCGTCGGGGATGGTCGGATGCTCGACCTGGAACATCGACTCCTGGCCGAACAGGAGCTCCTCCTGCCGCTTGGCACCTGAACCCAAAGCCTTGTCGAGCGCCTCCAGCATCCCTTTGCGCGGCGAGCCGGTCGAGTCCAGCGCGCCGCACTTGACGAGCGACTCCAGTGCGCGCCTGTTCACTGCCTGCGGGTCGACGCGCTCGGTGAAGTCCCAGAGCGACTTGAACGGGCCGCCGTCAACGCGCGCCTCGATCACCTTCCGCGCCGCCGAGTCCCCCACGTTCTTGACCGCGTTCAGGCCGAAGCGGATCTTGCCCTCGACGACGGCGAAGTCGCA
>JBKPHH010000006.1:0-10964 GCA_046729795.1 Actinomycetota bacterium | reverse complement strand
CCCGAAGCGGAACAGGATCTCGCCACGCTTCGGCGCGGGGACGAGCCGCCATTCCTCGTAGGCGGTCTTCGCGGCCTGGACGGCCCGGTCGACGTCTTCCGGGCCCGACTTCGGGAACACCCCGATCGTGTCGCCGTTGGCGGGGCTCGTCGACTCGAACGTCTCGCCGCTCGCGGCGTCGACCCACTCGCCGCCGATGTAGTTCTGGAAGGTTTTCGCGCTCAGGAGCGCCACGAAGGGCAGTTTATTAAGGGGCGTCGGTCTCGGGGAACGTCCCCGGAGCGCGCTGGCGGCGCCGATCCCGCGTCGTCCGCTTCTCCTTGAACTCGCCCGCCGGCTTGCCCCTCCGGCGGTCGGGCCCGGTCCGCCGGTCGACGATGACGGTCACGTTCGGGTTGTCCTTGTAGTACTCGACCATCTTGTCGTAGAGCTCGTCGGCGAGCTCGCGCGGGATCACGCAATAGATCATCTCGTTCGGATTGTAAGAGGCCTGCCCCCAGGCGCTAGAGGCGAGCCAGATCTGGCACGAGCCGCCCGTCGTCGGACACGTGGGCGTTCCAGATCTTGTACGGGTTTTCCAGCTCCGAGAGCTCGTGACCGCGCTCCTCCAGCCGCACCGGCTGGCCCGAGTCGGGCGTGACGCGGTACTGGTACCAGGAGATGTCCCAGGCGACGGTGATCACGACCTCGGCGTTGATCCCGGAGAGCGGCAGGATGCTGACCTTCGGCGAACCCAGGCTCTTCGCGACGCCGGCGACCGTGCGGCGGAACGCGCTCGCGTTGAAGAGGTCGGCCGCGTCCACAATCGCCAGCTCGGGCTCGGATAGCCGGCGGAGGATCGGCTCCGGCGCGACGGTCTCCGGCTCGGTCGGGCGCCGGGGCTCGAAGATCGAGCGGAGGCTGAGGCCGCGGCGGCGGCGCTCGGACGAGACGACCGGAGACGTTGGGCTTCCTTCCTTCAGCCAGCCCTCTTCGGCAGCCACGTCCTGGCAGAGCGGGCAGACGTCGACGAAGTTCTCGCCGTCGGGGGCGTAGCGCACGGCGCGCTCACCGACGAGCAGGGTCCGCTCGCAGATCGCGCACGTGCGAGTGGTGCTGACCGCACTCCGCGAGAGGCGCATCGGCGGATACTACCCGCCCTAAACGGCGGCTTCCTCTTTCTCCTTTTTCGCCTCGTCGATGATCTTCTGGGCGATGTGCGAGGGCACTTCCTCGTAGCGCGCGAAATGCATGTGGTAGTCGCCGCGCCCCCCGGTGAGCGAGGTGAGCGACTGCGAGTACGTGAGTATCTCGGCCATCGGAACCTCGGCCTTGATCGTGGTCATGCCGCCGCGCGGCTCCATGCCCTGCAACCGGCCGCGGCGTGAGTTGAGATCGCCGTTGACGGCGCCGACCGCGTCGTCGGGGACGCTGACCTCGACCTCCATGATCGGCTCGAGCAGCACGGGATCGGCCTGCTCGTAGGCCTGCTTGAACGCGATCGAGCCGGCGATCTTGAACGCCATCTCGGAGGAGTCGACCGAGTGGTGCGAGCCGTCGACGAGGCGCACTCGCACGCCCTGCACAGGCGCGCCGGCGAGCTCGCCGTGCTGCATCGCCTCCTGGATTCCCTTGTCGACCGCTGGGCGAAAGCTCTGCGGGATCACTCCGCCGACGATCTCGTCCACGAACTCGTAGCCCTCGTGGCCCTGGAGCGGCTCCAGGACGACGTGGGCGTCTCCGAACTGCCCGCGGCCGCCGGTCTGCTTCTTGTAGCGGCCCTGCGCCTTCGCCTCGCGGCGGATCGTCTCCAGGTACGGCACGCGCGGCTGGTGCAGGTCGACGTCGGCGCCGAACCGACGCTTGATCCGCCCGACCGCGACCTCGACATGGATCTGGCTCATCCCCGACAGGAGCTGCTCACCGGTCTGCTGGTCACGGCGGAGCTGAAGGGTCGGATCCTCCTCGGAAAGGCGACGCAGGGCCGCCCCGACCTTCTCCTCGTCGCCCTTGGTCTTCGGCGTGATCGCGAAGCTCATCACCGGCTCGGGGAAGGCGAGCTTGGGTGTGTCGACCTCCACTTCCTTGTCGAGCAGGAGATCACCGGTCGTCGTCTCCTTCAGCTTGGCCACGGCACCGATGTCGCCGGTGCCGAACTCAGTCGCCTGCTCGTGCTCTTTGCCCTGCAGCTCGAGCAGCTGCCCCACGCGCTCCTTTGACCCTGCACGCGGGTTGACGACGGTCGAGTCGGACTTCAGTGTCCCGGCGACGACCCGGAAGAGGTTGATCCGCCCCGCGAACGGGTCGGCAACGGTCTTGAACACGAACGCCGCCGTGCCTGCGCCGTCCACGGAGATCGGCAGCTCCTTCTTCGCGGGCGACGGCACGCCCTCGACGAGCAGGTCGAGCAACGCGGCCGTGCCGAGGTTCTTCGTCGCGACTCCGCAGGCGACCGGGAAGAGCTCGCCTCTCGTGACCGCCTCCTTGAGGGCCTTCGCGACCTCCTCGTCGGAGAGCTCCTCGCCTTCGAGGTAGCGCTCCATCAGCCCCTCGTCGGTCTCCACGACAGCGTCGAGGAGCTTCTCGCGGTATTCCGCCACCCGGGCCGACATCTCGTCCGGGATCTCGCCCGGCTCGCCCTCACGCTCGCCTTCGGTCGCTGTGTAGGCCTTCATGTGCAGGAGGTCGACGATTCCTGTCAGCTCGTGCTCGTGGCCGATCGGCAGGTGCACGGCCACGCAGCGCTCGGAGAGCTGCTCGCGCAGCTGGTCGAGCGCTCGGAAGAAGTCCGCCCGCTCGCGGTCGAGCATGTTCACGAACACCACACGCGACAGCTCGCCCTCCTCCGCGCGCCCCCAGGCACGGCCCGTCTGCACCTCGACCCCCATCACTGCGCTGACGACGACGAGCGCGCCCTCGACCACCCGCATCGCGGCAATCGTGTCGCCTTGGAAGCCTGCGTCGCCGGGCGTGTCGATCAGGTTGATCTTCCGGCCCTGCCACTCGAGATGGCACAGCGACGACGAGAGCGACATCTGGCGTTTCTGCTCGTCCTCGTCCCAATCCGAGACGGTGGATCCCTGCTCGACCGACCCGAGGCGGTTCGTGGCGCCGGCCTGGAACAGCATCGCCTCGACGAGCGAAGTCTTCCCCGTGGCTCGGTGGCCGACGACGGCGACGTTACGGATCTTTCCGGGCTCGGCGGCGGGCATCAGGCGATTCTCCTCCTCGGTAGCAGGTGGACAGGATCGTATCCTCCGGACCCGTGTGGTGGCAGGACGCCGTCGTGTACCAGATCTACCCCCGTTCGTTCCAGGATTCGAACGGTGACGGCGTCGGCGACCTGCGCGGAATCACGAGCCGCCTCGACCACCTGGTCTACCTCGGCGTCGACGCGTTCTGGCTCTCTCCGATCTATCCGTCGCCGCTCGCGGACATGGGCTACGACGTCTCCGACTACACCGACGTGCATCCCGACCTCGGAACGCTGCCGGACTTCGACGAGCTGGTCGCAGCGGCGCACGGGCGCGGTTTGCGCGTCCTGCTCGACCTGATCCCCTGCCACACGTCGATCGAGCATCCGTGGTTCCGCGAGCACCCCGACTGGTACATCTGGACGGACGGCGACGGGCCTCCGAACAACTGGAAGGCTGCCTTCGGCGGGCCGGCCTGGAGCCGCGACGAGGAAACCGGGCGCTGGTACCTGCACTCGTTCTATCCGGAGCAGCCGGACCTCGACTGGCGGAACTCGGAGGTCGTCCGGGCGATGCAGGACGTCGTTCGCTTCTGGATCGACCGCGGCGTCGACGGGTTCCGGCTCGACGCGATCAACCGGTTGAGCAAGGACGAGCAGCTGCGCGACGACCCGCCCGGGAGCGGAACCTTCCCCCTCCCGCGCCGTCCTGAGGCGGCGACGCTCGAGCACGTGTACTCGGAGCACCGGCCCGAGATCGGCGAGGCCCTGGCTGCAATTCGCCAGGCCGCCGGCGACGCGTTCCTCGTCGGCGAGGTCTATCGCGCCACCTCCGACTACCCGCGCTATCTCGAGCACCTCGACGCGGTCTTCGCCTTCGAGTTCCTGTTCGCCGAATGGGGATCCGAACGGCAGCGGGCGGCGATCGAAGCGGCGCTCGAGCTCGAACGGATCGCCTGGGTGCTCTCGAATCACGATTTCTCCCGCCTGGCGACGCGGCTCGGCCGCGAGAACGTGCGCCCCGCGGCAGAGCTTCTGTTGACGCTGCCCGGCACCGCCTTCATCTACCAGGGCGATGAAATCGGGCTCGAAGACGGCCCCGGCGCCGACCCGCCGTACGACCGGGCAGGCCGTGATCCGTACCGGCATCCGATGCAGTGGGACGCGGGACCGAACGGCGGGTTCACCGACGGCGAGCCCTGGTTGCCGACGGTCGACCACGAGCCGCGAAATGTGGAACGGCAGCGGGGCGACCTCGACTCGTTGCTCGAGCATTACCGCCGCCTGATTGCCGAGCGGCGCGTACGGAGCGGCCGCGCCGCCACGATCGAAGCGCCATAATCTCGGCGTGGCCGAGATCGTCCTCGACGGGATCACGAAGCGGTACGCCGATGGCACCGAGGCCGTGAAGGACATGAACCTGGACATCGCCGACGGCGAGTTCATGATCCTCGTCGGCCCCTCGGGCTGCGGGAAGTCGACAGCGCTGAGGATGATCGCCGGGCTCGAGGACATCACCGAAGGCGAGCTCCGGATCGGGGACGAGGTCGTCAACCACCTCTCGCCGAAGGACCGCGACATCGCGATGGTCTTCCAGAGCTACGCGCTCTACCCACACATGACCGTCCGCGAGAACATGGGCTTCGCTCTCAAGCTGGCAAAGGTTCCCAAGCCGGAGGTCAAGCAGCGGGTCGAGGAGGCGGCGAAGATCCTCGATCTCGAGGAGCACCTCGATCGCAAGCCCGCTCAGCTGTCGGGCGGCCAGCGGCAGCGCGTCGCCATGGGTCGCGCGATCGTGCGCCAGCCGGCCGCCTTCCTGATGGACGAGCCGCTCTCCAACCTGGACGCGAAGCTGCGTGTGCAGATGCGGACGGAGGTCTCACGGCTGCAGGACCGGCTTGGGACCACGACTGTCTACGTCACCCACGACCAGACCGAGGCGATGACGCTCGGCGACCGCGTCGCGGTGATGCGCGCGGGCATCGTTCAGCAGGTCGGTCCACCGCAGGAGCTCTACGAGCGGCCGGTCAACCTGTTCGTCGCGGGGTTCATCGGCTCGCCGGCGATGAACTTCATGCCTGCGCACGTCGACGGCAACACGATCAAGCTTCCGATGGTCGAGGCGCGGCTACCCGAGGAGGTACGGCAGCACCTGGACGGCACCCACGAGCTGTTCGCGGGAATCCGTCCCGAGCACTTCGAGGACGCCTCGCTCGTCCCGTCCGACAAGCGCGACCACGGAGCGGTCTTCCGCACGAAGATCGAGGTGCTCGAGTGGATGGGGGCCGAGCTCTACGCCCACTTCACGATCGGGCGCCAGAGCATCGAGTCGGAGGAGCTCGCCGAGCTGGCCGAAGAGGCCGGGACGGCCGACGTGCCCGGCGCGGGCGAAGAAGATCGCGTCATCGCCCGGCTCGACGCCGAGAGTCAGATCCGCGGGGGGCAGGAGGCCGAGCTCTGGCTCGACACCTCACAGCTGCACTTCTTCGACCCGGAAAACGGGCGCAGTCTCGGCCCCCGGGAACCGGCCGGCGCCGCCGCCTAGCCCTTGACGGCGCCGGCGGTCAGGCCGGCGATGATCCGCTTCTGGAACAGCAGCACGAGCGCGATCAGCGGGACCGTCACGACCACGGACGCCGCGCTGATCGTCCCGAGCGGGATCTCGAACTGCGAGCTCCCCGTGAAGAACGCGATCGCAGCCGGCACCGGCCGCCGGTCGGGCGTCGAGGTGAGCGTGATCGCGAACAGGAACTCGTTCCAGACGAAGATGAACGCGAGCAGTCCCGCCGTGACGAGCCCCGGCGCCGCAAGGGGCAGGACGATCTTTCGGAAGGACTGGAAGTACGTCGCCCCGTCGACGAGCGCCGCCTCCTCGAGCTCGCGTGGGATCTCCCGGAAGAACGACGTCAGGATGTAGATCGTGAGCGGGAGGGTGAAGGTCAGGTCGGGGAGGATCAGCCCGATATAGCTGTTGTAGAGGTGGAGGTCGGTCCAAAGCTTGAACACCGGCGCGGCGATCGCGATCGGCGGGAAGGTCGAGATCGACAGGATCACGCCGAGGATCAGGAACTTCCGCGGGATGCGTAGGCGAGCGAGGGCGTAGGCGGCGAACGAGCCGATGATGAGCGCGATCACCGTCGTCGAGATGCTGACGATCGCGCTGTTCCGCAGCGCCTTGATGAAGTTGTCGTTCTTGAAGATCGAGGAGTAATTGTCGAGCGTCGGGTGCGGCGGGAAGAGGTCTCCCGAAGCGAGGTCCGGCCCGGTCTTCAACGACGTGTTGATCAGCCAGTAGAACGGAAACAGGCAGAAGAGCATGATTAGGATGACCCCGACCCAGAGCAGGACGTTGCTCCAACGCCGGCTCGGGCCGCGCGAAACCGCCACCTCGGCGGCCTTGGGGCGTTCGACGGCGACAGTGGTCACAGGTCCTCCGCCAGGGCGCGGATGTTTCCTCCGACGAAGCGGATGTACAGGAACGACACGAGCATCACGGTCAAGAAGGTCAGGATCGAGAGTGCCGACCCGAGCCCGATGATCCCATCGTTCACGAGGGTCTGCTGGGCGTCGAGCGAAAGGGTGTTCGTGCCGTTCGCGCCGCGGGTGAGCACGAACGGAAGGTCGAAGATCCGCAATGCGTCGAGCGTGCGGAAAATCAACGCGACGAGGATCGCGGGCATCAACAGGGGCAGCGTCACGCGCCTGAAGCGTTGCCAGGCCGTCGCCCCGTCGACCTTGGCCGCGTCATAGACGTCGTCGGGTATCACCTGTAGGCCCGCCAGGATCAGCAGCGCCATGAACGGTGTCGTCTTCCAGACGTCCGCGAAGATCATCACCGCCAGCGCGTATCCGCTCTGGCCCAGCCAGACGACGTGCGCTCCGGGTAGGTGAAGCGTCCGCAGAATCGTGTTCGCAAAGCCGAGATCTGGCTCAAAGATCGTCTTCCAGGTCATCGCCGTGACGACGGTCAGGATCGCCCAGGGCACGAGCACGGTTGTCCGAAGCAGCGCCCGCCCCTTGAACGCCTGGTGCATCGCCAGCGCCATCCCGATGCCAAGCACGAGCTCGAGGCCGACTGAGATGAAGGCGAAGATGAACGTGGTTTTGAAGACCGTCCAGAACTCGTGGGAGTGCGCGCCCCAGAGCGCGTCCGAATAGTTCTCGAACCCGGCCCAGCGTGAGAGCCCTGGAATCCGAACGCTGTACTCGTGCAGCGAGAGCCAGAGCGCGTACCCGATCGGGTAGGCCGCGACCAGCGCGATCACCAGCAGCGACGGCGCCAGCATGAGCGCGCCGAGGCGGCGCTCCGAGAGCCCGGAGCGCCGCCTCGGCTTCGCGACTGTCGCCGGGACCGCCGCCACGCGCTTTCCTAGAACGTCTTCAACGCCGAGTCGATTTGGTCGGACATCTTGCTAACCGCCGCGTCGGGAGTCGTGCTTCCCTGCAGAGCGGCGTAGACGTTCTTGTAAATCGCCTCGCTGATTTGCGTGTAGACAGGCGAGTTCGGCCGCGGATGCGCCTGCTGGATCGCCGTACGCAACTGCTCCGCGAACGGAAGCGCCTTCTTCACCGTCGGGTCGTCGTACGTATCAGTCCGCGTCGACGGCAGCGAGGCCTTCGAGGCGATGATGACCTGAGGCGCCTTCTGGCTGACGAAGTTCGCGAACTCCAGCGCCGCACCCGGATTGTCCGAGTAGGCGTTGATGCCGTTGTTGATGCCGCCGATCACGCCGGACGCCTTCTTGTCTTCCCAGCCGGGAAGGGTCGAGTAGCCGAACTTGCCCTTGATCCCGGACTTGTTGGCGAGGGCGTAGACGTACGGCCAGTTGCGAAGGAAGGTCGCTTTGCCGGCTTCGAATGCACGACGTGACCCCTCTTCGTCGTACGTACTGTTGGCCTTCGGCACCGCGCCGTCCTTGACTCCGTTGACCATCAACGCAAGAACGTCTCGCGCCTCGGGCGAGTCGATCTCGCTCTTCTTGCCGTCGTCGGAGATCACCTTCCCGCCGGCGGTGTAGAGGAGCTCGAGGTAATCGACGGTCAATCCCTCGTACTGCATCCCCTGGTAGATGAGCCCGTCCTTGGTCTTCGCCTGCTGGTAGACCTCCTGCCATGTCTTGGGCGCCTGGTTCACCTGGTCACTGCGGTAGTAGAGGACGCCGGCGTTCGTGTCGAACGGAATCCCCCAGTACTTGTCCTGGTACGTCGCGCTCTCGACCGTCGAGGGGATGAATTCACCCTTCCGGTCGTCCATCGTCTTCGTCACGTCGTAGATCCAGCCCTGCGAGGCGTACTCGGCCGTCCAGATTGTGTCCATACCGAGCACGTCGCACTCCGGTGATTTCGCGCGGAGGCGCTGGATCTGTTGCGTGCGCTGCTCGTCGGCCGACGTCGGCAGCTCCACGAGCTTCGCCTTCACGTTCGGGTTCTGCTGGTTGTGCAACTTCACGACCGCCGCGAACGCGCCGGTCGTGTCCTTGCCGATGCACCAATCGACCGAGCCGCTGGCGTTCTCAGCCTTGCTCGGGTCGAGCGTCTTGCCGCTCGTTTCCTCTTCTCCGCCACCGCCGCCGCCGCCGCCACATGCGGCGAGCACTACCACAAGCGCGACCAAAAATGCCGCGCCTCCCGCACGCTTGATTCTCATCCGGCACCCCCTCTGGGCTCTGGGTTTCGTCTGGGAATCTAACGTTCGAGCGGTTCGCGCGTCTGGGCACCTGCCAGACGTGCTTTCAGGCGCAGGATCGCCTTCGTGTGCAGCTGGGAAACGCGGGACTCGGTCACTCCGAGGACTTCACCGATCTCGCGCAGGGTCAGCTCCTCGTAGTAATAGAGCGTGACGACGAGCCGTTCCCGCTCCGGGAGCCGCGAGATCGACTCCGCGAGCGCCTCCTTGAGCTCCGTTTCCGCCAGCGCGGCCTGAGGCTCGGGGCCCTGCGTGTCCTCGATCGTGTCGATCAGCGCCACCTGGTCGCCACCGGAGGAGGAGATCGTCCAGAGCTCGTCGAGTGCGGCGATCGAGGAGCGGGAGATCTCGGACAGGCTGTCGTCGAACTCCTCCTCCGTGATCCCGAGCTTCGCGGACACCTCCTCGTCGGTCGGCGTGCGGCCGAGCTTGGATTCGAGGTCGGCGATCGCCCGCTCGATGTCGCGTGCGCGCGACCGGATCGAGCGCGGCACCCAGTCGAGCGCGCGCAGCTCGTCGATGATCGAGCCCTTGATGCGCGCGATCGCGTAGGTCTCGAACTTGACGTCACGGTCCGGGTCGTAGCGCTCGATCGCGCCGATCAGGCCGAGGAGCCCGTACGAGACAAGGTCGTTCTCGTCGACGTGCGCCGGGAGGCCGCTGCCGAGCCGCCCCGCGACGTACTTGACGAGCGGCGCGTAGGTCAGGATCAGGCGGTCGCGGATCCCCTGGTCTTTGGTCTTGCGGTACTGCTGCCAGAGCGTCTTCGTGTCCTCGGGCTGCGTGGCCACGGTCAGAGAATACGCCGCCCGATTAACGGCAGAGGTCCATCTCGACGTATCGACCGGTCATTTCAGACGGACGCACGGAACAAAGTCCGGGCGTCCTGAAAGCGGCGCCGCAGGCGGCGCCTCCGGACCTATCCCTTCAGCGCGCGGTACGCAAGGGAGCCGAGCCAAAGCGCAATCGCGCCGGCAGCCAGGACGACCACCCAGAGACCGGGCTCGTTGCGGGCGGCCTCGGCCGCCGCCGCGGCCACGCCGATCAGCGCGATCGACAGGACAAGGAAGAGCGCCCCGAGGGTTGGTCTCCGGCCGGCCACGCGCGGATGGTGCCTGAAAGGGCGAAGCTACAATCGGTCTTCGCAACCCCTAGGGGCGTAGCTCAATTGGCAGAGCACCGGTCTCCAAAACCGGGGGTTGCAGGTTCGAGTCCTGCCGCCCCTGTAGAGAAAAGCCCCGCGTAACAGGGTCTTCTCGTTTTCACATGAGGCGACAGAGCGGCTACGTCTGCCCGGATTTCTCCCCGAACGGGCGCTCTTGGCGCGAACTACAGCCTCTCCTCGCTAGCGACGGGGTGCTCCTTCGGGTGGGCGCGGTGACTCGCGCAGTCGCAGCACCGACCACATGGACTGGGAACGCATTCGAGCGCCGTTGGTTGAGGCTACGAGCCGACAAGACGGTGCTCGCCAGGTCATCGTCGTCGACGACGACGTGGCCGGAACGATCGGGTCCTGGGGGGAGCCCGGTGAGCGCGAGGTGACGTACTGGATCGGTCGCTCCTACTGGGGCAAAGGGATCGCGAGCGATGCCCTCGATGCGTTCTTGGCAGTTGATCGTTCGCGGCCGCTGCACGCTCGCGTCGCGTCCTCGAGAAGTGCGGCTTCCGCGTGATCGCGACGGAACGAAACGTTGCTGAAGCGCGCTCAGCCGAGATCGAGGAACTCGTGCTGGGGCTCGACGATGCTCGGCCACGACTGCCCCACGAAAAAGGCCCGACGCCGAAGCGCGGGGCCTCCTGACTCCTCAGCCTGCCAAGCCCAGGCGAGCTGGGCGCTATCGCCCCTACTCCGCTTGGCTCCACCGAGTCGCGAGCTACGCTCGCCGAACCGCGATGGGTGTGCTGCAGCATTGGCGACCCGGCCGTGATCTCGCGGTCGACCTCGGGACCGCGAATACGGTCGTGTTCGCGCGGGGCGAGGGCATCGTCGTCTTCGAACCGTCCGTGATCGCGTTCGACGAACGGCACGGCCAAATCCAGGCCGTCGGCGCCGAGGCGAAGCGGATGATCGGCCGCACGCCGGCGACGATCCGCGCCATCCAACCG
>JBKPHH010000005.1:0-19923 GCA_046729795.1 Actinomycetota bacterium | reverse complement strand
CAGCGCGCCCACCTCATCCGCGATCTCACGGAAGCGGTCGGCCTCGACCGCGCGCGGGTACGCCGACCCTCCGCAGATAATCAGCTTCGGCCGGTGCTCCTTCGCGAGCCGGAGCACGTTGTCGTAGTCGACCATGTTCGTCTCGCGGGAGACGCCGTAGTGGACGATCGTGTACAGGCGGCCGGAGAAGTTGACCTTGAGGCCGTGCGTGAGGTGCCCGCCGTGCGAGAGCTCGAGCGAGAGGATCGTGTCGCCCGGCTGGCAGGCGGCCATGTAGACCGCCATGTTGGTCTGCGCTCCCGCGTGCGGCTGGACGTTCGCGTGCTCAGCGCCGAACAGCTCCTTCGCGCGGTCGATCGCGGCCGTCTCGATCTCGTCGATCACCTCGCAGCCGCCGTAGTACCGCTTGCCGGGATAGCCCTCGGCGTACTTGTTGGTGGGGGTCGACCCAACCGCCTCGAGGATCGAGGGCCAGGTGAAATTCTCGGACGCGATCAGCTCGATCTGCCCGCGCTGGCGCTCGAGCTCCTTCGCGAGCAGCTCGACGATTTCGGGATCGATCTCCGCGAGGCCCGCCGTGCGCAGCTGCTCGAGTGTCTGCTGAGCGACCGCCATCCTTCTGGATCGTATCCCTACGCCGTGACGGCGGCGATCAGCTCGAGCGCCTCGTCCGCCGGAACTGCGCCCTCACGGAGGATCTCCGGCCGCTCGGCCGTCAGGTCGACGACCGTCGACGGGATCCCCGGAAGCTCGCCGCCGTCCACGAGCGCCGAACAGCCGCGCCGGATCTCCTTCGGAACGTCCTCGAGCCTCCTCGGGTCGGGAGCCCCCGGCAGGTTGGCGCTCGTGGCCATCACCGCCCCCACGCCGGCGACCACTTCGCCCGCTTCACCTTCGAGCCTCGGCACCCGCACCCCGAGCGTCTCGGGACGATCGCCGGTCAGCCGACGAAAGCGGCGCGCCGGGTTCGGAACGACGAGCGTGAACGGCCCCGGCAAGAGCGCCCGCGCGATCGCCTCCGTCGAGTCCCTCGCCTCCGGCACGCACTCGAACAGCGCGTCGACGTCCGCCGCGAGCAGCGCGCTCGGTTGCTTTTCCTCTCGCCCCTTGAGCGCATACGCACGCCGGACCGCCTCGTCATCGGCCGCGTTCGCGCAGAGCCCGTACACGGTGTCCGTCGGTAGGACGACGGGCTGGCCGGCCCGCAGCGCGGCGATCGCCTCGTCGATCACGGCCGCTTGCCCTCCACGACACGTTCCTTCCCCGCCAGGTCCTCGCTGATCGCGACCTCCTCGAGGCCGAGCGCCTCGAGCAGCTCCCCCACTTCCTCTGAGCGCTGCTCGGCGGTCTCGAGCACGAGCCAGCCTCCCGGGCGCAGCGCCTCCTTCGCCGCGACGGCGACGGCCTGCGTGGCGTCCTTGCCGACGAGGGCGGAACGGGGCTCCCAGTCGCGGATCTCGGGCTGCAGCGACGGCACCTCGTCAGGTTCCACGTAAGGCGGGTTGGAGACGACGAGGTCGAACGACGCTGAGCCGAAACCGCGGGTCAGATCGTGCTCGACCAGCCGCACTCGATCTCCGAAATCGAGCTGGCCAAGGTTCTCGCGCGCGAGCTCGAGTGCGTCCGGCGAGCTGTCGAACCCAGTCACCTGCGCGCCCTGGTGCTCGTCGGCAATCGCGAGCGCGATCGCCCCCGACCCGGTGCCCACGTCGAGCACGTCGGGCGCGGGCAGCGATCGAATGTGCTCGAGACACCGGTCGACCACGATCTCGGTTTCGGGACGCGGCACGAGCGCGCGCCGGTCGATCTTCAGCACGAGCCGCCGGAAGCCCCATTCGCCGAGGATGTAGGCGATCGGCTCCCGCTTGCCGCGCCGCTCGACCAGGGTCCGCGCGACGCCGAGCTCAGCCTCAGAGAGCTCGCGCCCGTGCTCCATGTACAGCTCGAGCCGCGTTCGCTGAAGCGCCTTCGCGAGCAGGAACTCCGCATCAAGCCGCGGCGACTCCACGCCGCGCGCAGCGAGGTATTGGGTGGAGCGTCTTAGGACCTCGCCAACCGTCAAACCGCCGCGGCTTCGAGTGCTCGGCGGCGGTCCTCCGCCGCCAGCGCCTCGGTGAACTCGTCGAGCTCGCCGTCGGTGATCGCATCGAGCTTGTGCAGCGTGACCTTGACGCGGTGGTCGGTGACCCGGTTCTCCGGGAAGTTGTATGTGCGGATCTTCTCGGCACGCTCGCCTGAGCCGATCTGCGACCGCCGCGTGGCCGCCTGTTCGGCCTCCTGCCGTGCCCGCTCGGCCTCGTACAGCCGAGCGCGCAGGACGCGCAGCGCCTTCGTCTTGTTCTGGAGCTGGGATTTCTCGTCCTGCATTGCGACGACGATCCCGGTCGGCACGTGCGTGATCCGCACCGCGGAATCGGTCGTATTCACGCTCTGTCCGCCCGGCCCCGTCGAGCGGTAGACGTCGATCTTCAGATCATTCGGGTCCATGTCGATCTCGACTTCCTCCGCCTCCGGCATCACGGCCACGGTGGCCGTGGACGTGTGGATCCGGCCTTGCGACTCCGTCTCGGGGACCCGCTGGACGCGATGCGTTCCGCCCTCCCACTTGAACACGGAGTACGCCCCATCGCCCTTGACGGCGAAAGTGACCTCCTTAACGCCGCCCGCCTCGTTCGGGCTCAGGGAGAGCTGCTCCCACTTGAACCCGCGCCGCTCGGCGTAGCGGGTGAGCATCCGGAAGAGATCGCCGGCCCAGAGCGCGGCCTCGTCGCCGCCGACGCCCTGGCGGATCTCGACGATCACGTCCTTGTGGTCGGCGGGGTCGGTCTCGACCAGCGCGAGCTTGAGCTCCTCCTCGAGCGCGGCGAGCCGCTCTTCGTACTCCGGCACGAGCTCCCGGAGGTCGCCGTCCCCACGCGCGGCGTCGAGATCGTCGCGAACCTGGCGCCATTCCTGCGCGAGCTTGTGCGCCGACTCGAGCTCCTTCAGCTTCCGGCCGATCTCTGCCGCCTCGCGGTGATCGTTGAAGACGGCAGGGTCGGACATGCGCTCCTGGGTTTCCTGATAGGAGCGCTCGAGCTCCTCGACGAGGCTCTCGATCGCGGCCATGAAGTAGAGGTTAGCCGCGCCCGCGAACGACGCCCAGGCGCGTCTTGGCTGCGTTGCCCGACGAGTCCGAGCTCACCAGCGTCGCGCCCCACGTCCCCGGGGGCACGTGCAACCGGGCCGTCCCTTTGAGCGGATGGACGCCGAGCGAGAGCGTCCGCTTCGCGCTTCCGCGCGCCAGGACGAGCGTGAGCCGAAGCCAGGGCGTGCCCGGGTCGGCTGCGTGCCAGACGAGCCGCGAGCCGCGCACGCGGGCCGTCACGCGAGGCGGCTGCGTGTCGCGGCGGACCTCCAGCGGCGGCAGCTTGAGATCGGCCGGGTTGCCGGCGGGATCGACCGCGTGCAGGCTCGCCTGGTAGGTCCCGGGCGCGACCGCCCCGGGCCGCCAGGACACCGTGTGCCACCCGCGCGAGACGAGCAACGAGCCGGTGTGCCGCTGCCCGATGTCGAGCCGCACCGACGAGCGCTTCGAGAGCCAGAACTTGATGCGGGCGCCGTCGCGGAACCCGTCGAGCGGCCACGGGTAGATCGCCGGGGCGGCCCCGCCGGCCTTGAGCTCGGGCGGCTCGGCCAGGTCGTCGCGGAAGCGGTTCCAGTAATCCGTCAGCACGGGATCCTTCGTCCGGTTCGACAGCATCGAGAGCAGCCGGACGACGTACTGGTGGTAATGGAGCGTCGCCTCGGCGCCGCCGAGCGAGTAGAGCGACCAGTAGCCCGTATTGAAACGCGGCAGCAGGCCGGTCGCGGCCGCCTGGAGCTTGCCGGCGTAGGCCTGCGCGTCCGCGTTCTGCGCGGCGGCTGAGTACTCGCCGAGCGAGACGATCGTCTGCAGCTGTGCGTTCAGGACGGCAAGTGGGCTGAAGCTGTAGAGGCGGATCCACGGGCCGCGCGACGTACCGCGCACCAGTCGCGGCACGAGCACGTAGGCGCGCCGAGCGGCGTCGGTCAGCTCCGGTGCGCTGAGCTCGATCCCTGCCCGCGAAAGCGCCTGCGCGGCGACGGCCTGTCCCATGCCCGAGATCCAGGGCGGGAAGCCCGAGCCGAACCGGAAGTAGTACTCCCAGGCGAGACCGCCGGCAGTCGGAACGGCCCGCTCGAGCAGTGCGAGCGCGAGCTGCTGCGCCCGCGGACCCTTATGCGAAGTGACGAACCAGTTCAGCTTCCCGAAGTTCGCGAGCGGGTGGAACTGGAAGCCTCGGCCTGAGAACTGGCGGTAATAGATCCCGTCCGTGTCCTGGATGTCGGTCCCGCCCGGCCGGTCCCAGTGCGAGGCGAACCAGCGCACGTTGAAGGCGAGCATGGAGAAAATCGTCAGCGAGCGCGGCTCGTCGTAGACGTGGGCCAGCGTCGCCGTCTGATGGACGACCGCCGCAAGGTTGCGGTAGCGGCTACGCGGGAGCTTGGGCAGCAGGCGCGCCGCCCGGTTCAGCGTCGCCTTGTATTCAGCCGCGGACTCCGACGTCAGTCGACCGGCCGCGACGGCACGGTCGAGGCCGCGCGAGGCGGTTTGGACGTCCTTCAGCCAGCCAGGCTGCCCTGCGGCAGACCCGGAGACGAACGCCAGCGCGGCGGCAAGAATTGCCGCTCGACCCCACATAACGGCATAAGACGGTAGCGCCTTCTACGAGTTTGCAGCGTAAAAGCGCCTTTACGCCATCACTTCGACGCGCTCGCCCGCGCCGGGCTCGGCACGGTCTTCGAGCCGCAAGACCTCTCGCAGCGCGCGAATCGAGACCTCGAGCTGGTCGAGCGTCGGTTCTCGCGTCGTCAGTCGCTGCAGCCAAAGGCCCGGCGCGAGGAGGGTCATCAAGATCCGATTGCCGGTGTGCTTGCCGGCGAAGCGGATCAGCTCGTAGGCGATCCCGGCGATCACCGGCAGGAGCAGGATCCTGGACACGATCAGCCAGTACCAGACCGGCCGCCCGAAGAAGGCGAAGACGAAGATCGCGATCACCATCACCCAGAGCAGGAACGCCGTCCCGCAGCGGGGATGGATGAGGCTGAACCGCTGCACGCGCGCCGGCTCGAGCGGCTCACCGGCCTCGTAGGCGTTGATCACCTTGTGCTCCGCTGCGTGGTACTGGAACACGCGCCGCAGGTCGGGGAGCAGCGAGATCAGGAACAGATACAGGACGAAGACCGTGACGCGGATCAGGCCCTCGACAACGACGAACCAACCCGCCTCGATGCCGATCCAGTTCGTGATCAAAGCCGGGCCGACCTTGAAGAGCAGCAACGCGAAGCCGATCGCGATCGCGAAGGCGAAGATCAGCTGCCCGCGCGTGAGCTCGGTGGCGGGCTCGCCCTCCTCGCCCTCCTCCTGCGCCGCGTAGTTCGCCGAGATGGCGAGCGCGCGGAAGCCGATCGTGAGCGACTCGCCGAGCGCGATGATTCCGCGGACGATCGGCAGGCGGAGCAGCCGGTGGCGCGCCATCACCGACTCGATCCCGCGCGAGACCTGGGCGATCTCGCCGTCTGGCTTCCGCACCGCGACCGCCCAGTTCGAGGGGCCGCGCATCATCACGCCCTCGAGGACGGCCTGTCCTCCGATCGGATTCATCGTGTGCCTCGTCCGACGGCGTTACCGCGGCTCTGGCGCGCGAAAAGCGCGCCAGCCAACGACGCAGGGAGCGTTCGTATTGGATCCCCGGAGCGATAGCTGCGACCGAGGACGCCGGGTGGCGCCGCTTTGCAGCCGCCCAGAGACTCGGTGGGCGTCGTGGGACGTGGCACGAAAAAAGAGTTAAGCGTTCTTGGCGGCCTGCGCACGTTCGAGGCGCCGCTGGAACCGCTCCACGCGGCCACCGGAGTCGAGCAGCTTCTGCTTGCCCGTGTAGAACGGGTGGCAGTTGGAACAGATCTCGACGTGCAGCTCTTCCTTCGTCGACCGCGTCTGGAACGTGTTGCCGCAGGCGCAGTGGACGGTGGCGAGCACATACTCCGGATGGATACCGGCCTTCATTGCGCGGCCAGGATAGCAGAGGCCGTTTCGGGCGCTACGTTGCCTCCAGAGACAACGACACCCACCGTACGGCCCTGCTCGAGGCGCACTTTTCCCGCCAGCAACGCCGCGACGCCGGCCGCTCCCGCGGGCTCGCAGGCGAGCTTGCAGCGCTCGTAGAGAAAGCGCATCCCGGCCGCGATCTCGTCCTCGGTCACGAGCACGCTCTCGACACCGTGCTCGCGGCAGACGGCGATGCAGTTCTCGCCCGCGAAGGGCGCGCCGAGCCCGTCGGCGATCGAGTCCGGCGAGACGGTGACCGGGTGCCCCTCGCGAAGACCTTCGTGAAGCGCGGGCGAGCGCTCCGGTTCGACCGCGATGATCCTCGCGTCGACCGCCGTCGCAATTCCGGACACGAGCCCGCCCCCGCCCACGGGGACGACCACGGGGTCGAGGTCCTGAACATCCTCGGCGAGCTCGAGCCCCACCGTGCCCTGGCCCGCCATCACGACTGGGTCGTCGAACGGGTGCACGAAGGCCCGGCCGGTCTCCTCGACCAGCTGCTCGAGCCGCTCGAAGGCCTGCCCTGGATCCGAAGCCTCGAGGTCGACCGTGCCACCGTAACCGCGCGTCGCGGCGATCTTCTGCTCGCTCGCGCCCTGCCACATGACGACCAGCGCGTCGATGCCCTCGAGCCCGGCCGCATAGGCGAGCGCTTGGGCGTGATTCCCCGCCGAGATTCCGATTACGCCGCGTGACTTTTCTTCTCCCGAGAGCGAGGCGAGCTTGTTCAGCACGCCGCGCGGCTTGAACGATCCCGTTCGCTGGAAGAGCTCGGCCTTCAGGACCACCGGCACTCCGACCTCGCGCTCGAGCGAGGCGGAGCTGAGCGTCGGGGTGCGGTGGACGCGGCCGCCGATCGCCTCCTTCGCGGCGAGCACGTCCTCCCGGCCGATCACCATCGACACCTTACGGATCTTTAAAAACGTGCCGATACAGTCGCTGTGATGAAACGGGCTGCCTTCCTCGTGAGCGCGGTTGCCGCCGGACTGATCTGGACGAGCCCTTCCGCCGCTTCGCCGAACGTGCAGTTCGGGCTCCAGGACGATGCCTGGCTCGAAAACGGAAGCATCGCCGCGGCGACGATCGACGACCGCATGCTGCTGCTCGACCGGATGGGCGTCGACGCGGTCCGGTACACGCTGCGCTGGGACTGGATCGCGCCCGTGCAGCCGGCCCATCCGTCTGATCCCTCCGACCCCGCGTACGACTGGGCCGCACCGATCTCGTCCTCGACGGTCTCCAGCGGCACGGGATCGACGTGCTGGTCACGTTCTGGGGGACTCCACCCTGGGCGAACGGCTACAACAAGCCCAACTGGGCGCCGAAAAGCCCGTCCGCGCTCGCACTGTTCGCCACCGCGGCGGCCAAGCGCTATCCGTGGGTCCGCAAGTGGGAGATCTGGAACGAGCCGAACCAGCGCGGCGGCCTGATGCCGAACTCGCCGCGCCTCTACGTCGAGCGGCTGCTCAACAAGACGACGGACGCGCTGCACGCGATGAACCTCGACAACAAGGTGGCAGGCGGAGCCACTTCGCCGAGGGCGACGAAAACGGCGCTCTCGGCCTACGCCTTCATGCGCGGCATGCGCGCGGCGGGCGCGCGCTTCGACGTCTACTCGCACCACCCGCACCCGCGCCGGCACGAGACGCCGTTCGGAAACCCGAAGCAGAAGTGCAGCCGCTGGTTCACGATGTCGAACCTCCAGTGCCTGCTGCTCGAGGTGAAGCGGAACTTCGGGCCGAAGCGAATCTGGCTGACGGAGTTCGCGTACAAGACGAATCCACCTGACCGCTTCAACGGCGTCTCCCCCGCGCTCCAGGCTCGCTACACGGCCGAGTCGGCGCGCCGGGTGTACCTCGCGCCGCGGGTCGACCTGCTGATCCACTTCCTGCTGCGCGACGAGCCGGTCGTCGGTCGCTGGGCGAGCGGTCTCTTCACGACGACCGGGGTCGCCAAGCCCGCCTTCTTCGCCTTCACCCTCCCGCTCGTGCAGGTTCTCCGGCGCGGCTCGAAGGTCTCGATCTGGGGCCAGGTCCGGCCCCGGACCGGCCCGCAGCCCTACGAGCTCCAAAAGCTCGTCTCGAGGACGTGGCTCACGTTCGGAACGACCTCCTGGACGAACGACCACGGGTACCTCTGGCGGGTCGTCTCCGCCCGGCGCGGCGACAGGTTCCGGATCTGGTCGCCCCAAGACGAGCTCGCCAGTCCGTCGCTCGTCGTCAGGTAAGCGAGTACTCGGGGCCGGAGCCGCCCTCGGGCGGCGTGAGGCGCCCGCCCTTGGCCGTGATCGCGCCGCACTGCACGCAGTTCGACGGAGTCACGTCGACGCCGCCGTCCCGCGCCTCGTAGACCTGCGCGGGGCAGAGCCTCTCCCACAACGTCGCGAGCTCGGCCGGAACGTCCGTCCGGATGCTGATGTGGTTCGGAGCGTCGTCCCGCGTCTTGTTTCCTGAGAGGTACACGGACGAGAGCTTGTCGAACGTGAGCTTGCCGTCCGGTGACGGATAGCTATTCGCGCGCTCGGTTCGGATCAGCTCCACGTCCGTGTCGGGCTCGAGGTCCTTGTTGCCGCGCGGGAACGCTCCACGCGTTGCCGTCATCGCACCGGCGAGCGCGCCGCCGATCCAGAAGCCGCGGCCGAAGGCCTGCCGCATGTTGCGGACGCGCCGGAGGTCCTCGTAGATGAAGCTCCCGCGAATCGCCTCGTCGTAGGGAGCGAGCGCCTCGCGCCTGCCGATCGCCTCGCCTCGCCGGAGCGCGGCGAAGGCGGCCTCGGCTGCGAGCACCCCCGACTCGACCGCGTAGTGGATGCCCTTCAGCGCGGGCACGTTGACGAGGCCGGCGCCGTCGCCTGCGAGCAGGAGACCGGGTGCGTGGAAGCGCTTCGGCAGCGCGACGAAGCCGCCCTCGGGAATCGTCTTCGCGCCCCAGCCGATCCGCTCGCCGCCCTCGAGGATCTTGCGGATGCGCGGATGCGTCTTCAGCTCCTGGAGGAGGTCGTGCACGGAGAGCTCGGCATCGCGGTAGTCGAGCCCGACCACCATCCCGATCGTGACCATGTCCTTGCCCATCGGGTAGATGAAGGAGCCCCCGAACTCCCGGTACTTCGCCGCGCCCCGAAGCGGCCAGCCCATCGTGTGGATGACGCGCTCGAGCGGTTTGGGAACGCGCCAGACCTCCTTGACGCCGAGCGCCCAGACCTGCGGGTTCTCGCCCTGGAGGCCGAAGCGGTCGATCGCGACGCCGGTCAGATGGCCCTGGGTGCCCTCGGCAAGAACGGTGATCGGAGCGACGACGTCCGAGCCGGGCTCGAAGTTCGGCAGCTCCTCGCCGCTCCGGCCGCGGCCTTTGTCGCCGGTCCGGATTCCGCGCACGCGCCCGTGCTCGACGAGGAGCTTGGTCGCCGAGGTCTCGGGAAGGATCATCGCCCCCGCCTCCTCCGCCTGCTCGGCCAGCCAGCGTCCGAGCTGCGACAGCGAGGCGACGAAGTTGCCGTGGTTCTTCATCGTCGGCGGCGTCGGCATCCGCAACGCCCGCTTCGACGTCAGGAAGAGCACCGACTCCTGCTCGACGTAGTCGTAGAACGGCATCTCGTCGGTTCGCTTGCGGCCTCGGAAAAGTCGGCGCAGCGAGCGCGGGTTCACGACCGCGCCCGAGAGCAGGTGCGCGCCAGGCGCCTTCCCTTTCTCGATCACCGCGAGCGGGACCTCGCCGAGCCGTTCCTTCAGTTCCGGCGACTCATCGAGCAGCTGGCTGAAGCGGATCGCGCACGCGAGCCCGGCCGGGCCGGCGCCGACGATCAGCAGCCCGACCTCGATCCGCTCGTCCTCGGGATCCGTCGACTCCGTGACAAACGCCTTCGGGTCGAAGGGCGGCGGATGCTCCGACGGTTTCACGCCGCTTTGCGTTGCCGGACGAGCTCGGTCAGCTTGGGCACGATCTCGTGCAGGTCGCCCACGACCCCGAGGTCGGCGTACTCGAAGATCGGCGCGTTCGGATCCTTGTTGATCGCCACGATCACGTTGGAGCCCTGCATGCCGACCTTGTGCTGGATCGCGCCCGAGATCCCGCAGGCGATGTAGAGCCGCGGCGAGACCGTCTTCCCCGTCTGGCCGACCTGGGTTGCGTACGGGTACCAGCCGGCGTCGACGACGGCGCGCGTGGCGGCGACCGCGCCGCCGAGCGCCTTCGCGAGGTCCTCAACGAGCGCGAAGTTCTCGGGGCTGCCGAGCCCGCGCCCGCCCGCGACGATCACGTCGGCGTCCTCGATCGACGGTCCCTCGCTCTCCGTATGCGCCTGCTCGAGCATGGTCGCCTGGAGCGAGAAGTCCTCGAACGATGCTTCGATGCGCTCGACCTCGGCGTCGCCGCCCCCGCTCTCCGCGGGCTCGAACGTGCCGGTGCGGATCAGTGCCAGGCGCGGCCCCGACGTCCAGCCGACGTCGACGTAAACAGAATCCTGAAGCGCCGGCCGCTTGCCGACGAGCTTGCCGTTCTCCTGCACCAGATCCACGAGGTCCCAATTCAGGCCCGCGTCGAGCCGCGCGGCCAGGCCCGCTGCGACGTCGGCCGTGAGCACGGTCGCCGGAAAGACGACCGTGTTGATCTCCTTCTCTTGTATGACGCGCGCGAGAACGTCTATTCGGGGCTGCGGGAGCGGCGCCTCGAGCTTCGGGTCGTCGCCGACGTAGACGCGCTTGGCGCCGAACTTGCCCGCCTGCGCGGCCAGCCCTTCGACGCCGGAGCCGAGCAGGACCGCCGCGACGTCGTCGTCGAGCTGCGCCACTTTCGAGAGGACGCCGAGCGAATCGTTCTGGAGCTCGCCTTCGTGATGCTCGAGGTAGACGAGGGTGCTCAAAGCGCCTTGCGCTCCTGGAGGAACGCGAGGATCTGCTCCGCCGCCGACCCGTCGTCCTCGATCTTTTGCGTCTCGCCGCGCGGCGGCGGCTCGCCGATCGCATAGACCTCCGTACGCGAGCCGCTCCAGCCCGCCTCACCCGTGTCGACGCCGAGCTCGGACAGCGACACCGACTCCTGCGGCTTCTTCTTCGCGCCCATGATCCCCTTGAGCGAGGGGTAGCGGGGCTCGTTGATCGCGTCCGAGACCGCGACCACCGCGGGCAGCGGCGCCTCGATCGAGTCGTAGCCGTACTCGGTCTGGCGCTTGCCCGTGACCTTGCCGTCGCCGACGGTCAGCTCGGCGACCTGGGACACGAGCGGACGGCGAAGCCGGTCGGCGACCGCTGCCCAGAGGACGGCGCCGTCAGACTCGTTCCCCTGCTGGCCGAACAAGATCAGGTCCGCTTCCTCGCGCTCGAGCGCCTTCGCGAGCACGCGGCTCGTCGCGACGAGGTCCGAGCCCGCTGCAGCCTCGTCGGCGATCAGGACCGCGCGGTCGGCGCCCATCGCAAGCGCCTTGCGCAGCGCGTCGAGGCCGCGCTCGGGCGACATCGCCAGCACGACGACCTCGCCGTCGCCCTGCGCTTCCTTTACCTTCAGCCCCTCTTCGACGGCATGGACGTCGAACGGATTTAGGGTCGCCTCGCCGGAGCGATCGAGCCGCTTGGATTCGGGATCGATGCGCTTCGGCGCGTTCGCCTCCGGGACGACTTTGGCGCAGACGGCGATCTTCATCGGCAGAGGACTCTAACGACGGAGGTCGTACGCGACCTCTGCTAGGGTGCGCCCCTTCGAGCGCTGACCGGAGCGCTGCTGGCCCCCCAATGAGACGCCCGCGGACGACAGCCCGAACAGCGTTTTTCCTGCTTCTCCTGTTCGCCCTCCTCGTAGGGACCGCCGCCGCGGCGGCGCGGAAGCCGCCGCGTTTGATCTTTCCGGTGCTCGGGCGCGCCGCCTACATCGACGACTTCGGCTCGCCCCGCGCGCAGGGCCCGCACCAGGGGATCGACATCATGGCGCCGCGCAAGGCGATCGCGCTCGCCGCCGAGGCCGGGAGGGTCAAGTTCTGGAGCGGCGCCGGCTGCATGCTCTACCTCCTGGGCTCGAGCGGCACGAAGTACATGTACATCCACCTGAACAACGACCTCACGCGGCGGAACGACAACCGCGGCAAGTGCGTTCCCGGCACGGCGTACGCGCCCAACCTGAAAGACGGCGCGAAGGTGAGCGCAGGGCAACCGATCGGCTTCGTCGGTGACTCGGGCGACGCCGACGGGATCCACCCCCACCTCCACTTCGAGGTCCATCCCGGGGGCGGCGGCGCGGTCAACCCGTATCCGTATCTCCAGAACGCGCAGCGGCTCTTGTTCGCCGCGGCGCCCGGTACGCCGTTCACGCTCGAGCTGACCGCGACGGTGATGGCGGTGAACCAGGCTTCGTTGCAGATCAGGGTCACCGACCTGAGCGCGTGGCCGATGCGCCAGTTCCAGCGGAAGATCAGCCGGGTGCTCACCTTGCGTGTGTCCGACCTGACGGTGGTGCAGTCCGCCCAGACCGCCCGGACGATGCGGCTGACCCAGGCGAGGAAGGGCCAGCCGGCGCTGATCTGGACTTCGCCGGACATGACGACCATGCGCGCGGAACGCGGCGACCCGCTCGCGATCAGCGCGGCGCTCGTCCTGCTCAAGAAGCCTGTAGCGACTCGCTAGCGGCCGACGAAGTTCGGCTCGCGCTTCTCGACGAAGGCGGTCATGCCCTCTTTCGCGTCCTCGGAGGAGAAGAGCTCGCCGAACAGGTTCCCCTCGTCTTCGAGGTTCGTTCCGTGCTCACCCTGTAGCGCACGGTTGCAGGCCTCCTTCGCCGCGGCGACGGCGACGGGGCTCTTCGAGGCGATCAGCCGCGCGGTCTCGAGCGTCTTGTCCAGCAGCTCGCCGGGCTCGAAGACGGCATTCACGAGACCGCGGCGCTCGGCCTCCTCGGCGTCGACGACGCGGCCGGTCAGGATGAGCTCCTTCGCGTAGCCGAGCGTCGTCGCACGCGCGAGCCGCTGCGTCCCGCCCCAACCCGGGATGATCCCGAGGTTGATCTCCGGCTGGCCGAGCTTGGCCGTGCTCGCGGCGTAGCGGATGTCGCAGGCGAGCGCGAGCTCGCAGCCGCCGCCGAGCGCGAAGCCGTTGATCGCGGCGATCGTCGCCTTCGGCATCTCTTCGAGCAGCCGCCCCGCCTCGTGGCCCAACGCGCCCCAGGCCTTTGCCTCGTCGACGTCCAGTCCACTCATGTACTTGATGTCGGCGCCGGCGACGAACGCCTTCTCACCCTCGCCGGTCAGGACGACGACGCGGATCTCCTCGTCTTCGGCCAGCTCCTGCAGCCGATCCCGGAGCGCCGTCAACGTGTCCAGGTCGAGCGCGTTCTTCGCCTCGGGCCGCGCGATCGTGACGACGGCGACGCCGTCCTCGCGCGACACCTCGAGACTCAAGCCGGGACCTTTTCCTTCAGGAAGTCGACGATCTCGGTCGTCGGCGCACCGGGTGTGAACACCGCGGCGACGCCCTGCCGCTTCAACTCCTCGGCATCCTCGTTCGGGATCGTCCCGCCGAGGATGACCAGAACGTCCTCGGCGCCGTTCTCCTTGAGCCCCTCGAGGATCCGGGGAACGAGCGTCATGTGCGCGCCCGAGAGGATCGAGATCCCGACCGCGTCGGCGTCCTCCTGAATCGCCGTCTCGACGATTTGCTCGGGCGTCTGGTGGAGACCGGTGTAGATAACCTCCATGCCGGCATCGCGTAACGCGCGTGCGATGATCTTGGCACCCCGGTCGTGGCCGTCAAGACCGGGTTTCGCAATGACGACACGGATTTTCCCCGCCACGCCGAGGAGTATAGGAAGGTGAGAGTCACCGTCGTGGGCTGCTCCCCCGCGTGGCCGAACCCCGGCGGCGCGCAGTCCGGCTACCTGCTCGAGGAGGGCGGCAGGCGCCTTCTCCTCGACTGCGGGCCGGGCGTTCTCGCGAAGCTGCGCGAGCGCTGGGAGTGGCCGGAGATCGACTCGATCGTGATCACCCACTGGCACCTCGACCACTGGGGCGATCTCGTCCCGTGGGTATGGGGGCTGATGTTCGGGCCCGGCGAGGGCACCGGCAAGCCGGAGCTTTGGGTGCCGCCGAAGGGCAGCGAGATGCTCGGCGTGATCGCCGAGCGGCTCGGCCGCCCCGACATGTTCGAGCAGACCTTCGACCTCCACGAGTACGTCGAGAACGAGGAGTTCGAGACCGCCGGGTTCACGGTGACAGCGCGGCGTGTTCTCCACTACGACCTCGAGGCCTACGGGTTCCGTGCTTCGGCGAACGGAACAGTGGTCGCGTACTCCGGCGACTCCGGGCCGAACGACCAGCTTCCCGAGCTGGCGCGGGACGCTGACCTCTTCATCTGCGAAGCGACGCTCCTCCGGCCGAATCCGGAGGGCGGAACGCGAGGGCACCTCGCCGCGGACGAGGCACTGGAGGCGTTCGAAGCGTCAGGCGCGAAGCGCCTGCTGATCACGCACCGCCCGCGTGAGCGCCCCCTCGACGAGGGGCTCGAGCTCGCCTACGACGGGCTGGAACTCGACATTTAGGCTCCCGTCCTCGGGCGTCGGTGGCAAGGCGGCACCGGCGATCGCCTGAAAGCCGTTGACAACCTCCGTCGGGAGGTCTACGGTCGCGGGCGGGGACGACAACCCGGGATCTGCGGCCTCTCGAGTCGTCGAAGACAACCTGCGGCGTTCAGCGGAGAGGAGGAATGAACGTGGCAGGTCCTGAGACGCGAGAGATGCCCGGCGGCAAGATGGTCGAACCGCCGAAGGGGAAGAAGAAGCCGCCTCCAGGTGACATGCCGTCCGGCGACATGCAGACCCCGCCGCCGAAGAAAAAGGGCGGGAAAAAGTGACCTGGCTCGGCTGGGAGAACCTGGGCGGGGTCTGTACGAGCGATCCGGCCGTCTCCTCCTGGGCGGCCAACCGCCTGGACTGCTTCGTCCGCGGCACCGACAGCCACATGTGGCACAAGTGGTGGAACGGGTCGAGCTGGAGCGGCTGGGAAGACCTGGGCGGCATCCTGACCAGCGCGCCGGCAGCCGTCTCCTGGGGTCCCAACCGCATCGACTGCTTCGTCCGCGGCACGGACATGGCGATGTGGCACAAGTGGTGGAACGGGTCGAGCTGGAGCAACTGGGAAAGCCTTGGCGGCGTGCTCACGTCGGCGCCCGCCGTTTCCTCCTGGGCGGCGAACCGCCTGGATTGCTTCGTCCGCGGCACCGACAGCCACATGTGGCACAAGTGGTGGAACGGGTCGAGCTGGAGCGGCTGGGAAGACCTCGGCGGAATCATCGACGGCCCACCCGCCGCCGTCTCCTGGGGCTCGAACCGCATCGGCACCTTCGTCCGCGGCACCGACAACGCGATGTGGCACAAGTGGTGGAACGGGTCGAGTTGGAGCAACTGGGAGAGCCTCGGCGGCGTACTCAGCTCCGGCCCCGCAGCGGCCTCATGGGCCTCGAACCGCATCGATACCTTCGTTCGCGGCACCGACAACCACATGTGGCACAAGTGGTGGGCCGGCTCGGGCTGGAGCGGCTGGGAAGACCTCGGGGGCATCATCGACGGTACGCCCACGGCCGTCTCGTGGGGCCCGAACCGCATCGACTGTTTCGCCATCGGGATGAACAGCGCCATGTGGCACCGCTGGTGGGCACTCGTGCCGACCGTGCGGCTGCACTTCAAAGTGCTCACGAACCCGACGTCCTTCACCGTCCAGCAGATGCTGGCGTCGATGCAGACCGTCTACAACGCGAACGGCTTCGCGGTCCAACTCGTCACGACCGAGAACCTCAACCTGCCGCTCTTGAACGACCTCGACGTCGGCCCCTGCACGATGGGTAACACGACCGCGGAGCAGAACCAGCTCTTCGCGAACCGGAACAACGTCGGGCCGAACGACGTGGCGTGCTACTTCGTGCGCTCGACGGTCCCCGCGCTCAACGGCTGCGCCGCGTTCCCGCCGGGGAGCCCCAGCGTTGCGGTAGCCTCGGTCGCGAGCCAGTGGACGCTCGGACACGAGGTCGGACACGTTCTCGGCCTCGCTCACGTCAACAACAACGACCGCCTGATGACGGGCAACGGGACCTGGAACATCACGAATCCACCTCCCGACCTGATCGCTTCGGAGGTGGCGACGATGAACGCAAGCCAATTCACCCAGGACATCTGAGGAGGTCGGCATGCCGGTGACGATGGAGCAAGTACGTGCGGCACTCGACCCCGAAGAGCCCGATTACGAGAAAGCCGCGAAGCTCGGCCCTGAGGCCCTGCCTCACCTCGAGAAGCTCATTGCCCGCAAGGATGCGCACCTCGCGTCGAAGGCTGCCTCGCTCGCAGGGATGATCGACGACGAGCGCGCTGCCCGCGTCGTCGAGAAGGCCGCGAAACACGAGGACGTGCGAGTTCGGGTGGCAGCCGCGTACTCGGCACAGTATTTGCCACCTGACGACGCGAGCCGTGTCCTCCTCACCGCGCTGAAGGACAAGGACGTGGGCGTTCAGAAAGTGGCGCTCAGATCGGCGCCCAAGGAGCTCACGCCGGAGCTCCGGTCGAAGATCGAGGCGCTCACGACGAGAGCCCGGGCGAACCCGGCCATTCGCGACCTCTCGAAAGAAGTGCTGGCGAGGCGCCGCTAGCGCCGCGCACGCTCGCCTACGACGGTCTCTCGCTCGACCCGTAGTTGCCGAGCGGCGGCAGCGCCTTGCCGGCCAGCCGGTCCTGGCGGCGGTCGCGGATCCAGCCGCGGATCCCGACGAGGATCGGAATCAGCAGCGCCAGAACGAAGATGCCGATCGGGAGGAGCAGCCAGCTGGCGCCGAGGACCGAGTCCCCCGTCGCCTGCGCCACTGCGTCTCCGAGCGGTCCGCCCCCACCACCGCTGGCGGTTCCGGCCGCGATTCCGAACGACGCTGCTCCCGGCGCCGGCGACCACGACTCGACCAGCCAGTGCCCGTTCTTGCCCTGGCCATAGCGCTTGAGGTCGATGAAGAAGACCATCGGCTTGTAGGGGGTCTTCGGCTTCGGGAAGAGCGCGACCTGGAGCCCGATTGCGTTCTTGTACGAGTAGTCCGGCTTCCACTTCACGAGCCGAACCGGGTACGGGGGTACCGGGATCGCGGGATCCTTGCCCGTCCATGTTTCCCTCGAATCCCCTCCCTTCATCGTCGGCGAGGCGACGTCCCAGCCTCGCTCCGGATGCTGGCGCGCCACGGCCGTGCGCACGAACTCGGCGGCGACAGTCAGCGCCCTCACGTTCTCCGCGTGGGTGTGCTTCGCGCGCTTGGGGATCTGCGGAAACGCGACCGGCTCGTTCGTCAGCTTCGCGTCTTTCGCGGGCGAGGTGTTGCGCTCGAAGACGATCAGCAGGGCGATCGTCAAGCCCGCCGCAGCCAGGATCGCGCCGAACGCAAAGCGTCGTCTCCGGCGGGGAGACTTGAGAAGGCCCACGCTCACAGCTTAGGCACCCGGCCCGCCGGCCTGGCTATTTGCCTTGGTCGATCGGGATTGGCGGGCGTGTGCTCGGCGCCCAGTAGTTCACGAGCCACTTCCGGTTCTTGCCGGTACCGAAAGCCTTCAGGCCCAGGTAGAACTGAGTGGTGTCCTTCACGTTCCCGCTCTTCGGGAGCATGATGACCTCGAGGTACGCCTCGCTTGTCGTCGAGCTCTCCACGCGCATCGGCGCCTTGTCGAGCTCGCTCGTGTACGGGACGATCGGCACGCCGACGTTCGGGTCCTTCCAGTCGCGGAGCCACTGCTTCAGCGTCTCGCCCTGGCGGATGTCGGGACCGCTCAGCTTGTAGGCGAGCACCGGGTCCCTGCGCATCACCGCGGCGAGGATGAACTTGCCGGCGATCTCCCGCTGCTGCTTCGTGATCGGAGCAGACTTCTCTTGCTTCGGTACGTACGCAGGCTTGTTCTCGAGTGGAGCATCCGCGGACTTCGCGGTGTTCCCGTAGTACACGGCCAGGAAGGTGATCACACCCGCCGCCAGGATCAGACCCGCAATCCACGGCAACCAGCGGTTGACCTTCCGTGAGGTCAGGATTGTCTGCACCGAGTTCACGCCACTCAGAATAGACGAGCTTTTTCGGGTTCGGTTAGTGGCGGCTAAAAGTGAGGACGACTAGAAGACTGGCGTCTCGCGCCAGGTGCCCCAGACCTCGCGGAGCGCGTCGCACATCTCGCCGAGGGTGACGTAGTTGCGTGCGGCGTCGACCAGGACGGGCATCAGATTCTCGTTCTCTCGTGAGCCGGCTTCCTTCAACCGGGTCAGCGCGGCCTCCACCTTGGCCGCGTCGCGCTTTCCGCGCAGGCCCTCCACGCGCGAGATCTGCTTCTGCTCGAGCCCGGGGTCGATCCGGAGGATGTCGACGGGCGTGTCCTCGTCGAGCTGGTAGCGGTTGACCCCGACGACCACCCGCTGCTTCTGCTCCACCTCGTGCTGGTAGCGGAAGGACGCGTCGGCGATCTCGCGTTGGAAGAAGTTTTCCTTGATTGCCGGGATCACCCCGCCGAGCTTTTCGATCCGGTCGAAGTAGTCGTAGGCCTCACGCTCGAGCCGGTTGGTGAGCTCTTCGAGGTAGTAGGAGCCGCCCAGCGGATCGATCGTGTTCACCACGCCGGTCTCGTGCGCGATCACCTGTTGCGTTCGCAGAGCGATTCGCACCGCGTCCTCGGTCGGCAGCGCGAGCGCCTCGTCGAACGAGTTCGTGTGCAGCGACTGGGTGCCGCCGAGCACCGCCGCGAGGCCCTCGAGTGCCGTCCGGACGATGTTCACCTCGGGCTGCTGGGCGGTCAGGGAGACGCCGGCCGTCTGGGTGTGGAAGCGCATCAGCCACGAGCGCGGGTTCTTGGCGCCGTACTTCTCGCGCAGCTCGCGGGCCCAGATCCTGCGGGCGGCCCGGTACTTCGCGATTTCCTCGAAGAAGTCGATGTGCGCGTTGAAGAAGAACGAGAGTCGCGGCGCGAAGTCGTCGACGTCGAGCCCACGCTCGATCGCCGCGTCGACGTAGGCGAAGCCGTTCGCAAGCGTGAAGGCGAGCTCCTGGATCGCGTTCGAGCCCGCCTCGCGGTTGTGGTAGCCGGAGTTGGAGATCGGATGCCAGCGCGGGAGCTCCCGCGCGCAGAACTCGACCATGTCCGTTACGAGCCGCATCGACGGCTCGGGCGGGAAGATCCATTCCTTCTGCGCGATGTACTCCTTGAGGATGTCCGTCTGGATCGTCCCGCGGAGCTCCGTCCGGGGCACGTCCTGCTCCTCGGCAACGCAGACGTAGAAGGCGAGCAGCATCGCCGCGGGCCCGTTGATCGTCATCGAGGTCGAGACCTCCCCCAGCGGGATCCCGTCGAAGAGCGTCTCCATGTCCGCCAGCGAGTCGATCGCGACGCCTTCGCGCCCGACCTCCCCGAGCGAGCGCGGGTGGTCGGAGTCGTAGCCCATCAGCGTCGGCATGTCGAAGGCTGTCGAGAGCCCGGTCTGGCCGTGCTCGAGCAGGTAGCGGAAGCGCTCGTTCGTCTCCTCGGCGGTGCCGAAGCCGGCGAACTGGCGCATCGTCCAGAGCCGCCCGCGATACATGGACGGGTAGACCCCGCGCGTGAACGGATAGACGCCCGGGTAGCCGAGGTCCCGGTCGTAGTCGATGTCGACATTGTCAGACGAGTAGAGCGGCTCGTTCTCGAGACCGGAGATGGTCGAGAACAGCTCGCCCTGCCGCTCGGGCGCAGCATCGTACAGCTCGCGCTTCCAATCGTCGCTGCCGCCGACGCCGCGGCGGTCTTCGGTCGTGGCCACGAAAGGATTCTGCCCGTTTCATCCCTCTATGGGACGACTTTCCTACCCC
>JBKPHH010000004.1:0-6514 GCA_046729795.1 Actinomycetota bacterium | reverse complement strand
CGTTCGGGCTGCCGATCGCAACCGGCCCGAGCGTTGTCACCAGGTTGGCTCCCGTGCCGGAATCGACACAGGTGTCGCCGCTTGCCGGCGTGCTGGCGTCGAACGGCCCGTACAGCTTGAACGTAATGCCGCCGGTCGCGTTGGCCGTCGCACCGCCCAGGGTCGCCGTATCGCTGATCGGGCTACCGATCGTTACCGGCCCCGCGGCGTTGGTCGTCAGCGTGGTGCAGTTGCTGATCGTGACAGGCTCGGGCTCGACGAAGTCCTTGATCTCGGCGGTGAACGAGTCAGAGGACCGGCTCTTCAGGTAGGCGGAGCCGAACGCTCCGCAGGTGTTCCCGCTGAAGATGACACTGAATGCGATGGAGGCCTCCCCGAACGTGAACGGGTCCTGCTGGCCGAGGCTTGCCGTGAGGCCCCCGGTCATCCCGCCGGTCTGATTCGCCGGGATCGTGTTCGTGTTGACCGAGCCGCGAGCGGTCGTGTTGCTGCCGCTGATCACCGTCGCCGTTCCCCAGGCCGACCCGCTCCACGTGCGGATCGAGATCGTCGGCACGGTGCCGCCCTTGGACAGGTCGTAGGTGATCAGCTTGTCGCCGGTCGTCCGCTTGGGAGTTTTGTAGACCGGGCTCTTCGCAGTCCCGTTGTTGGCGCAGTGCGCCGCCGTGCCGTCACAGAACTCCTTGTTCAGCTCGAAGTCCATGTTCGTCGTCCCGGACGGGTTCTGCACACGAGACCAGAACAGCTCGAGGAACTTTCCGCTCAGGTTCCCCGCGGTAGACTCGCCGACCTCGGAGTAGACGCCGAAGGCCTTCAGGTCGCTCTTGTTCGGCGGGATCGAGCCGTCGACGATCGTTGGGTTCGGGTTGTCTTCCGCCGTCCCTTGACCGAACGAGTCGTCCCCCGACCCGGCTGGTTTGTCGTTCTTCGCGAGCACGCCGGACCGGAACGGAGCGTCGTTGGCTCCACTGGCCAGCCAGTCGATACACCCGCTCGTGTCGACCTTGAGATTCGCGTCCGTGTCGATCTCGAATGCGCTTCCAGCCAATGTGGCGGGGTTGCTACACGAAGCCGTGGTGGCGACCGCCGATCCGGAGATCGCGATCGCAACCGCGAGGGCCGTTCCCAGCAGCGCCGCCACGAACAGCGGCCGCCGCAGGATTACCCCCTTCGTCTCTGCTAGACGCCTAGCCATTGCTCTCCCTCTTTCGTGTTTTCTATCGCCGCAGGCCGAAGTCGCACCCGCGCGATCCACAGGCCAGAAACACTAGGAACCCACGCGGCAGGCGGATAGGAGGGATTTTCAGGATCTTGTCGGTACCGGATCGACAGTAGGCGGCCGACTTCCGATTTGAGAAAGTGCGGTATTTGCGTTACAAAGGAGGTTCCCTAACAGGAAGGAAGCATCCCCCCCGAGATCAGCGGCCCGGTCTTCGTCGTGGACGACGACGCTGCTTTTTGCTCGTTCGTCGGCACTCTTCTTCGGCGTGCCGGTTATCGGACCCGTGAGTTCGAAACCGGAGAATCGGCACTCTCGGCCGCCGCGAGCGAACGGCCGGGTGCGGTCGTTCTCGACGTCCACCTCCCCGGTATCAACGGCTACGAGGTCTGCCGTGAGCTCCGTGAGGCATACAAAGATGAATTAGCCATTCTGTTCGTCTCAGGCGCGCGCACAGAGGCCTTGGACCGGGCGGCCGGCCTCATCGTCGGAGCCGACGACTACCTCGTGAAACCGGTCGACCCGGGCGAGCTGATCGCCCGAGTGAGGCGCTTGGTCGATCCTGGCAAGTCAGTGTCGGCAAGGGAGGACCGAAACGGGAGGCTCGAGGCGCTCACCCGGCGCGAGCACGAGGTGCTCGACCTGCTCTCGGAGGGCTACCGGCAGGATGACATCGCCGGCAAGCTCGTCATCAGCCCGAAAACCGTGGCTACGCACATCCAGCGCATCCTCAACAAGCTGAACGTTCGAAGCCGTGCCCAAGCGGTCGCGATTGCGCTCCGCGACGAGCATGACACGCGCGCTCATAATGTCGCGTGACCAGCTTCGCTGAAGAGGCCTGGCGGCGACCGTACGCCCTGGCGGTACCCTCGTGAGGTGTTCGGCGACGAAACGCAAACCGTTTCGGAGGACGAGTTCGTGGGCTGGGCCGAGGGAGCGATCGACTCCCTGCCGCCGAGGCTGCGGCAGGCGATGTCGAACCTCGCGATCGTCATCGAGGACGAGCCGCCTCCGGGGATGCCGCTGCTCGGGCTCTACCGGGGCGTTCCGCTGACGAGGCGGTCGAGCGCCTACGCCGGCGTCCCACCCGACACGATCACGATCTACCGCGGGCCGCTCGAGCGCCACTATGGCGCCACGCGTGAGACGCTGCGCGAGCAGGTCCGCCGGGTCGTCCTGCACGAGATCGCGCACCACTTCGGGATCAGCGACGAGCGCCTGCGCGAACTCGACCGCTACTGACGTAGACGGAGCGCGCTAGCGCCGTCCCCGCTCGCGGTCGCGTCCGCCTCGGCGGCCACCCCGGTCGCCGCGCGGCCGCTCCTCCTCGCGCGGGCGCGGAGGTGCGTTCTTGGCGCGCTCGATCAGCTCCTCGGGCTGGACCATGTTCCCGTTCTCGTGCTTGGCGACGAGCTTCAGGCCGATGCGGCCGCGGTCCTTGTCGACCTCCTGCACGATCACGTCGAGCACGTCCCCGCGGTTGATCACGTCTTCGATATGGCCGACACGGCCCGGACCGACGTTGGAGACGTGAAGCAGGCCGTCGGTGCCCTTCGTCAGCTCGACGAACGCGCCGAACTGGGTCGTCTTCACGACCTTGCCCGTGTAGGTGTCCCCCACCTCGGGCTCCTTCGTGATCCCCTGGATCGCGGCGATCGCGGCCTCGGCCTTGTCGCCCTCGGTCGCGTAGATGAGGATCGTCCCGTCCTCCTCGATGTCGATCTGGACTTCGTGATCGGACTCGAGCGCGCGAATCGTCTCGCCGCCCTTGCCGATCACCATCCCGATCTTGTCCGGGTCGATCTTGACCGACGTGATGCGCGGCGCGTGGCCCGCGAGCTCCTTGCGCGGCTCGGGGATCGCCTCGAGCATCTTCTCGAGGATCGACTCGCGCGCCCGCTTCGCCTGCTCGAGCGCGTTGCGCAGGATCTCCTGCGTGACGCCGGTGATCTTGATGTCCATCTGCAGGGCGGTCACGCCATCACGCGTGCCGGCGACCTTGAAATCCATGTCGCCGAGGTGATCCTCGGCCCCCTGGATGTCGGTCAGGACGACGTGGTCGTCGCCCTCCTTGACGAGGCCCATCGCGATGCCCGAGACCGGCGCCTTGATCGGCACGCCGGCGTCCATCAGCGCGAGGGCGGATCCGCAGACCGAGCCCATCGAGGACGAGCCGTTCGACTCCAGCGTCTCCGAGACGAGCCGGATCGTGTACGGGAACTCCTCGAGGCTCGGGATCACCGGCTCGAGCGCTCTCTGGGCGAGTGCGCCGTGGCCGATGTCGCGGCGCTTCGGGCCGCGCATGAACCCGGTCTCCCCGACCGAGTAGGGCGGGAAGTTGTAGTGGTGCATGTAGCGACGCTCCTCCTCGAGCGAGAGGTCGTCGATCCGCTGGCCCTCCTTGGCGGTGCCGAGGGTCAGCAGGGTCATGATCTGCGTCTGGCCGCGCGTGAACAGCGCGGAGCCGTGCGGACGTGGCGCGACGGTGACCTCACAGCTGACGGGCCGGATGTCCTCCGGGTCGCGGCCGTCGGGGCGTCGCTTCTCGACGGCGATCTTCTTGCGCACGAGGTCCTTGTAGATCGCCTCCGCGGCGCGCTTGACGTAGTTGCGGGTGACCGAGTCCTTCGGAGCCGGCTCGCCCTCGACGACCACGGGGCCGGCGGGGAACGGAAGCTCGAGCTGCTCCTCGATCCTGTCGAAGAGGAGGTGGCGCTTCGCCGACTTGAGCTCCTTCGGATCCTGCTCGGCCTCGGTCAGCGCCCGCAGGTCGTCCTCGAACCGCTCACGGACCGGCTCGACCACGGCCTCGAGCCGAGCCTGCTCGAGCACCAGCGCGAGGCTGGCCCGGATCTGCATGCGCCGGATGATGTCGTCCTCCGTCGACTCCATCGACAGCTCGGGAGACAGCTCTTCCATCAGTTGCTCGACCTCCGCCGAGGCTTCCCGGAGACCCTCGACGCCGATCCGCTCGCGGATACGACCCGCGTACTTCTCCTCCAGCTCGCGCGTGAGGTCGGGATCGAGCCATTTGGCCTTGCCGGCCTGGCTGCGGAGCTCCTCCTGCGCCTCGCAGAGCTTCTTGATCTCCGCGTGCGCGATCTCGAGCGCCTCGAGCAAACGGTCCTCGCCGATCTCGTTGGCGCCCGCCTCGACCATCGTCAGCGCCTCCGGCGTGCCGACCACGATCAGGTCGAGCTTGTTGCCCTCGTCCTCGATCTGCGGGAGCGTCGGGTTGATGACGAACTCGTCGTCGATCAACCCCACGCGCACGGCGCCGACCGGGCCCAGGAAGGGCAGCGGCGAGATCATCAGCGCGGCCGACGCACCGTTGATCGCGAGGATGTCGTGCGGGGTGATCAGGTCGGCGGAAAGCGTCGTGCAGATCACCTGCACCTCGTTCTTGAATCCCTTCGGCCAGAGCGGCCGGATCGGGCGGTCGATCATGCGCGCGGTCAGGATCGCCCGCTCGGTGGGACGGCCCTCACGCTTGAAGAAGCCACCGGGGATCTTGCCGGCGGCGTACATGCGCTCCTCGACGTCGACCGTGAGCGGGAAGAAGTCCGCGCCCTCGCGCGCCTCCGCCCGGCCCTGGGCCGTGGCGAGAACCATGGTCTCGCCCGAGCGGGCGACGACCGCGCCGTCGGCCTGCTTGGCCAGCTTGCCGGTCTCGAACGTGATCTCCTGGCCCGCTACGTCGGCCGTGACCGTCATTGGACCTTGTGTTGCAATGCTCATCTGTCCTCCACTTCTTGATGGAGAGTGGAGGTTTGGGTCAGCAGCCCGGAGAAGGCTGCTCGCTCAAACTTCCACCCTCCGCTTGATCGCTTATGCGCCCGGTTACCTTCTGAGGCCGAGCTCCTGGATTAGATTGCGATAGCCCTCGAGATCGCGCTTCTGCAGATAGTTCAGCAGCCGCCTTCTGCGCCCGACGAGCTTGAGCAGCCCGCGGCGCGAGTAGTGATCCTTCGGATGGGCGCGCAGGTGCTCGGTCAATTCGTTGATCCGCGCGGTCATCAGCGCGATCTGGACCTGCGGGGAGCCCGTGTCGGTTCGGCTCTTGCCGTGCTTCCCGACGATCTCCTGCTTTGCATCCTTGGTGAGGGGCATATTCCTCCTAGATATGCGACTCCGCGGTCTCCGCACGCCGTGCCAAGGAACACGGACGGCCGGGGCCGCGGTCGCGTTTTAGGGTAGCAGCCGATGGACGCCGCTGTTGCCGCGGGACATCCCGCCACCGTCGAAGCCGGAGTCGAGATCCTGGAAGCGGGTGGAACGGCCGCGGACGCCGCCGTCGCGGCCTCACTGGCCTCCTGCGTGGCCGAAACGGTCATGACGGGCTTCCTCGGCGGCGGGCACGCGATCTACTTCGACGCGGCGCGCAGTGAGGCGCGCAATCTCGATTGCTTCGTCGCGATGCCTGGCCTCGGCGCCGAGGAGAGGGAGATCGAGCTGCTCGAGCTCGAAGTGCCGTTCGGGGCCGAGCTCGTCCACTACGCGGTCGGGATCGCCTCCTGCGGCGTCCCGGGCGTCCCCGCCGGCCTGGAGGCGCTCTGGTGCGAGTACGGGCGGCTCGAGTGGCCGCGGCTGGTGGAGCCGGCGCTGCGGCTTGCACGCGACGGCGTCGAGATGCCACCCGCGCACGCCGCCTGCCTGCAGATGCTCGCGGCGGTGATGACGATGAACGAGGGCGCACGCATCTACTCCCCCGGCGGTATGCTCCTGCCCGCCGGCGGCAAGCTCGAGCAGCCGGGGCTCGTTCCTGCGCTCGAGATCTTCGCGGAGGAAGGCCCTGCCACTGCGTACTCGGGCTCGATCGCCGACGCGCTGCTCGGTCTGATGGAGGAGCGTGGCGGTCTCGTGACGCGCGAGGATCTGACGAGTTACGAGGCTGTCTGGTCGGACCCGATCGAGCTCGAATATGCCGGCACTCGGTTCCTCACGCGCGGCGGTCTTTCGCAGCTCCCTGAGACGCTTCCCCGCCTCGCCGAGGTGCGTGGGCGTTCGGAGCCTGAGCGTGTCCTTGCCTTCGCGGCGGCCCTCGACAGCGGCCCTGATCTCAACGGCGACACGACGAACCTCGTCACCGTGGACGGCGAGGGGAACGCATGCGTCTTGACGACGAGCCTCGGGCTCGGTTCGGGCGACTTCCTCCCGGACTACGACATGCACCTGAACAGCATGCTCGGAGAGGCCGACCTGATCCGCGGCGCCCTTCAGCCCGGCGAACGGATGGGCAGCATGATGGCTCCGAGCCTCGCGCTCGACGGCGAGGGCCTCGCGCTGGCGGCCGGA
>JBKPHH010000003.1:0-19937 GCA_046729795.1 Actinomycetota bacterium | reverse complement strand
CCCGACTCGCGCCTGAACGGCGTCGAGGTCCACGGTGCGCGGGTACGGATGGGTGAACGTCTTGCGGAGGAGGCACCGGTCGAGGCCGATCTCGTGCTGCCGATCCCGGATTCCGGCACGCCGGCGGCGATCGGCTTCGCTCGCGCGACCGGGATCCCCTTCAGCGAGGGCCTGATCAAGAACCGCTATGTCGGCCGCACCTTCATCCAGCCCGACCAGGGCCTCCGGCAGCAGGGCGTGAAGCTGAAGTTCAACCCGCTCGCAGAGGTGAAGGGCAAGCGCGTCGTCGTCGTCGACGATTCGATCGTCCGCGGCAACACGACGCGGCAGATCGTCGCGATGCTCTTCGACGCCGGCGCGGCGGAGGTGCACGTGCGCGTCTCCTCGCCCCCGATCATCTCCCAGTGCTACTACGGCATCGACTTCGCGGAGCGGGAAGAGCTGATCGCCGCTGACCGCTCGGTCGAGCAGGTGCGCGAGTACATCGGCGCGACCTCGCTCGCCTATCTCTCGCTCGACGGCCTCCAGGCCTCGACGCGGCGCCCGGCCTCGTCGTTCTGCCGCGCGTGCCTGACACGGGAGTATCCGACCAGAGTCCCGGAGGCGGCCGCGAAGCTGCGCTTCGAGGCGGCCGCCCCGGTCACGAAGTAGCCGCTACTGCTCGAGCACGCGGCTCGCCTTGGCGATGCCGCGGCTCAAGATGTACGCCGCTCCGAGGACGACGTTGGCGAACGCCCAGTCGTTCACGTTCCACGCGTCGTCGAAAAGCAGGATCGCGAGGAAGATGTTGATCGCGATCAGGGCCGCGAACTCGGCATTGCCGGGAATCGGCATCCGCGCGACGCTCAGGTTACTCGCGACCGTGTACCCGCCAGTGCCGCCCTGCTCGGGAGGCGTCGTCGACATGTGCGCTCCTTTCTCCGGTCAGGCAGCCTGGCCGGGGATGTGAACGATCTCCAGCTTGATGCCGTCCGGATCGTAAAAGAAGACGGCGTAATAGCCAGGGCTGTATGCGTATTCCTCGGGGCCGCTCTCGATCTCGGCGCCCTGCTCACGCAGCCAGTCGGCACGCTCGTTGACGGCGCCGCGGGACATGGCCTCGAGGCACAGGTGGTGGAGGCCGACGCGGTACCGGTCGTACGGCTCGTCCGATTCCGACTGTGCCTGGCGGAGGCCGATCGACGTGCCGGGCCCGGTCAGGTAATAGATCGTCTCGCCGCGCTCACCCTCGACCTCGTGCAGCCCATGCCACCCCAGCGGTCCGAGGAGCTCGCGATAGAACGGCAGGCTGCGCTCGATCGACGAGACGACAAGGTCGACGTGATGGACTCCCGTGGAACGCATGTGCCGGTCGCTACGACTTCAGCGCGGCGAACCAAGATCCTCCGCGCGCCCGTACCGGACCGCGCGCCTGACCGTGCGCGGGTCGAGGCCGCGCTCGAGCAGCTCCTGGCGGAGCTCCCCTTCCGCGGCAAGCCGAAGGAAGAGCCACGCCAGCGCGGCAAGGGTGACGATCGAGCCTTCGATCATCATCACCGTCCCCGCAAGCGCCTGGTCGTGCAGCGGCGAGACGCCCCACCGCTCCTGCGGCGCCTCGTAGAAGGAATAGAAGACCGTCCCCGACCAGAGGAAGATGTTCCCGAGCGCGGTCTCCACCAGGCGGACGATCGCGATGTAGCCGAGCTTGAACCCCGTGCCGAACCATTCCGGCGCAGGCAGCGTCTCGACCACCGGTGCCCACATCAAACCCCCGGCGGTGAAGAAGCTGAAGTGCTCGAGCGCGTGCACCGAGTCGTGGTGCAGTGCGGCCTCGTAGAAGAACGGAACATGCCAGAGGCAGAGGTTGACCGCCCAGATCGGCAGCGCCACGAACGGATGCGTGAGGACGCGCAGCCGGTTCACCCAGCCGAGCCTCAGGAGCGGCTGCAGGATCGGGCCGGTCAGCCCAGCGACGAAGCAGAGCGGCGCCAGGTCACCCAGCAGGACGTGCTGGGTCATGTGCATGAAGAAGAACTGCTGCTCGCCGAACGCGTCGATCGGCGAGGCGAGCGCGAGCAGCACGAGCACGAGCCCGAGGACGAAAACGACCACACGCCATGCGGGCACGGGCACCCCCCGGCGGCGAAGCGTTCGCGCGCGCACGAAGTACGCTCCCGCGACGAACGCGGTCGGCGCGAGCTGCAGCGGTTCGAGGCTCCAGCTCGTGAGCAGCGAGGGCCCGTTTGCGACCACGACCGGAGTCTAGAATTCACCTGCTGAGGGCCACCTGGTGCAGCTCTTTCACTATCACCTCGTGACGAGCAAGCTGCGCGAGGTCGAGTCGCGGTATATCGGCAAGCTCGGCTTCCGGCTCATCGCCCGCTACGGCCGGATCGGCGACGAGGAGCTCTACACGGAGGGCGGCATCTCCTGGGAGGAGCTCGACCGCCAGGGGTTCAAGCTTCGGCTGACCGAGCTCGAGCGCGGAGCGATCAACGTGGTCGTGCAGCCCGGCCAGTGGGAGCTGCCGCGGGTCGACCACCTCGGCTTCTCGATGGACGAGGACGAGTTCGCGGCCACGATCGAACGCGCGCAGGCGGCAGACCTCCGGATCCAGGAACACGGCGGGAAGCGAACGTTCGTCACGACCGGCGCCGGTTACCGCCTGGAGATCCATCCACCCCGCGAGTGGATCGAGGAGCTGCTCGGGGGGACCCCCGAGCTCCGACTCGCGGAGCTGCAGCTCCGTTCCGAGAAGCCCGAGGAGCAGGCCGCCGCGCTCGCCAAGCTCCTCGACCTCCCGGTCGACGACTCCGAGGTCGAGATCGGCCAGAGCACTGTGCGCTTCGTCCCGGGCGGCCCCTCCGGCAGGCCGGAGCTCCACGGCGAGTTCTTCGCCTGACAGCGGGCCGCCTTCGTAGACTCGGCCGGTGAGCTCGCGGGACAAGACGTACGAGGCGGCCGGCGTCTCCCTGGCGACCGCGGAGTCGATCGTGAATCGCCTGCGCGCGGCGGTCGAGTCGACCGGCGCCGAGGGGTTCGGCGCCTTCGCCGGCCTCTATTCGCTCGACGATCGGCGCCTGCTCGCCGCAACCACCGACTCGGTCGGCACGAAGCTGATCCTCGCCAGGCAGCGGGGCGAGCTACGGGCGTGCGGGGCCGATCTGGCCGCCCACTGCATCAACGACGTGCTGACGACGGGAGCGGAGCCGCTCTTCCTGCTCGACTACGTCGCCGCCAACCGCCTCGACCTCGAGCAGGTCGCAGAGCTCGTCGAGGGCGCAGCCGAGATCTGCCGATCGGCCGGCTGCGCGCTGATCGGCGGCGAGACGGCGGAGCTGCCGGGCATCTACCGCGAGGACGAGATCGACTTCGCCGGCACCTGCGTCGGCGTGGTCGACCGCGAGGAGCTGATCGACGGCTCGCGCGTCGTCGCGGGGGACGCGATCGTCGGGTTCGCGTCCGCAGGTGTGCATGCGAACGGGTTCTCGCTCGTCCGCCGGGTGCTCGAGGAAGAGGACTACGACGGGCCCGATCTCCTGGCCCCGACGCGCCTCTATCTCGACGAGGTGCGCGCGCTCCGCTCCCGCGCCGACGTGCATGCCCTCGCGCACATCACCGGCGGCGGGATCCTCGGGAACGTTGCGCGGGTCGTTCCGGAGGGGGTCGAAGCGAGGATCGACTGGGAGGCCTGGGAGCGCCCGCCCGTGTTCGGATGGCTCGCGCGCCACGTCGAGGAGGAGGAGCTCCGGCGGGTCTTCAACCTCGGGGTCGGCTTCTGCGCCGTCGTCGCCGAGGCGGGCGACGAGGATCTGGTTATCGGAAGGGTCGAGTGAGGTCGCACGCTCCTGGGGCGTCGCTGGCAAAGGAGGCAAGCCCGAGGCGCGAGGACAGTACAGCCCCGTACGGCCGAGCGTCGAGGGCGCAGGATCCTGCGGCCAGCGGGGTCAGCCGGGCTCCGAAGCCCGGCTTCGCCGGGCGAGAGGAGTCCGGCGGCCAGGGGCGTGTGATCGGCGTCCTGGTCTCGGGCGAGGGTACGAATCTGCAGGCGCTGATCGACGCCGGCCTGCCGATCGCTGCCGTCGCCTCGAACAACACGAAGGCGCGCGCGCTCGACAGGGCCGCGAAGGCGGGCATTGAAGCAGGCTCGTTTCCGGCGGCCGAGTTCGAGAGCCGCGAGGAGCGGGATCTCGCGATGGCCGACTTCCTCGCGGAGCGAGGCGTTGATCTCGTTGTCTGTGCAGGCTACATGCACCTGCTGACGAAACCGTTCCTCGACCGGTTCCCGGGTCGGATCGTGAACACCCACTCGGCGCCCCTTCCCGCCTTTCCCGGAGCGCACCCGATCGAGGACGTCCTCCAAGCCGGGGTTCGAGAGACCGCCGCGACCGTCCACTACGTCGACGAGGGCGTCGACACGGGCCCCGTGATCGCGGCCGAGCCGGTACCCGTGGTCGAGGGCGACACCGTCGAGTCGCTGCGCGAGCGGGTCCAAGCCGTGGAGCACGAGCTCTTGCCGCGCGTTGTCCGTGAGCTGATCCGCTGATGGAACGTGCCCTGCTCTCGGTGCACGACAAGACCGGCCTCGAGGACTTCGCGCGAGGCCTGACCGAGCTCGGCGTCGAGCTCGTCGCGACCAGCGGCACGGCGGCCTATCTCGAGGAGCACGGCGTCGAGGTGACGCCGGTCGACGAGCTGACCGACGTGCCGGAGCTGTTGGGCGGGCGGGTCAAGACGCTCCACCCGAACATCCACGCGGCGATCCTCGCCCGCCGCGATCGCAGCGAGGACGTCGAAGCGCTCGACCAATACGAGATCAAGCCGTTCGACCTCGTCTGCGTCAATCTCTATCCATTCCGCGACGTCGTCGCCCGGCGTGGCGTGACCGAGCAGGAGGCGGTCGAGATGATCGACATCGGCGGGCCGGCGATGCTCCGGGCCGCCGCGAAGAACTTCGCCCACGTCGCCGCCGTTTGCAGCCCCGACCGCTACGAGGAAGTACTCGCCGAGCTACGCGAGAACGGTGAGCTCTCCTCGGACACGCACCGCAAGCTCTCCGCGGACGCGTTCGCGACCGCCGCCGCCTACGACGCGGGCATCGCGAGCTGGTTCGCCGAGAACACGCCCTTTCCGGACGGCCTCGTTCCCGCGTTCACGAAGGAGCTCGACCTTCCGTACGGCGAGAACCCGCACCAGCGGGCGGCCTACTACTCCGAGCTCGGCGCGCGCCTCCATCTGCTCTCCCGCGTCGAGCAGCTCCACGGCCGCGACCTCTCGTACAACAACCTGAACGACCTCTCGGCGGCCCGGCTTGCGATGCGCGAGTTCGAGCTGCCGGCCTGCGTGATCGTCAAGCACGCGAACCCGTGCGGGGTCGCGCTCGCGGGAACGATCGAGCAGGCGTACGAAGGCGCGCTTGCGGCCGACCCGATATCCGCCTACGGCGGCGTGGTCGTCCTCAACCGGCCGGTCAGCGACGACTTGGCTCGGCTTCTCGCCGAGCAGTTCATCGAGGTGCTGTTCGCGCCGGGGTACGAGGACGAGGCGCTCGAGCTGCTGACGAAGAAGCCTGCGATACGCATCCTCGAAGACCAGGAGCGCCGCTTCGGCAACCCGGGCGAGCGCGACTACAAGCGCGTGCTCGGCGGACTGCTCGTCCAGGACCGCGACTGGGACGTCGAGGACCGAACCGGGATGGAGGTCGTCTGCGGCGAGGCGAGCGAGTCCGACTGGGGCGACATGCTGTTCGCCTGGCGCGTCTGCAAACACGTCACCTCGAACGCGATCGTGATCGCGCGCGACCTGCAAACCCTCGGGATTGGAGCAGGGCAGATGAGCCGTGTCGACGCCGTGCGCATCGCCCTCGACAAGGCGCGCGAGCACGGGCACGACCTCCACGGCGCGACGCTGGCCTCGGATGCGTTTTTCCCATTCGCCGACGGTCCGAAGCTGGCACTGACGGCCGGGATCGTGTCCGTGATCCAGCCCGGCGGCTCGAAGCGCGACGAACAGGTCGTCGCCGCGGTCGAGGAGGCCGGCGCGGCGATGGTCTTCACGGGACGCCGCCACTTCCGCCACTGATCGAACAGGTACGTTTCGCGGCTTGAGCACCACGGCGCCGGACCCCCGCCGCTGGGAAGCGCTCGCGCTCGTCTGCGCGGCCTTCTTCATGACGGTTCTCGACATCGCGATCGTCAACGTCGCGCTCCCGTCGATCGGCGAAGACCTCCACTTCTCGCAGGAAAACCTGCAGTGGGTGATCACGGCGTACGCGCTGACCTTCGGCGGCTTCCTGCTCCTCGGCGGCCGGGCGGCCGACCTCCTCGGGCGCCGGCGGATCTTCATGGTCGGGCTCACGCTCTTCACCGTCGCCTCCCTCCTGTGCGGGCTCGCGTGGTCGGAAGGCGTCCTCATCGGCGCGCGAGGGCTGCAGGGGCTGGGCGCGGCGATCATCTCCCCGGCCGCGCTCTCGATCATCACCACGCTGTTCGAGGAGGGGCCCGAGCGGAACAAGGCGCTGGGCGTCTGGGGCGCGGTCAGAGGCAGCGGCGCCGCGGTAGGCGTGCTCGCCGGCGGCGTCCTGACCAAGTACCTCGGTTGGGAGTGGATCTTCTGGGTCAACATCCCGGTCGGGGCGGCGGCGCTCGCGTTGACGATCCCGCTCGTCCCGGAAAGCCGGGTCGTCGTGGCGCGCCGGCGCTACGACGTCCCCGGGGCGGTCACCATCACGGCCGCACTCGTCGTGCTCGTGTTCGCGATCTCGAAGGCGCCCGACGTCGGCTGGCTCACCGTGCGCACGATCGGGTTGCTCGCGCTCTCGCTCGCAATGATCGGGGCGTTCCTGCTCTGGGAGCGCCGCGCCGAGGCGCCGCTCTTACGGCTCGGGATCTTCCGCAACCGTACGCTTTCGGCGGCGAACGCGATCGCGTTTCTGCAGTCCGGGACGATCTTCAGCAACTTCTTCCTGCTGACGCTGTACGTCCAGCAGGTGCTGAAGTACTCAGCCCTCGAGGCCGGAGTCACGTTCGTCGCCACCGCGGGGACCGCGGTGCTCGTGGCCGGCGCCTCGCAGGCGTTGGTGACGCGGGTCGGTGTAAAGCCGGTGCTCATCGTCGGCTTGATCCTGCTGGCCTTCGGGATGATCTGGTACTCCCAGCTTCCGGTCGACGGCAGCTATCCATCGGATCTGCTGCCCGGCTACCTCGCGGTCGGCTTCGGGATTGCGCTCTCGTACATCCCGATCTCGATCGCCGCCCTCGGCGGCGTCCACGGCGACGAGGCGGGCCTCGCGTCCGGGCTGATCAACACGAGCCAGCAGATCGGCGGCGCGATCGGGATCGCGGCCGCAGCGACCGCCGCGTCCGCGCACGCGGACTCACTGCTCCACGAAGGAAAGCCGCTCGCGGTCGCCCTGACCGAGGGCTACAACGTCGGGTTCTGGGTCTCGGCGGCGTTCGTGATCGCCTCGCTCGTCGTCACGGTCTTTGCCTTGCCGAAACGGGTCCGCGTTCCGGCCGAGACCGGCATAGCCCTGCCAGCCGACTAAGCTTTTCCGGCCCATGCCGGACTACCCGACTCTGCTCGAGCTCGTGGGCGGCACGCCCCTCGTCAAGCTCCAGAAGATCGCTCCGGGCGGAGTAGCGACCGTCCTCGCGAAGCTCGAGTACTTGAACCCCGGCGGCTCGGTGAAGGACCGGATCGCGATCGAGATGGTCGAGGCAGCCGAGCGCGAGGGGAAGCTCCAGCCGGGCGGCACAATCGTCGAGCCGACGTCGGGGAACACCGGCACCGGGCTTGCGATCGTGGCCGCGCTCAAGGGCTATCGCTGCATCTTCACGATGCCGGACAAGATGAGCCGCGAGAAGATCTCCCTGCTCCGCGCCTTCGGCGCCGAGGTGATCGTCTGCCCGTACGCCGTCGCGCCGGAGTCGCCGGAGAGCTACTACTCGGTCTCCGACCGACTTGCCGAGGAGATCCCCGGCGCGTACAAGCCCGACCAATACACGAACTCCGGCAACCCCAGGGCGCACTACAAGACGACCGGGCCCGAGATCTGGGAGCAGACGGAAGGCGAGATCGACGCGCTCGTGATCGCGGTCGGGACCGGCGGGACGATCAGCGGCATCGGCAGCTACCTGAAGGAGCAGAAGCCGGAGGTGCTGATCGTCGGCGCCGATCCCGAAGGCTCGATCTACACGTCGGGACCGGAGAAGCAGCATCCCTACCTCGTCGAGGGGATCGGCGAGGATTTCTATCCGGAGACGCTCGACAAGTCGGTGATCGACCGATGGGTCACCGTGTCGGACCGGGACTCGTTCCTGATGGCCAGGCGTCTCGCGCGGGAAGAGGGGCTGCTCGTCGGCGGCTCCTGCGGCACGGCGACGCACGCAGCGATCGAGGTGGCGAAGGAGCTCGGTCCGGGCAAGACCGTCGTCACGCTGTACCCGGATAGCGGCCGCGCCTACCTGTCGAAGTTCTTCGACGACAACTACCTGCTCGAGCTCGGCTTCCTGGAGCGCGAGCTGCCGACGCCGACGGTCGGCGAGGTGCTGCGGTCGAAGGGGGTCGAGGAGACCGAGGTTCCGGCGCTGATCACGATCGGCTCGCACCAGAAGGTCGGCGAGGCAATCGACGTGATGCAGCGTTTCTCGATCTCGCAGCTCCCGGTGGTGCGCGACGGGGACGCCGGCTCGCTCGCGGACGTGATCGGGTCGCTGCAGGACCGCGACCTGCTCGACCACGTATTCAAGAACCCGGACTCGCTGCACGAGGACGTGGCGAACGTGATGCAGCCCCCGCTCGCCACCGTGGACGCCCAGGATTCGCTCGACGAGGTGTTCTCGACGCTGACTGCGAGAACGAACGCCGTCGTCGTTGCGCGGGAGGGGCGCCCGATCGGCGTGATCACGCGCTCCGATCTGCTCGAGTACCTCGCACACCAGCGCGGGAACTCGCGCAGGTAGGGCTCAGCTCGCCGGCGCGGCGACCTCTTCCTGCGGCGCCGAGGCGAGTTCGACCCGCTCGAGCCACGGCCGCGCCTTCAGGCGCTCGAAGATCGCTTTCGCCTCGTGAAGCAGGTCCTTCGCTTCACTCGCCCGCCTTCGCTCGGTGAGCCATTCAGCGTGCTCGAGCTCTGTCACGGCCGTCCAGAACGGAACACCGAGCTCCCGGAACGCACGCGTTGCCGCTTCGAAGCTCGGCTCGACGCGCTCGCCTTCTCCTCGCCGCGCCGCGACCCTCGCCTCGAATCGCGCCGAATGCGCGCGGACGAACGGCGGCGTCAGTCCCGGCGGCATTGCGCGGACTTCGGCGAGCAGCTTTTCGGCGCGATCGAGGTCGCCGAGGGCGAGGGCGGCGTCGAGGGCGCTCACGAAGCCGGCCTTCGCGTATGGGTGCATCCCGCCGACCGCGCGGTATGCGAACGCGGCCTCGCCCGCCTCGAGCGCCTCCGCCGCTTTCCCCGCGGCGAGGAGCACGATCGAGCGGGCGAGATCGTAGACGGCGCGTTCCTGGCGGTCCGCCGGCTGCTCCGGCCAGTTGTCGATGCCCGCTCGCGCGGTCTCCACATCGCCGCGGTTCACATGGAGCAATGTGGCGGGGAAGAGGACCGCCGCGCGCGCCGGCCGCACCTCGCTGTTCGCGAGCTCGTTCGCGAGCGCAAGCGCCTCGTCCCACTCCCCGGCGACGCAGAGAGCGTCGCAAAGATGGTGGAGGAGATATCCCTCACCGACACGGTTTCCGAGCTTCCGGGCGAGCGCAAGTCCTTGCTTGTCCAGCTCCCGCGCCTCCTCGTAGCGGTCGCTGACCGCCATGTTGTGCGCGAGGTTGACGTAAGCGCGAGTCGCGGCGCCAGGCCGGTCGTTTTCGAGAGCGAGGTCGAGCGCATGCTTGAGGAGCCCGTTGCCCTCCTCGAGCCGGCCTCGGCTCACGAGGATGAGACTCTTCGTGTTCAGCGCCTCTGACAGCCGCTCCGGAAGCCAAAGGGACTCGGCGATCTCCAGCGTGAGCTCGATGCGCTCGCTCGCCCGGTCGAGGTCTCCCATGAAGTAGTGGAGCCTGCCCAGCTCGGCGGCGAGCGCGGCGAGGTCCTCGTCGGGCTCGTCGCCCGAGAGCACCGCAAACGACCGCTCCATGTGCTCGACGCCGGCGTCGATCTGGCCGTGGTGGAAGAGCGCCGCGCCGAGGCGAGCGGACGCTCGTGCGGCTGGGTGCGTCCGCCCGCTCGACTCGAAAAGGTTGATTGCACGGCGGAAGTGCGCCAACGCGTTCTCGAGCTGACCGGCCGCCTGCCCCATTTCCCCAGCGCGTTCGAGCAGTTGCGCCTGCTCGACCGAATCGTCGGCAAGCTCGGCAGCCTGTTCGAAGTACCGCTGTGCCTCCCGACTCGCCCCGAGAGACGCCGCCCGCTCGCCGGCGCGCGCCAGCTGCTCGCGCGCCTTGGCCTTGATCGCGCGAGCGTCGTCCGCGCCCGGGTCGCACTCGTAGGCGTCGAGGTAGTGGGAGGCGATCAGCTCGACAATCTCGTCTTCCTCGGAGCCCCAAGTCGTCTCGAAGAACTCGGCGGCCGCGAGGTGGCGAGTCTTCCGCTCGCGCCTCGACAAGGTGCCGTGCGCAACCTTCTGGACGAGCGCTTGAAGGAACGCGTACTGCCCGCGCTCGGGCGAGCGCGGGTCTGCCTGGATCGTGAGGATCTCCTTGCGGACGAGCGGCGCGAGTAGGGGCTCGAGCTCGTCTTCGCTCAAGCCGCTGAGCGCCGAGAGGCTGCGTTTGGTGAAGCTCTTCCCGAGAACGGATGCGTCACCGAGCAGCCGACGCTCGTCCGGCGTGAGGTCGTCGAGTCGCGCGGCAATAAGCGCGTGCAGCGTCTCCGGTACCTCCAACGCCTCGATGGCCGCCGTCGGGCGGTAGCCATCTCCGTCTCGCTCGAGGAGACCGCGGTCGAGCAGCATCCGCACCGTCTCGACGGCGTAGAGGGGGATGCCCTCCGCGCGTTCTCGGATGCGAGCCCGGAGCTCATCGGGGAGTCCCGGGGCGAGGCCGTGGAGCAGTTCGTCCATCGCGTCCGCCCGCAGCGGCTCGAGGAACAGCGACGTGAAGTCGCGTTTCGCGGCACCCCAGCTCGGATGCCGATCGGAGAGCTCCGGGCGTGCGAGCGTGAAGACGAAAATTGGGTGGGCGCGCGACCATTCGAGTAGGTACTCGATGAAGTCGAGGAGCGCGGTGTCGGCCCACTGCAGGTCCTCGAAGATGAGGACCGTGGGAGCCTCCTCGGCAAGCCGCTCGAAGAACAGGCGCCACGCAGAGAAGAGATCCTGGCGCTCGAACCCCGTCTGCTCGGCTAGCCCGAGAAGATGCGCCAGTCGTGGTTGCAACCACGTACGCTCCTCAGCATCATGCATGTGCTGCTCGGTCGCCTGCCGAAGCTTGCCGAGCGCCGATTCGGGCTGCTCCTCTTCGAGGATGCCGGCCCGCATTCGCACCATCTCGGCGAGCGCCCAGAACGCGATGCCCTCTCCGTAGGCGAGGCAGCGGCCGCGGTGCCAGCGCACCTCCTCGACAAGACCGTCGACGTACTTCTGGAACTCCCACGAAAGCCGCGACTTGCCGACCCCGGCCACGCCGACGACCGACACCAGGCGCGCCTTTTGCTCGTCCACGGCCGTGTGGAAAAGATCCTTCACCAGCCGCAGCTCCGCGTCGCGCCCGACGAATGGCGCCTCGAGGCCGGTCGAGCGCCCCTCTCCGCGCCGCCCTGCGATCACCCGCAGCGCCCGCCAGAGCGGCAAAGGCTCGGTCTTCCCCTTCAGCTCGTGAGTCCCCGCGTCCTCGTAGGCGATCGCGGCCTCTGTGGTCCGCCTGGTCGCCTCGCCGACGAGCACGGCACCCGGCAGAGCGAGCGTCTGAACCCGGGACGCCGCGTTTACGAGGTCGCCCGCGACCATCCCCTCTCCCTGGGCGTTCAGGGTCACCGCTGCCTCGCCGGTGAGGACGGCGGCGCGGGCCTGGAGGTTCGAGCTTCCCACGTCGGCGCCGAGCGCGGCCACGGCAGGGACGAGATCGAGCGCGGCGCGAACGGCCCGCTCGGCGTCGTCCTCGTGCGCGACCGGTGTCCCCCACACCGCCATCACGGCGTCGCCGATGAACTTCTCCACCGTTCCGCCGAAGCGATCGATGATTCGCCGCGCCGTTTCGAAGTAGTGAGAAAGAATCTCGCGGACCTCCTCGGAGTCGCGCTGCTCCGAGAGCGACGTGAAGCCGACGAGGTCGGCAAAGAGGACGGAGACGAGCCGGCGCTCGGCGACGGCGAGTTCCGCCCGGACGGCCGGAGTCGCCGCGGACGCCTCTCCCTCGAGACGCGCGCCGCACTCACCGCAGAAGCGCTCACCCGGCTCGTTCGGGCTCGAACAGGCAATGCAGAAGACGGCGAGCCGCGCACCGCATTCCGCGCAGAACTTGCGACCGCCGCGATTTTCCGCCCCGCAGGCTCGACAGACCATGCAAACACCGTAAACCGGCGACGGCGAACCGACAACTGCCCGATATGCAGCCCTTTCGTCAGCACGGCTACTATCGCGTGGGTGGCTGCCGAACGCCTACGCGGCCTGCTCGAGCGCGCTTTTCCCGATGCGGCGGAGATTTTGGTCTCCGATCGAACCGGCGGCGGCGACCACTTCCAGGTCACGGTCACGAGCCCGCGCTTCGACGGGCTGTCGCTCCTCGAGCAGCACAAGCTCGTCTACGCCGCCCTCGCAGACCCGATGGCCGATGGCACCATTCATGAACTACGGATTTCGACGAAAGGAACCGAGTGAGCGAGCTTCGCGAGCAGATCGAGCGGATCATCCAGACCGAGGACGTGGCGCTCTTCATGAAGGGCACGCCGCAGTTCGTCATGTGCGGGAATTCGGCGCGGGCACTCGAGGCGCTACGCGGGGCCGGCGCTCCCGTGACGGCGGTCGACATCCTTCCCGACCCACGCTTCCGGGAAGAGCTCTCGCAGCTGTCGGGCTGGCCGACGATCCCGCAGGTGTTCGTCAAGGGCGAGCTGATCGGCGGCGCGGACATCGTCGAGCAGCTGGCCGCCTCCGGCGAGCTCGCGCACACGCTGGAGGACAAGCTCGGAGGCGACTACCGCGACCGCGCCGACGAACGCGTCGAGGTGCTGGCCTAAAACCGGCGAGGTGGGTCCGGCTGACAGCGCCGGTACGAGCTGCAGCGCACCAACGTTTCGTAGCCCGCCTCGATTCGGACCGGATCGCTCATAGCGCCTGCCCCGGGACCGCCCGAGACCCAGGCAGCCCCTCGCAAGACGCGAACGCGCGTCAGACGCGAGACGCGGCGCCTAAACGAGAAGACGTCGAACGCGGCAAGACGAAGCGGCCCTCCTCGCCGACCAGTCGGAGTGATGAGCGCGTTCTCGGTCTCGATTCCTCCCGCGTGCTGATCGCCGACGAATCGCGCCTGCTGTCCGGATCCGATCCCGGTGACACTTCCGCGCTGCCTTCGCCCATAAGTCCCGGGAAAGAAGGCGCCTCGGCCACTCAGCGCGATACGAAAGCCGTGACACTGCGGCGCTCCGAAGACGATGCCGCTGCGGCGGCCGAGCCAGGCCGTATACGCGGTGAGGACGAAATCGCCCTTCCCGAGCGGCACCGGTTTATTCAATACGGCCAGATCTTCACGCGCCGCGGAGCCCCGCAGCCGAAACACGCGGAGCGGTCCCTGCTCGCACGAGTGCGGCGGAATCCGCACCGTTCGCGTACTCCGCCTCGACCGCTCAACGGCGGTACCGGTCACGCACTCGCCGGTTGCCTCGAGCGGAATGGTTTCTCCGGCGAATGGGCCAGGCACATCGATCGTGAAGGCTGCGCCGCTTGCCGAACTGACAGCGTTCCTCGCTCGTTGCTGCTGATTCCGATCGAGCCGACCGTCGAAGAGGATCCGGTAGCGGTATGCAAGACGGAGCTCGTCGCAAGTCCGTCCCGCAGCCACGCGCACGGTGAAACGAACGAGGAACTGGCGCCCACCGAGCGGATTCGAGTCTTCGGAATCAGGCCGCACCGTGACTCGTATGCCTATATCGATCCTCTCTCGATCGGCAGATGCGCCACGCGTCGCGCCTAGGAGAAGTGCGACCGCGAAAACAATCGCGACGCCGAGTTTCACGCCAGGAGCCTATCGCTGCCGAATCGAGTTCCGGCGTAGCGAAAGCCGAGCGCATTGATCGCGTCCGCGTCGATCAGCGCCTGCTCGAGCACCTGCGTCGCGGGCCCGCCGAGGTAGCCGTACAGATAGGCCGTCCAGGCGAAATAGCGCTCCTCGAAGCGCCGGTCGAGCTCGCGGCGCATCGCCTCGTAGCCGTGCAGGTCCGCGTGCTCCGCCTCCCAGTCCTCCTCGAGCGGCTCGGGGTCCTGCCCCGCAGCTTCGAGCGCGCGCCGCTGGCCGTCAAACCACTCCGCCGTCCGCTCATCCAGCAGGTCCCAGGCGAACTCATTGAGCACGAGGAGCGGCGCCAGCGCCGCGATCTTGTCGAGCGCGCCGCCGAGATCGTGGATGTGGTGCAGGGACCGGGACGCGACGACGGCGTCGAACGGGCCGGGATCGTCGAGCTCCTCGAGCGTGACGCGGCGGAAGATCGCGCCTTCTGGTGCGTCGGGGTCGATCGCGAGCACGTCGTAGCCGGCGGCCTCGAGCGCACGCGCCAGCTCCCCGCCGCCGCACCCCACCTCGAGCACGCGCCCGGTCGCCGGCAACTGTGAGAGTACGAACTCGATGAGCACCACAGAGGTGAGCCTTGCAGAGGCGCGACGGATCGCGGTGCGGGCGCAGCTGCTCGACGGCAGCGCGACCAACGTCCTCGACACGGTCCGGCGACTCGGATTCCTTCAGATGGATCCCATCTCGACGGTCGCGCCGCCCCAGCAACTCGTCCTCTTCAGCCGCCTCGGCCCCTTCGACGTCACCGAGCTCGACCGGCTGATCTGGGAGGAGCGCAAGCTCTTCGAGTACGACGCGTTCATCTACCCGATCGAAGACTTCCCGCTCGTCCAGGCGCGGATGAGGCAGCGCCGTCGGGCGAACAAGCTCAAGCGCGATCAATGGATACGCGAGTTCCTCCGCGAGAACGCCCGCTTTCGCCGCCACGTCCTACGGGAGCTCGAGCGGAACGGACCGATGCTCTCGCGCGACCTGGAGCACGATCTCATGCCGGCTGGGGAGGCGCACCGCTGGTGGGGTGACCGCCAGATACGACTGATGCTCGACATCCTCGCGGCGCGCGGCGAGATCGCCGTCGCCGGGCGCGTCGGGAAGCTCCGGCTCTGGGATCTTCCCCAGCGCGTCTACCCCGAAGCGGAGACGGTGCCCTGGCGCGAGGCGGAACGCGTGCTCGCGGAGCGGCGCCGCCGCAGGCTCGGGGTCTGGATGGAGAAGGGAAAGTGGAAGGCCCACCCCGAGGTTTTGGACGGCCCGGTGCCGGACCGGGTCACCATCCTGTCGCCCTTCGACCGGCTCATCCACGACCGTGATCGTGCGGAGGCGCTTTTCGACTTCCACTACCGTCTCGAGATGTACGTGCCCGAAGCCAAGCGCGAGTACGGCTACTACGTGCTGCCGATTCTCCAAGGGGACCGGATCGTCGGCCGGGTCGAGCCGCGCTTCGACAAGCAGACGGGCAGGCTCGAGGTGCTCGGGAAGTGGGGAGACACGTCTCGCCTGGACGAGGCGCTCGGCGAGCTCGCCCGTTTTCTCGGAGCTACGTACCCGGCTTGATCACCATGCGTTTTCGAAAGGAGCAGGCGTCCCTAGGCGCGTAACTACAATCGAAGCGTGGACTTCGAGACGCGCGCGATCCACGAGGGGCAGGAGCCGGATCCCGCGACCGGCGCCGTCACGGTGCCGATCTACCAGACGTCGACCTACGTCCAGGAGGCCGTCGGCGAGCACAAGGGCTACGACTACTCCCGCGTCGCCAACCCGACGCGCACGGCGCTGCAGCTCTGCCTCGCCTCGCTGGAGAGCGCCGAGCACGGCATCGCCTTCTCGTCCGGCCTCGGCGCGGCGACGACGGTCATGCACCTGGTCAGCCCGGGCGACCGGATCGTCGCGGTCAACGACGTGTACGGCGGCGTCTACCGGATGTTCTCGCAGGTGTACGAGCCGAAGGGGTACGAGTTCGAATGGGCTCCCGCGGCCGAGATCAGCGAGAGCCTCGCCGACCGGCTCGACGAGCGGACGCGCATCGTCTGGCTGGAGTCGCCGACCAACCCGCTGCTGAACATCATCGACATCCGCGCGGCTGCCGAGGCGGCGCACGCCGTGGGGGCGATCGTCGTCGTCGACAACACGTTCGCGTCCCCCTATCTGCAGCGGCCGCTCGAACTGGGCGCCGACATCGTGCTGCACTCGACCACGAAGTACCTCGGCGGGCACTCGGACATCCTCGGGGGGTTCCTCGCAACGAACGACCCCACGATCGCGGAGCGCCTCTACTTCCTCCAGAAGTCGCTGGGCGCCGTGCCGGGCCCGTTCGACTGCTGGCTTGTGCTGCGCGGGATCAAGACGCTCGCGATCCGGATGCGCAAGCACTGCGAGAACGCCGAGGCGATCGCGGGCTTTCTCTCGCAGCATCCAAGAATCGAGAAAGTGCTCTACCCCGGTCTGCCCGATCACCCGGGCCACAAGATCGCGGCGCGCCAGATGCGGAACTTCGGGGGGATGATCTCGATCCTGCTCGAGTCGGAAGAGGAGGCGGTCGACCTCGTCGGCCGGACGAAGATCTGGAAGCTGGCCGAGAGCCTGGGCGGGGTCGAAAGCCTGATCGAGCATCCGGCCCGGATGACGCACGCCTCGACTGCAGACGCCCCGTTCGCCGCGCCGCGCAACCTCGTGCGGCTGTCCGTCGGGATCGAGTCCGCCGAGGATCTGATCGAGGACCTCGAGGCAGCACTCGTCCGCTCCGCCGCAGCAGCCGGCACCTAGTGCCGGAAGTCCCTCTCTCGAAGGAAGCCGACGAGCTCCTCCGGCGGCCGAACCCGGCCGTCGTCGCCTCGCTTCGTCCCGACGGCTCGCCTCACACCGTTCCGACCTGGTACGACTGGGACGGCGAGCTGGTCCTTTTGAACATGGACGAGAGCCGCCTTCGACTTCGGTTCATGCGCCGGGACCCCCGCGTCGCACTGACCGTCCTTGCCGACGACGGTTGGTATCAGCACGTCAGCCTCCTCGGCCGGATCGTCCGAATCGAGGATGATGACAGTCTCGAAGAGATCGACCGGCTCGCGCTCCGGTATACGGGAAAGCCCTTCCGGACCCGCGACCGCAAACGTGTCAGCGCCTGGATGAAGCCCGAGCGCTGGCACGAGTGGCGTTAAGAAGGCTTGGCGAAATTCAACGCTGAGCCGCCGGAACGCGCTGAAACGGCGCGAGGCGGCGTCCTCGGTCGCAGCTATCGCTCCAAGGATCCAATACGAACGCTCCCCGCGTCCTTGCCTCGCACCGCCCATCGCGCCCAGGCGACGAGCGGAATCCCGCCAAGCCCTCTTCGCGGAACCTGAAGCGTGGCGCCGGTGTAAGACCGGCGATACGTCGGAAGGAGTTCCAATGAAGAGGCTGCTGTTCATCCCCGTGCTCGCGCTCGTCTTCGCCGCTCCGGCGCTCGCCAAGGGGCCGTCGGAGGCGGAGATCACCGGCCCGGACATCAAGGGCGGCGCGATCACCTTCAAGAGCGGCGGCGGCGATCCGGACGGCGGGACGCCGTTCGGGCGGCTGGTCGAGGACGCGGGCTACTTCCCCGCCACCTTCGGCCAGCAGCCGGATCCGACGCTGCGGAACAAACCCACCGCCGCGCTCGGGCCGAAGTACCGGATCACGTACGTCGTGCCGGGGCCATACGGCCGCAACGACACCCTCCGTCAGGACTTCTATCCCTACGCGGCGGGCGGGCCGCTGACCTACACGGAGCCCGGTCAGCCGTTCTTCGGCGGTGAGAAGACCCACGGAGGCTGGTTCCAGGCGCCTCAGACGCTCAAGAACGATCTCGTCGGGCTGCCCGCGAAAGCGCCGACTGCCGGTGCGGTCTCGGACGGGTTCTGGCCCCTTTCCAGCACACTGACCACAGCCCTCGCAGCCGCGCTTCTGCTCGCCCTGGTCGCGGCCGGTTCGATCTTCTTGATGCGACGCCGGCCGGGCGCAGCCGCAGCCGGCTAGCCGAAGCTCAGCGCGGCCACGTCCATAAGGCGCCGACTTGCGGCGACGACCGTTAGGACGCGCGGGCTTTGCCCGCGTGTCCGTCTGAAATGACCGGTCGAGCGAGGTCGGATCCATAGAGCCAGCTCTAAGATTCGGACGTGGCCGCGCTCGAGCCGCTCGATCTCTTGCACCTCGGCCGCGAGCGCGTCATCGGCGCGTATCTGCTCGAGACTGCAGACGGGCCGGCGCTCCACGACTGCGGTCCGGCGAACTGCGTTGACACGCTGAAGCAGCGCCTCCGAGAGCGCGGTGTCGAGCTGACCGATCTCCGCCACCTGCTGCTCTCGCACATCCACCTCGACCACGCCGGAGCGGCGGGCGTTCTCGTGCGCGAGCATCCCGGCCTCCAGGTACACGTCTCGCCCGTCGGTGCGCCGCACCTGATCGACCCGAGCCGCCTCGAGCAGAGCGCCCGGCGGCTGTACGGCGACGAGTTCGACCGCCTGTGGGGCGAGTTGGCGCCGGTGCCGGCGGAGAACGTCCACGAGACCGGGCCGCAGGTCCTCGGACTCGAGTGCTTCCCGTCTCCGGGCCATGCCTCGCACCACGTCTGCTATCTCGCGGAGGACGGAACGCTGTACGCCGGCGACGCCGCCGGCGTTCGCATCCAGCCGCACTCGATCGTCCTGCCGCCGACCCCGCCGCCCGAGTTCGATCTCGAGGCGTGGCTGCAGACGCTCGACGAGATCGAGCGGCGCGAGCCGGACCGCCTCGCGCTGATCCACTTCGGGGTGGCCGACGACTCCGACCGGCACCTCGCCGAGCTCCGAGAGCGGCTCTACGCCTGGACCGGGCTCGTCGAGGAGCAGGTGAGCCAAGAGGAGTTCGAGACCCTAGCCGGCAAGGAGCTTCCGCCTGAGTACGAGCAGGCGATGCCACTCTGGCAGTCGTACGCCGGGCTGAAGCGGTACTGGGAGAAGAAGGAGGCGGCGTGATCCCCTAGCGGCACGGCGTGATCGCCTTCAGGCGGCTCCCGTCCGGATTGACCAGAAAGATGCCCGAGCTGCGGCAGAGCCGCCGCATCGTGAAGGCGACCCGGTTGCCGTTCGGAGCCCAGACCGGATCCTGGCCGATGGCGATCCTCCTCACCGAGCGCCCGTCCGCCTCGGCGACATCGATCCGGCACGGGCCGAACGGCGAGCAGATGTTGAAGACGAGGCGGCGGCTGTCGGCGGACCACTGCGGCACGCCGCTAAACGACGGCACCGTGCGGGTCAGGGTCAGCTCGCCACTTCCGTCCGCATTCGCGACCGCGAGCGCGACGCCGTTCGGCGTTCTGCGCCAGTAGGCGATCCGACTCCCGTCGGGCGACCACGAGGGAGCGGCGCCCTGCCGGCCGAACGGTTTCAGCCCCGTTCCGTCGGCTCCGACGAGGTACAGGTCCTGCATGCCGCCCGGTCCAGTCGCCCGGCCGAAGACGAGGCGCCCATCCGGAGACCAGGCGGGGGAGCGATCGAACCTTCCGCTCGTGACCATCCGGTGGTTGCCGCCGTCAGCATCGACGGTTTGGATCGGTCCGCTGCTGCCGACGCCGGTGAACGCGAGCCGCGAGCTGTCCGGCGCCCAGGCGATGTCGGTGCCGAGTCCCACCTTCCGCCTGGTCTTGCCGTCGCGGCCGATGACGAAGATCCCGGCGTTTGTCGAGAACGCGATCTTGTCTCCCTGCGGAGACCATGCGACCTGAAACGGGAAGTTCGCGAGCGCGAGCC
>JBKPHH010000002.1:0-38150 GCA_046729795.1 Actinomycetota bacterium | reverse complement strand
GTGACGTACGACGCGAACTACTCGCAGAAGCGCAACCTGATGACGCTGATCAACACCAAAGGAGGCGACAACGACTCCAACACCGAGCAACTCGAGAGCGCTGTCGCGAGCTTCCCCGACGCCAAGGTCCAGACCCGTGACGAGTTCAAGGAGAGCCAGGGCGCATTCATCGACAGGCTGCTGAACCTGCTCTACGTGCTGCTCGGCCTCTCGATCCTGGTCAGCGTGTTCGGGATCGTGAACACGCTCGTCCTGACGGTGTTCGAGCGGACGCGCGAGCTCGGGATGCTGCGGGCCGTCGGAATGACGCGCCGGCAGGTGCGCAAGATGATCCGCCACGAGAGCGTCGTCACGGCCCTGATCGGCGCGGCGTTCGGGCTCGTGCTCGGCTTCTTCCTCGCGGGGATCATCACGACCGCGCTTTCGGACGAGGGGATCGTGTTCGCGGTTCCGTATCTCTCGCTCGTCTACTTCGTGATCGCCGCGATCATCGTCGGCATCCTGGCCGCGATTCTCCCGGCACGCCGCGCATCGAGGATCAGAATCCTGCGGGCGCTGCAGTACGAGTAGGCCCTTCGCGATCCTCGGCGCGACCGGCTACACCGGTCGGCTGGTGGTCGCCGAGGCACGGCGACTCGGCCTCCCGCTACGGCTGGTGGGCAGGCATCGCGGCGCGCTCGAGCGGCTCGCGAGCGGCGGCGACGAGGTTCGCGTCGCCGATGCTCGCGACGTCACCGCGCTGAAGGACGCGTTAAAGGGGGCCGCGGCGGTCGCCTCGCTGGCGGGCCCGTTCTCGGAGATCGGGTTCGGGCCGGTCGAGGCGGCGATCGCCGCAGAGGTTCCGTACATGGACATCTCCGCGGAGCAGTGGTTCTGCCGAGAGCTGTACGAACGGTTCGAGACTGCGCCGGTCCCGTTGCTCACCGCCTTCGGCTTCGACTATGCGCTCGGAGATCTCGCGGCGGCGTTGGCGGCGGAGGGCCGAGCTGAGGTCGAGGACGTTGCCGTCTGCTACGCGGTCGCCCGTGTCGCCACCTCGCCGGGCAGCCGGAAGACGATCGCGCGTGTGATGAGCCGGCCGCACGTCGTCTACGAGGACGGGCTCGTGGAGTCCAGGCTCGGAAGGACGACGCGGAGGTTCTTGCTCCCGCAAGGCGAGCGGTGGGGCGTCGAGTGGGGTGCGACCGAGCCGCTGAGCGTGCCCCGGCACCTCCGCGTTCGGCGGGTCCGCTCGTACGTGAAGGCGCCGCAGATCGCCGCATACGCTGGGCCCTTTGGTCGGCTGGCCGCGCCGCTCGTCCGGCTGTCCGGGCACGTGCCGATCGAGCCTTCGGAACGACGTCGCGCCCGCAGCCGCTTCGCGGTGGTCGCGGAGGTCGACGGCCGCCGCGCGACCCTCGTCGGCCGCGACGTCTACCGAATCACCGCGCTTATCTTGGCTCGGGCAGCTGAGGCGATCGCCGCAGGCGAGCTGCGCCGAACGGGCGCGCTCGCTGCGGCTCAGGCATTCGAGCCCCGGCCGTTCCTGGAGAGGCTTGCGCCGCTTTTGTCCGACGTCCGGGTTGAGCCGTAGGCTCCTGGCCGTGCGGGGGTGCCTTCCTTCGAGTCGTTCGGTCCGGCTCTGGCGAGCAGCGTCGAGCCATCGCCGCTCGAGCCGCCGAACGGTGCGCTGGCATACCTGGACGAGTGTGAGCAGAGCCCGCTGCCGCCCACGCAGATAAGCGCTGTCCCGGACGTTCTCGCGCCCGGGCTGCGCGTCGTCTTCTGTGGAATCAATCCCGGCCGGGCCTCCGCAGCCGCAGGGGCGCACTTCGCCAATCCCCGGAACGACTTTTGGCGGCTGCTTCACGACGCCGGCTTCACGCCGCGGGTCTACGAGCCACGGGAGCAGCACTCGCTGGCCGAGCTCGGAATCGGGCTCACCAACGCCGCCTATCGCACGACGCGCGGCTCCGGCGACCTCCGCCGGGCCGACTTCGCGGGCTCAGTCGAGCGGCTGGAGCGACTGGCGCACGAGCTGGCTCCGCGGTGGATCGCCTTCGTCGGCAAGGAGGCGTACCGCGGCGTCTTCGGCGAGCGGCCCGAGCTCGGCGAGCAAGCCCGCCGGCTCGGCGAGACGAGGCTCTTCGTGCTCCCTTCGACCTCCCCCGCGAACGCAGCCGTCCCCTACCGGGAGCGGCTCCGCTGGTTCAAGAAGCTCGCCTCGCTCGTGCAGTAGAGCGGGGAGGGCCGTAGCCCTCCCCGCCTGCTGCTACCGCAGCACTTGCGGTTCGTAGAAGACGCCGTGCGGGAGCGGCCCCCCGGGGTAGTCGTAGGTGTCGACGACCTCGGCGGACTCGTTGTCGACGACCGCGATCGCCCCCGGCCGGTTGGTCACGAGGGACTCGAGCGCGATGAACGTGAACTTCCCGTTCGCTGACAGCGCCTGATGCCCGCTGATCCCATACCCGGTGAACGTGACGTGCCGAACCTCTCGGCTCTCCGTCTCCATCAGCGCCATCTGCGGCACGGAGCGAAGGCCGACGACGAGCGTCTTGCCGTCGTTCGAGATCTGCATCGTGTCCGGCATCCCGCCGATCGGCACCTCCTCGCCGATCTGCACCGGTAGGTCGCCTGAGACGTCGTACACCTTGACCGCGTTGTCGTTGCGGATGGTGACGTACGCGGTTTTCCCGTCCGGCGTCACGAGCACCTCACTCGGCCGGTGGCCGACCTGGATCTCCCAAACGCGATCCCCGGTCTCCGTGTCGAGCTTGGACAGCGTCCCGAACGCGGACGTCGTCGCTCCCTCGTTCGTCGCGTAGAGGTCCTTGCCGTCGTTCGTGATCCAGACGGCGTGGGTCTTCGCGAGCGCGTTCTCGCTCGCTTGCCAGACGTGGACCATCTCGTCGGTCGACGTGTCGACGACCCCGACCGTGTTCGTGTTGTAGCGGCCGAAGTAGACGAGGTTTCCGTTTCGCGTCGCCATCATGTGGTGCGGGAACGACGGGAACGTCTCGCCCGGTCGGCTCGTCGGGATCGTCTTGACGATCTTGAACTCGTCCTTGGCGAGAACGGAGAGCTGGTTCGAGCGCTCGTCGGCGGTGTAGACCTTTCCGGTTCCGTGCGGCGCGGTGACGCCGATCGGCCGTTTGCCGATCGTCACCACTCCGAGCACCCTGCCGGTCGCGGCATCGAAGCCGGCCAGGGTATTCGGCCCGGTGTCGAAGCGCTCGACCGCCCAGATCGTCCCGCTCGCCCCCGGGATGTGCTTCGGCGTCGCGCTTGCCACGGCGATCGCCGCGGCCGTGGCAAGCGGGAGCGCGAGAAACGCGGTCAGCAGCGCAAGCTTGCGCATTGGTGGCACCTCCTTCTGCGGTAGCGGCTCCCCGGCGGGCTGTTCGAGAGCGACATCGCCGGGGCTCCAGGAACACGCTACGCTCGACGACTCAACAACTCAAATACATGTTCTTTGGGTGTTGTATAACCAGAGTGCATGAACATCGAAGCTCGACTCCGGGCGTTCGCGGCCGTCGCCCGTGAGGGCTCCATCACACGCGCGGCGGAGCGCCTCTACGTCAGCCAGCCGGCGGTCTCGAAGCACGTTGCGTCGCTGGAGACGGAGCTTGGAACGCAGCTCGTCATCCGCGATCGCCGGGGCGCCCGGCTGACGCCCGCGGGTGAGGTGCTCGCGGACTATGTGCTCCGCGCGGAGGCGCTGCTCGCGAACGCGGTTCGTGCCCTGGCGGCGGGCGCGGAGGCGCAGGTGGGCACGCTCTCGCTGGCCGCGTCGGGAATTCCGGGCACATATCTGCTCCCGGCGGTGCTGGCGCGCTTCCACGAGCAGCATCCGGGCGTCGAGATCGCCTTTGAGCTCTCAACCTCCGGCGGGGCGCTCGAGCTCGTCCGTTCGCACGAGGCTGAGCTCGCGGTCGTCGGGGGAATGACGGTCCCGTCCGAGCTCGAAACGGAAGATCTGCTCGAGGACGAGGTCGTCCTGGTCGGCCCTCCGTCACTCGGTGGACGACGCCTGCGTGCAAAGGAGCTCGAAGGCCTTACGTGGATCTCCCGGGAGGAGGGCTCGGCGACCCGCGAAGCGGTCGATGCGGCACGCTGGCAGGTGGGACTGCACGCGGTGCGGACGCTCGAGCTTCCGTCATGGGAGGCGGTCAAGCTCGCCGTCGCGGGAGGTGCCGGGGTTGCGGCGATCAGTCGCTTCGCGCTCGACCACGAGCTCGAGGTGGGAGCCCTGGCGGTGCTCGACGTGCCGCGCTGGAGGCTGTCCCGGACGATCTCGGTCGTCACCGCGCGCGACGTGCCGTTGACGCCGCCGGCCGAGCGATTCCTCGCCTTGCTGCGGGATCAGTTCCGACCGGCTGCCGAACAGCTGCCGCCAAACTCGAATCTGCCCGAGCTCGCCACGGAGCTGATCGGGCGCGCGCGCGAGGTCGCCGAGCTGAAGGAGCTCGTCGGAGGTGGGGGGCTGATTACCCTCACCGGGCCGGGCGGAAGCGGCAAGACGAGGCTCGCGCTCGAGGTTGCGTCACAGCTCGTCGACGACTTCGAGGACGGCGTCTACCTGGTCGAGCTCGCCGGCCTGCGTGACCCCGGGCTCGTCTTGCCGACGATCGCCCAAACGCTCGGCGTCGAAGAGTCAGCGCTCGCCGAGCGTGTTCGGGACAGGCGGCTTCTGCTCGTGCTCGACAACCTCGAGCACGTTGCCGCCACGGCGGGCGAGATCGCAGAGCTTGGGACGAGCGTGCTCGCCACCAGTCGCGTTCCGCTCCGGGTCGCCGGCGAGCACGACTACGAGGTGGAGCCTCTGCCGCTCGACGACGCCGTGCATCTTTTCGTCGAGCGGGCACGTTCCGCCCAACGCGGCTTTCGTCTGGACGAGGCCGTTCCGGAGCTCTGCGAGCGGCTCGACCGGCTACCGCTCGCGATCGAGCTGGCGGCCGCGCGGGTAAAGACGATTCCACCGCGCGCGCTGCTCGACCGCGTCGACCGGAGGCTCGCGCTGCTGGTCGGGGGCCGCCGAGACGTTTCCGATCGCCAACGGACGTTGCGCGCCACGATCGAGTGGAGCTACGAGCTGCTGGAAGAACCCGAGCGGTCGCTCTTCCCGCGCCTTGCCGTTTTCGCGGGTGGGTGGGACCTCGACGCGGCCGAGGCAGTGTGCGGCGCGGATGCGCCCGCCCTCGCAGCCTTGGTCGACGAGCATCTCGTGCGCCGGGAGGACGACCGCTTCGGGATGCTCGAGACAGTGCGAGAGTTCGCCGCCGAGCGGTTCGACGAGGACCGGGTCCGACGCCGCCATGCAGAGCACTTCCTGCGCTTCGCCGAAACCGCACGGCCCAACGCGCGCGGTCCCGACGCAATCGATTGGCTCGAGCGGACCGCGGTCGAGCTCGGCAACCTGCGCGTCGCCCTCCAGTGGTCGCTCGACAACGACGCTGCACTCGGCCTCACGATGATGGACGCGCTCGAACCGCTCTGGGTCAGGGGGATCCGGCATCGAGAAGGCCTGCGCTTGTTCGAGCGATTCCTCGCGCTCGATCCGGATGTGCCGCCGCCGGTGTTGAGCGGAGCCCTGGCAACGGCGGGACGGCTGGCGTTCGAGCTCGGGGACCTCGAGCTCGCTCGACCTTGGAACGAGCGGGCGCTCGCAGTGGCGGAGCGGGCCGGCGAGAAGCTTCCGCAGGCCTGGGCGCTGCACGGATTGGCGCGCGGCGCACAGGAAGACGGCGATTTCGAACTCGCCCGCGAACGGTTCGAACGCAGCGCCGAGCTCTTCCTCGAACTCGGGCATCACGGGCCGGCCGGGGGCCGCTTCACCTACCTCGCTGAGCTGGTGCGAAGCCAGGGCGACCTCGACGCGGCGCGCGCGTACTACGAGCGGGGGAGGACCGAATATGGAACGGCGGGCGACGTGCCGGGCGTGGCGGCGGCTACCCACGGCCTCGGTGACATCGCCCTCGAGCGCGGCAGGAAGCGAGAGGCGCTCGCCCGATATGTCGATGCGCTCGACACGATCGAGGGCATCGAGGATCTCTACGGACTCGTGCACTTTCTCGGCGGGATCGCCGCGGCGACGGGATCGGCGAGGCTGTGGGGAGCGGTGCTCGAGAGCGAAACGGGCCTGGACACCGGGCTGGGAGACGCGAGCCGCGCGCAGTACGAGGATCTGCTCGGCGAGCTCGAAGAGGAGGAATTCGAGGCGGGTCGCAAGCTCACGCCCTCCGATGCGATCGCGCTGGCGCGCGAGCTCAGCCGCGCCAGCGCTTAGGCGTCGCTTGCGATGCCGTTGGAGGCCGTACCGGCTTTGCCGGTGCGGCCAGGCTTATAACTAACCGCGCCAGCGGTTAGTTATAGGCGTCCTCCGGTCGCGCCCGAAGGCCTTGGGCCTGAGACGCACGCCCGGAGGAGCTTGGCGGCGCTTGTACTCCGCCCGGTCGATCATCGAGACCGCGCGCTCGACCACATCAGGGTCGAACCCGTCGGTCGAGAGCTCCTCCAGCGAGCGGTCCTGCTCGACATAGGCCTCGAGCACCCGGTCGAGCGCCGGATAGGGAGGCAGTGAGTCCTCGTCGAGCTGGTTCTCGCGCAGCTCGGCTGTCGGGGCCCGTTCGACGATCGACTGCGGAATCAGCTCGCGCTCGGCGCGCTCGTTCAGGTGGACGGCCAGGCGGAACACGTCGGTCTTGAAGACGTCCTTGAGCAGCGCGAACCCGCCGACCATGTCCCCGTACAGGGTGGAGTAGCCGACCGAGAGCTCGGATTTGTTGCCTGTGGCGACAACGAGCCACCCGAACTTGTTCGAGAGCGCCATCAGGAGGGTGCCGCGGATTCGGGGCTGGAGGTTCTCCTCGGCCAGGTCGGAGCCGCGGCCGGCGAAGGTCTCGGCGAGCGTCTGGGTGAACGCTTCGACGACGGCGTTGATCGGCAGCTCGCGAAAATCGACCCCGAGGTTCTCGGCCAGCCTTCGGGCGTCGCCCTGCGTCTCTTCGGAGGAGTAGCGCGACGGCATCGACACGCAATGCACCCGGTCGGGGCCGAGCGCCTCCACCGCGAGCGCTGCCGTCAGCGCTGAGTCGATCCCACCCGAAATGCCGACCACAATCTCCTCGAAGCCGTTCTTGTCGACGTAGTCGCGAAGGCCGAGCTCGAGCCCCAGGCGCATCTGCTCGAGCTCGTCGTGCGGCGGCGCCAGCGTCGGGACGATCGGCCGACGGTCCTGCTTCGGCGCACCCACGTGCACCAGCGGAACGTTCGGGACGTCGCCCCGCTCGCGGGCGAGCGCACGGCGGCGAACGTCACGGAGCCTGCGCCCTACCGCGTCCTCCGGTTCGATGTCCGCGACGAGCAGCGCCTCTTCGAACCCCGGCGCGCGTGCGATCGTGTGGCCGTCCTCGTCGAGCACGAGCGAGTGCCCGTCGAAGATCAGCTCGTCCTGGGCTCCCACCGCGTTGCAGAAGGCGACAAAACAGGCGTTGTCGCGCGCCCGCGTGGCGAACATCTCCTCACGCTCTCGGTCCCGCCCGACGTGAAACGGTGAGGCGGACAGGTTCACGAGCAACTGGGCGCCCGCGAGCGCGAGCTCCGTTGCCGGCGGTCCCGGCTGCCACATGTCCTCGCAGATCGTCGGCCCGATGAGCGTGCCGCCGTGCTCGAGCAGCACGAGCTCGCGGCTCGGCGCGAAGTACCGGTCCTCGTCGAAGACCCCGTAGTTTGGGAGGAACCGCTTGCGGTAGATCGCCTTGACCTCGCCGCCCGCGCAGACCGCGCAGGCGTTGTAGAGGTCGCGATCGAAGTGGGGGAATCCGATCAGCGCCGTGATCCCGCGCACGTTCCGTGCGACTCGATCCAGCGTCTCGGTCGCTGCCCGGATGAATCCGGGGCGGAGGAGCAGGTCCTCCGGTGGGTATCCCGTGATCGCCAGCTCCGGGAAGATGACCAGGTCGGCGCCCACGCCCTTCGCCTCCTCGATGCGGCTCGCGATCAGCTCGGCGTTTCCGTCGAGGTCGCCGACGACCGTGTTGATCTGTGCGAGCGCGAGTCTCATCGGTTTTAGACTATCAGTCGAAAACCTACCGCTGGAGCCGGATCGCGTTCAGATCCTGGTCGAGAATCTCGTCGGCCCGGGCGATCAGGTCGTCGATGTCGTCGTGCTCTGCGTGGAGGTAGCGGCCGGAGAGCTTGTCCGCGCGCCCCGAGGCGAGCGCGCGCACGAGCCGCGGCGCCAGCTCCGGCGGCGTCCACGGCAAGTCGTCGGGAGCCTTCTTCGTCATCTCCGTCCGGACGAGGCCGGGGCTGATCACGAACACCGGGATCCGCCCCTTGAGCTGATCGGCGAGGACGTTCCCGAAGCGCCAGACCGCCGCCTTGCTCGCGGCGTACGCGGTACCGCTGGTGCCCGGAAGGTACGCGGCGCCGCTGCCAGTGATCACGATCCGTCCGCGGCCCCGCTCGAGCATTCCGGGGATGACCGCCCGACAGCAGAGGTACACGCCGAGCAAGTTCACCTCGAACACGTTCCACCACTCGCCCGGCTCGACCTCCCACGCGTGTTGCTCCGAGACGTTTCTACCTGCGTTGGCGACGAGCAGGTTGATGGGCCCGAGCTCGGCGATCGTGCGCTCGACGGATGCCTGGTCGGTGACATCGAGCTCGACGGCGCGGCCACTGATCTCCTCGGCCACGGCGTCGACCTGGTCGCGGCTCCGCGCCGCGACGATGACCTCCACGCCGGCGTGTGCGAGTTCCCGCGCGATGTGCGCACCGACCCCGCGCCCGCCGCCGGTCACGAGCGCGACCTGCCCCTCGAGCTCCCGCTCAGCCACGTCTGGAGAAGGTAGAGAGCTGGATGACTTTGTGTTGCATCACTTCTTCACCAACCACCTTCCAACCTTGGAGAAAAGCGGGACATGGGAAGGAAAGGGGTGAGTGATGCAACACAAACCCCGAGAACGTGATCACGAGGCGACCGCCTGCTCGATCGCCTCCAACGCTTCTGGGTTCTCGAGCGACGAGAGGTCGCCTGGGTCGCTGCCGAGCGCCTTCGCACGGACCGCCCGCCGGACGATCTTGGCGCTTCGGGTCTTGGGCAGCGCCGGGACGAACAGGATGCGCTCCGGCGCAAACGCCTTTCCGAGCTCGCGTCGGACGAGGGCGCGTAGCTCGTCCGCGAGCTCGTCCGACGGCTCGACATCCGGCACGAGCGCGCAGAAGATCCACGCGACCTCGCCCTTGACCTCATGCGGCACGCCGACCGCGGCGGCTTCCGCGACGGCCGGGTGGCCGACGACGGCGGACTCGAGCTCCGCCGGGCCGACCCGCTTCCCGGCGATGTTCAGCGTGTCGTCGGAGCGGCCGTGCAGGTACCAGTAACCATCCTCATCGACGGAGGCCCAGTCGCCGTGCACCCAGATGCCGGGTAGCCGCCGCCAGTACGTCTCGAGATAGCGCTCGGGATCACGCCAGAAGCCGCGCGTCATCCCCGGGAAGGGCTTGCGGCACACGAGCTCGCCGACCTCACCGCGGACAGGCCGCCCCTCCGCGTCCACCACGTCCATCGCCATCCCGAGCGCGGGCCCACCCAGAGAGCAGGCCTTGATCGGGATCGCCGGCGTCGGCGACAGGAAGCAGGCACCGACCTCCGTTCCGCCGGAACAGTTGATGATCGGGCAGCGGCCGCCGCCGACGTGTTCGAACAGCCAGCGGTACGGCTCGGGGTTCCACGGCTCGCCGGTCGTGACGAGCACGCGCAACGAGGAGAGATCGTGGCGTTCGACGAGCTCAGCGCCGTGCGGGATGAGCGCCCTCACCAGCGTGGGCGAGAGGCCCAGGATGGAAATCCGTTCCCGTTCGACGAGCGACCACAGCCGGTCCGCTGCCGGATAGTCCGGCGCGCCTTCGGCGAAGACGATCGTGCAGCCCAACGCATTGCCGCCGACCACTTCCCAGGGCCCCATGATCCAACCCATGTCCGTGACGAAATGGATCACGTCCTCCGGCTTCGCGTCCGCCTGGTAGGCGACCTCGCGGACGATCGAGACGAGGAAGCCGCCCTGCACGTGCAGCACGCCCTTCGGCTGGCCCGTTGTCCCGGAGGTGTAGGTGAGGAGATAGGGATGCTCGGAGTCGAGCTCCAACGGCTCGAGCGTTCCCGGCCGGTCGTGCATCGCGTCGGCGTCGAAGAGGTCCCGACCCGGCGTCATCGGCACGTCTTCGCGACCGAGTCGGCGCCAGACGACGACGTGCTCGACCGAAGGCGCTTCGGCCAGCGCCTCGTCCACGATCTCCTTCATCGGGACCTCTTTCCCGCGCCGCAGGGAGCCGTCGGCAGTGACCACGACCTTCGCCTCGGAATGCTCGAGCCTCTGCGCGACCGCGGGCGCCGCGAAGCCGGAGAAGATCGGCACCTGGATCGCCCCGACGTGCGCGCACGCGTGCGAGACGATCTGCACCTCGGGCGACATCGGCAGGAAGTACGCGACCCGGTCGCCGGGCTCGACGCCGAGCGCTACGAGCGCCTCGGCAAAGCGCGTCACCCGGTCGGAGAGCTGCGCGTAGGAGATCTCGTGCCGCTCGCCGTTCTCTGACTGCCAGACGCCGGCGGCGGCGCTCGCGCGTGGCCCTTCGGCCCAACGGTGAACGCAGTTCCACGCGATGTTCAGCTTGCCGCCGACGAACCACGTCGCCCATTCGGGCCCGCGGGAGAGGTCCATGACCCGGTCCCACGGCCGGAAGAACTCAAGCCCCATGTCCTCGATCGCAGCCGGCCAGAAACGGTCGGGATCGTCCTGGGAGAGCCGCACGAGCGCCCAGTAATCATCGACCCCGAGGCGCCGCATCAGGCGCACGACGTTCGCCTGTTCGAGCACCTCGGCGTCCGGTTTCCAGACCACGTCCATCGCGGCGAAGCCTAACTTGACGCCTCTGGCTAGTAATGACTAACCTAGTGCCAGCTAACTTGAGGAGGTCGCATGCGCGCGAAGATCTTTGCCCCTGAGAACCGCAAGTGGTGGACGCTCGGAGCCGTCGCGTTCGGGCTGTTCATGATCATGCTCGACAACACGATCGTGAACGTCGCGCTTCCCTCCATTCAGCGCGACCTCGGCATCGGCATCGAGGAGCTCGAATGGGTGGTCAACGGCTACGCGCTCACGTTCGCGGTGCTCATGCTCACCGGGGGCAAGCTCGCCGACCTGCTCGGTCGGCGGCTGATCTTCATGGTCGGTCTCGCGATCTTTACCGGCGCCTCGCTGGCATGCGGCCTCGCCGACAGCGCCAACATGCTGATCGCCGCCCGGGTCGTCCAGGGCGCCGGCGCCGCGCTGATGAATCCCGCGACCCTCTCGATCATCACCGCCACCTTCCCGCCGCGTCAGCGGGGGATGGCGATCGGGATCTGGGCCGGCGTTTCCGCGCTCGCGCTCGCGATCGGCCCCCTGATGGGCGGCCTGATCACCGAGCAGATCAGCTGGGGCTGGATCTTCTTCATCAATGTGCCCGTCGGGATCCTGGCGATCGTCGTCGCGCGCCTCGTGATCCAGGAGTCGCGGGACACCTCCCATGAGCAGCGGCTCGATCTGCCCGGCCTCCTTACGTCGGGCATCGGCCTCTTCGCGCTCACCTACGCGCTCATCGAGGCGAACAACTACGGCTGGACCTCCGCGCGGATTCTCGGCCTGTTCGCCGTAGCGGTCGTCGGCCTCGCCACCTTCGTCCTGGTCGAGCGCCACCAGCGGATCCCGATGCTCGATCTCTCGTTGTTCCGAGACCGGACCTTCGCCGGCGCAAACGCGGTGATGCTCCTTGTCGCACTGGCAATGTTCGGCGTCTTCTTCTTCGTCTCGCTCTACTTGCAGAACATCCTCGGCTACTCGGCGACCGAGGCCGGGGCGGCGTTCCTCCCCATGACGGTGCTGATCGTGATCGTGGCTCCGATCGCGGGCCGGATCACCGATCGCTTCGGCTCTCGCTGGCTGATCGGCGCCGGCATGACGCTCGTCGCAACCTCGTTGTTGATCTTCGCGCAGCTCGATGAGAACTCGACCTTCTGGAACCTCTTGCCCGGCCTGCTCGTCGGCGGGCTCGGCATGGCGATGTCGATGGCTCCGACGGCCGCGACCGCGATGGGTTCCGTCCCGGTCGACAAGGCCGGCGTCGGCTCGGCGGTGCTGAACAGCATGCGTCAGGTCGGCGGTTCGCTCGGAATCGCGGTCATGGGCGCGATCGTCGCCTCCTACGTGCATGCCCCGGCGCTCTCACCCCAGGCGAGGCTGCAGTTCGTCGACGGCTTCCAGCACGCACTGCTGGTTGCCGCGGCGATCGCGTTCGCCGCCGCGATCGTGGCGGTGACGCTGATTCGAAAGGTCGAGCACGCCGAGCCGGTCACCTTTGTGGAAGCCGAAGCCGCCTAGATGAGCGCGACCCGCCCGCGGCTCACCGCGGAGAAGCGGAGGCAGGCGGTGCTCGAGACCGCCTGCCGCGTCTTCGCGAAGACGAGCTACCGGGGAGCGACGACCGCCGAGATCGCGCGCGAGAGCGGCGTCTCGGAACCGATCCTCTACCGGCACTTCTCCTCGAAGCGCGACCTCTACCTCGCCTGTCTCGACGAGACCTGGGAGCGTGTCCACGCGCGCTGGGACCGGGCCCTCGAGGAGAACGAGGACCCGAGGGAATGGGTCGGCGCTATCGGACGCGCCTATATCGAGCTGCGCCGCGAGGAGAAGACCCTGCTCATCGACCTCTGGATCCAGGCGTTGAACGAGGCGCACGGCGATCCCAAGATCCGCCGCCACGTTCGGAGCCAGCTCGGGACCGTTCACCGTTACGTGGCCGACGTTATTCGGCGCTCGCAGGAGGCGGGCGGGGTCATCCCCGACCGCGATCCCGAAGCGGAGGCGTGGATCTTCATCTCCCTCGGTCTGCTGAACGCGATCGACCGCCGCTGCGGCTGTGTCGTCGGCGAGGATCTCGAACGCGTCTTCGCCTCCCGGCGTCAATGGATGCTCGGGGACAGGGCGTAATGGAACAGCGGCTGAGCCTGATCACGCTCGGCGTCTCGGACCTGCCGCGGGCGCGAGCCTTCTACGAGTCCCTCGGATGGGTGAGCGGAGCTGCACCTTCGGACGACGTCGTCTTCTTCCCGGCCGGCGGAACGATCGTGGCACTGTGGGACCGGGCCAGGCTCGCCGAGGACACCGTGGTCGACGACCCCGGCGGCTGGGGCGGAATCACGCTGGCGCACAACGTCCGCTCGCCCGAGGAGGTCGATGCCGTGCTCGAGCAGGCGAAGAACGCGGGCGCAACGATCACTCGTTCGGGGGCCGAAACCTTCTGGGGCGGCTACTCGGGCGTGTTCGTGGACCTGGACGGGCACGCGTGGGAGGTCGCCCACAACCCGCACTGGACGTTCAACCCCGATGGCTCTGTCAACTTGAGCTCCTGAAGACTTCCCGGACCAAAAAAAGCCCCCGGCTGCGGCACCCGGGGGCTTTTCTGTCTAAGTTGGGCGCCGAAGAGGCGACGACCCGGAGGCTATGACTCTGCGGCCCAGCCACGCCTCCGGGCCCAATGTCGCCATCTCTTGGCGCGCCCCCTGTCCCCATGCCTGGCGTCCGGCTGGGCGACAAGGTGGACTGACTATAGACCTGGCCCTCGAACTCGTCAAGTAGCTCGATCAAGTGATTTTCAAATAGGCCAGTTGACCCGGTTTTTCGCGTGGGTATGCCCTTTTTGGGGGATGTGGAAAGACCGCCCTTGCATACAAGTCAAGTATGAGCTTGACTTCGCGAGAACCGTCCTATGGACCGGACTTCGACAACCCCCAGAACCCGCCGAACCACCAAGCCCGGATCGAACCGGCTCGGTGAGCGACTCCGCCAGCTGCGAGTCTCCGCGGGGATGACGCAGACGGATCTCGCGGGCGACCGGTTCTCGAAGGAATACGTCAGCCAGATCGAGCGCGGCAAGACCCGTCCGACGCGCGAGACGATCGAATGGCTGGCGCAACGGCTCGGGGTCGACGCGAGCTTTCTCGAGCGCGGCGTCTCCGCCGACGAACGCGGCCGCGTCGAGGCGCTGCTCGCGCGGGCGGACGCGCTCATGCAGGCGCATCACCACGACGAGGCGGTCGAGGCCTACGAGAACGTCAAGACCGCGATCCTCTCGACCGGCTCGGCCGACCTCGAGGTCCGCGAGCTCTCGGGCGAGGCCTGGGCGCGCATGGAGCGCGGAGAGCTGCGCAAGGCCGTCGATCTCCTCAACCGAGCTCGGAGCGTCGCCGAGAGCCCCGAGTTCTCAGACGTGGATCGCGCAGACGTGCTGTTCCGCCTCGGCGTCTGCCGCTACAAGCTTTCGAGCATTGCCACCGCGGTCGGGCTCTTCGGCGAAGCGCTTAAGCTGGCCGAAGGGGCCGGCCTTCCCTGTGACCTCCTCCGCTCGGACATCCTCGGCTGGCGCTCGCGCTGCTACCGGCGCCAGCGGGATCTCGAGGCGGCCCGTGAGGACGTCGAGCGCGCACTGGAGCTCGCCCAGGCGCTCGACGACCGCCGGACGATGGCCAATGTCTACTGGCAGGCGTCGCTGGTTGCCGAGCGGATGGGTCATTGGGTGCGCGCACGGAACTACGCCGAGCGAGCCAAGGTCTACTACGAGGAGCTGAACGACGAGCGCAACGTCGGCCGCCTGCTGAACGACCTGGGCGGCCTGAACCTGATGCTCGACAAGCCGCAGCAGGCGATCGACTGCCTCAAGGCTTCGTTCAGCGTCGCGCTCGATCACGACAGCACCGAGGACGCGAGCCTGGCAGCGGTCTCGCTCGCACAGGTGCATCTGAAGCTCGAGGACTGGAACGAAGCCGAGCATCACTCCCGGCACGCCCTCGAGCTGGTCGGCGACCGGGTCGATTGGATGCACGTGATCGGCGGCGCTCAGCTCACGCTGGGCCGCGCGCTGATGGAGCAGAACCGCTACGACGAGGCCGAGCGCCACCTGCGCGACGCCGAGTTGAGCGCTGAGCAGCTCGAGTCGGTCGCGCACAAAGCGGCGGCCTGGGTCGCTCTCGGTGACCTCGCCACCCGGCGAGGCGATGATGGATCGGCCGCGCGTTTGTACCGCACGGCCGCTGAGGCTCTACAGGATCTGAGGTTCTAGGTCGATGAAGGAGGTGAAATGAAGGCACGTCTCATCTTCCTGGCCGCATGGCTCTGCGTGATCGTGTTCTACGCGCAGGCGGTGTTCCGCCTCAAGGCGCTCGGCGGCGGTGTTTGGTCTGACGGTCATTAGTCCGGCGTAGACGGCCGCGACCGCGGGCTCATGCTGGACTGACCCCTGGCTAGACTCGCTGCGTGCGCGTCTCCCTCGTGGCCCCTGCCACCGCGCTCCTCATAGCGACGGGCTGCGGAGGGACGAAGAACCGCCCGCAAGAACGCGTCAAGACCTCCGCCGGCACATTGAATGCGGTGATCGAACGCCCCGGCGCCGACGTCGCGGCGGTCGAGGGCGATTCGGACTTCGCACCCGGCCTCGTCCGGTTCTCGTTTGTCGTCCTGACTGGGGAAGCGAAGCCGGTCGAACGGTCCAAGGCGACCGTCTGGGTGGCGAAGAACCGCATGGCGAAGCCGTTCGCCCGGACGACGGCGCAGCTCGAGCCGATCGGTGTGCCCGGCCTGTCGGAATCGGCCGTCGGCGACGTCTCGAAGATCTACGTGGCCAAGTTCCGTGTGCCGGGGCCGGGCCGCTACTGGCTCGTCGCCGAGCCCGAGAAGGCGCGGATTCAGGCCGTTTCGGTCTTCGACGTCAAGCCGAAGAGCTTCTCGCCGAACGTCGGCTCGCAGGCTCCGCGCTCGCGCACGCCGACGCTCGCGGATACGCCGATTCCGAAGCTGACGACCGCCGTTCCGCCCGACCGTGAGCTCTTGCGGACATCGGCCGCCGCTGCGCTCGCGGCGCACACGCCGTTCGTCGTTACCTTCGCGACACCGCGCTTCTGCACCAGCCGGACCTGCGGCCCGGTCGTCGACGTCGTCGACACCGTGCGCAAGCGCTTCGCCGGCACGAAGGTGCGCTTTATCCACGTCGAGGTCTTCCGCGAGAACGACCCCCGCCTTGGCTACAACCGCTGGATGCGCGAGTGGGACCTCCAGACGGAACCGTGGACGTTCCTCGTCGGCGCCGACGGGCGGATCAAGGCGAAGTTCGAGGGCCCCTTGTCGGTGGAGGAGCTCACGGACGCCGTGAAAAAGAACCTGCTTTAGGGATTTGAATCGATATCTCGCTGCCGATCAATTCGGTAGTGGCGTACGCGAACCCGCCCGGCGGCAGGCTCTACTCCGTCCAGGAGGTCGCCAATCTGCTCGGAGTGCATGCGGAGACCGTTCGGAGGCTGATTCATTCCGGAGGCCTCAACGCCGTCCGCGTCGGACGCGTTCTCCGCGTCGAGGAGGACGAGCTCGAGCGTTATCTGAACCGGCAGCGGGTTAAGCCGGACCGACCGGGGTAGCAATGCCCTGGTGGGAGAACGGTTCAAGCGCGTCCGCCGCGCGCTCGAAGTCACGCGCGTGGCGCGTCGCAGCCACCTGCTGAAGGTCCTGCGCGAGATCGGCGTCGTGGGCGACCGCCCCGCGACCCGCGAGGCCGCCGAGGAATTTCGCCGTGGGCTCGAGGAGCTCGGAACGACGTACCAGAAGCTCGGCCAGCTGCTTGCCTCGCGGCCCGATCTCCTGCCGGACTTCTACATCGAGGAGCTCGACAAGCTCGTTGACGAAGGTCCGCCGGTCCCGTTCGCTGAGATCGCGCGCACGATCGAGTCCGAGCTCGGTCGGGACGTCTTTGCCCGGATCGAGGAGAAGCCGCTCGCGACCGCCTCGATCGCGCAGATCCACGAAGCGCTCCTCGCCGACGGACGGGAGGTCGTCGTCAAGGTCCGCCGACCGGGCGTGCTCGAGCAGGTCGAGGTCGACCTTGACCTGCTGCGCACCACGGTCGGTTTCCTGGAGGGGAGATCGGAGAAGGCGCGGCTCCTGCAGCTAAAGGCGCTCGCGGACGAGCTCGAGACGAACTTGCGCGCGGAGCTCGACCTCGGCGAGGAGGCCCACAACGCCGAGCTGATCGCCCGACTGCTCGAGGAGTTCGACTCGCTGACCACGGCCCGCCCGATCCGCCCGCACGTCACGGAGCGCGTCCTCGTCCTGGAGCGGATTCGAGGAAGGAAGGTCGCGGCCGATCACGGCCTCCCCGACGAGCGGGCGGCGGCGCTCGCCCGGGACTTCTTCCGCGCCTACATCCGGCAGGTCACGCTCGAAGGCGTCTACCACGCCGACCCGCACCGCGGCAACGTGTTCGTCACCGACGACGGGCGGCTCGCGCTGCTCGACTTCGGGTTGCTCGGACGGCTCGACGACGAGACCAGGACGACGCTCTCGCTCCTCCTGCTCGCGATTGCGAGGAACCGCGCCGACGACGTCGTCCACCTACTGCTCGGCCTCTCGCTCACGACGCTCGACTCCGAGGAGGCAGCGTTCCAGCACGAGCTTCGGCGCAAGCTGCCGCGCTATCACTGGCGCTCTCTTGGCCGGATCCAAACCGGTCAGGCCCTGGCCGACTTACAGCGGCTCTGCCTCGAGTACGGCATCCGCCTGCCGCCCAGCTTCGCGCTCGTCGGCAAGACACTTTCCCAGGCGGACTCGATCGCACGGATGCTCGATCCGAACCTCAATCCCGTCGAGCTGATCGAGGACGAGGCGGTCGAGCTGATCATGCTCGACGCCGAGCGCCGGTTCGAGCCGAACGAGCTCGTCGCCTACCTGTACACGCAGCTCGGCTCTCTGTCCCGGCTGCCGCGTCGCGTCGCGGAGATCGCCGACCGGCTGGAGACCGGGATGTTGCGCGTCGGCGTCGTGCCAACCGGGCTGGAGGGAATCGAGCACGTTCTGCGCTCGGTCGCGAACCGGATCGGGGCGGCCCTGATCGTCGTCGGGCTGCTCCTTTCGTCGGCGTTGATGGCGCAGGTGAACGACTGGATCGCCGTCGTCGGTTTCGTGCTCGCCAGCGTCCTCGGCCTCTACATGATCTGGCGGATCGTGCGTACGCCAGGCGAGTTGTAAGCGCCGGGGGAACCCCCTGGTTTCCCCATGGACCCCGCCGGCGGATCGCCGTGACCCAACCATCGGCCGTACGGAAGGTTTCGTGGCGGCGAGCACGAACTGACGAGGAGTACTGCCGCCGAAAGTCCGCAGGACTTTCGGCGGATAAGACTCCTCCTCTCCCCTGACAGCGGCGGCGGCTTCGGCCGCCGCCGCCTTTCTGCGTTTGGGGAATCTTTTCGGGGTGTCAGACGTCTCTAGACGCAAGGACGCAACGTCCCTACAGTTCCCGCGACCGATGGCCTCGGAGACCTCAACCGTCCGCCTGACCGACCTCGCTTCGTGCGGGGGCTGCGCGGCGAAATACTCCGCCGCGCGGCTCGAGCAGCTGCTGCGGGGATTCGTCCCCGTCGAGGCCGAGAACCTCCTCGTCGGGCTCGCTCCGGCCGACGACGCGGCCGTCTATCGACTCGACGACGAGCGCGCGCTGATCTTCACGCTCGACTTCTTTCCGCCGGTGGTCGACGACCCCGGCGACTACGGCGCGATCGCGGCGACCAACGCCCTGAACGACGTCTTCGCCATGGGTGGAACTCCCCTGATGGCCCTTTCGATCGCCGCGTTCCCCGAGGAGCTGCCGATCCAGATGCTGGCGGAGATTTTCGCAGCGGCCGATACCCAGGTACGGGAAGCCGGCGGGCTGCTCGCGGGTGGCCACACCATCCGCGACGACGAGCCGAAGTACGGCCTCGCCGTCGTCGGGACGGTTCGGCCCGACGGCGTCTGGCACAAGAACGGCGCGCGTCCCGGCGATGCGCTGTTCCTGACGAAGCCCCTCGGGACCGGGATGATCATGACCGGGTATAAGAACGGCTTCGCCGGCCCGCAGCAGCTGGAGCGCGCGGTCGGCTGGATGCGGACGCTGAACGCCGACGCTGCCGACGTCCTGCGGCCGATCGAGCCCAACGCCGTCACCGACGTGACCGGCTTCGGTCTCTTCGGCCACGCGCACGAGGTGGCGGAGCGAAGCGGCGTGCGAATCGTGCTCGAGTGGGAGCGGCTCCCCGCGATCGACGGCGCTCTCGACCTCGCCCGCAAAGGCATTCGCACGAGCGGCGATCCGCGTAACCGCGACTTCGCCGCCCGTCACGTGACCACCGACGGCGTCCCCGAGACGATCGTCGGGCTCGGCTACGACCCGCAAACGGCCGGCGGGCTCCTGGTCTCGCTGCCCGCCGAGAAGGCGGTGACGCTCGAGGCGCAATTCGATTCGCGCCGGCTCTTCCTGCGCCGAATCGGACACGTCGAAGAGGGCCAAGGCGTCGTCGTCCACTGATGCCCCGCCGGCGCCGGATCCTGCCGCCAGCGTCGGCAGGCCTCGTGCGTAGCCGGGCTGCGCCCGGCGGGAACACGGGCCGGCCAGGGGCGCGAGGCATGATTCATGGAAGGTTCCAGCCTTTCCATAACGGCCACCTGGAGTACATGGAGCGAGCGTTCGAGCGGTCGGACGAGCTCTACGTTGGGATCACGAACCCCGACCCGACCCGCATCAAGCCGGAGGAGAGCGATCCGCTTCGCCACCTGCCGGAGTCGAACCCCTGGACCTACGCGGAGCGGATGCTGATGGTGAAGGCCGCGGCGGCCGACCTCGGCCTCGACCACGCGGACGTGCACGTGATCCCGTTTCCGGTCAACGAGCCTGAGCTCTGGCCGGCCTACGTCCCCGAAGGCGTAACACAGTACATCCGGCTCTTCTCCGAATGGGGCGGCACGAAAATCGACCGCTTTCGCGAGGCTGGATACGAGGTCGTCGTGCTGGACGAGGGCAAGCAGAAAGTGCTGTCAGGAGCGGATGTGCGGGCCGCGATTCGTCAAGGCGGAAAATGGGAATCCCTTGTTCCGCCTGGGGTCGCGCGAGTCTTGAAGAGGCTCGAACGCGTTCCTGTGTAAAGGGCAGGAAAAGCCGCACAACTTCACCCTAGAGGAGCCGTCAGAACTCTTACCAGGGGGTAGGAAAAGGGGGTATTACCCAATGCGTAAGCTCCTACTGTCACTCGTGTTTCTGCTGGCGCTCGCCGTCGCCCAGCCGGTCGCGGCTGCGACCAAGAGCGTCAGAATCACGAGCACGGGGTTCTCGCCGCAGCGAGTCTCGATCAAGACTGGCGACTCGATCAAGTGGACGAACTCCGACACGAAGAATCACCAGGTAGTTGCGAACAACGGCGCGTTCGTGTCGCCGATTCTCGGACCGGGCAGGACCTACACGAAGCGGTTTACCGCGTCGGGCACGTACCGCTATCACGACGGCCTGTACCCCGCCAGGAGGGGGACGATCGTGGTGACCGGCCCGCCGCCGAGCGTCTCGATCGCGGCGACGGCAGGTGCAATTCGTTATGGCCAGCGGGTCGTCCTCACGGGGGTGATCTCGAGCCATCAGGCCAACCAGATGGTGACGCTCTTCTGGCAGCCATATCCGCAGGGCTCGTTCAGCCAGCTGACGACCGTCGTGACGACCACCGGCGGCGTCTGGAGCGTCTTCGTCGCGCCGAAGGTACTGACCTTCTTCATGGCGCGCTGGCAGGGGAAGCAGAGCCAGACCCTGACGATCGGCGTGCAGCCGGCCCTGTCGCTGCTGAAACGGCGTGACGGCAGGTTCTTCGTCCGTGCGACCGCGGGCGTGTCGTACGCCGGCCACTTCGTCTTCATCCAGCGCCTCAGCCGCTTCGGCGAGTGGGTGAAGATCGCGAAGGTCAAGCTAGGCAGGCGCTCCGGCAGGATCTTCTCGCTTCGCCTTCCGCGCGGTCGAACGTCGCGTCTGCGCGCGTTCATGACCGTGAACCAGGCCGGTCCCGGCTATCTCGGCGGCTTCAGCAACGTTCTCGCAGTTCGGCGCTAACGGGGTCTGAGCGCCGAAGACGACGACGGCCGCCCTTCATCGGGCGGCCGTTCGTTGTTTAGCCTCCGCCCGTGTATCCGATCGTCGTCGTCCTGCTCGACGGGCTGGCCGACCGCGCCCACGACGCTCTCGGCGGGAAGACGGGGGTCGAGGCGGCGAACACGCCGAACCTCGACCGGCTGACCGCAAGCGGCTCGGCCGGCTTGCTCTATGCGATCGGCCCGGGCCGGGCCCCTTCGAGCGAAGTGGCGCACTGGTCGATGCTCGGCTACCGGCCCGGCGAGTTTCCGGGACGGGCCGTCTTCGAGGCGCTCGGCCGCGGCCAGCAGGTCAGCGAGGAGCACGTGTTCGCGTACGCCGCGCTGCGGCCGGCCGAGCGGCGCGACGACGGCTGGTGGCTGACGGGCCGTCCCGATCCGGACCGCGACGCGGACGAGGCGGCAAGCCTCGTCGAGCGGTGCAACAGGATCGAGCTCGAGGGCCTGAGGTTCACGCTCGAGCACGTTTGGCGCGGCGAGGCCGTCCTGCGCATCTCGGGCGGCGCCGACGAGCACGTCACCGACACGGACTCGTTCTTTCGCGCGTGGTATCCGATGCTCAATCCGCAGGCGCTCGTTCCGGAGGCCGAGCGCACAGCGCGCGTGTGCGAGGCCTGGACGCGCGAGGTGATGCGGCGTCTCGAAGGCGAGCGCTTCAACGTGATCACGCTGAAGTGGTTCGGACGCCCGCGAACGGTGCCGAGCTTTCTCGAGCGCCACGGCATCACCGGCGGATTCGCCGCCGGCTCGGCGTTTCTGCGCGGGCTGGGCCGGAACGTCGGACTGGAGCCGATCGAGCGCGAGAACGTCGACCTCGGGCTCGTACGCGACCGCCTCGATGCGGGCGACACCTTTGTCTACGTCCACGACAAGCGGGCGGACCAGGCCGGCCACACGAAGGACCCGCACGCGAAGCGGCAGGCGGTCGAGGAGCTCGACGCCGAGCTGGCGCAGATTGCCGAGCTCGCCTCGCGGGTGATCGTCTGCGTCACCGGCGACCATTGCACCCCGGCCTCGCCGAACGTCATCCATTCGGGCGATCCGGTGCCGTTCGTCGTGGCCGGCCCTGGCGTGCGCGGGGACGCCGTCGAGCGGTTCGGCGAGCTCGACTGCGCCGCCGGCATCTTCGGGCAGCTGCGGGGTCCCGACATGATGCCGGTGTTGCTCAACGCAGCCGATCGCCCACTCTTTCTAGGCTCTCGACCGACACGCTTCGATGGAGCAGACGGATATCCAACCCTCCTCGAGCCGTTCGCTTAAACGGCTCCTGAGCCTCGAGCTCTCGCCGGCGCAGTTTCTCATCGTCGCGCTCGGGCAACTCGCGGCGCTCTGGCTGATCGTCGGGACCGGCGCGGCGGTGCGGCTGACGGATTCCGGCCTCGGCTGCAGGCACTGGCCCGGCTGCGAGGAAGGCCACCCGCTGCCGGCCAAGGACTACCACTCGTTCATCGAGTTCGGAAACCGGGTGATGGGAGGCGTGACGATCCTCCTGACGCTGCTCGTCGCGCTCGCCGCCCGCAGGACGCCCGGGCTGCCGCGGTGGACGGTGCGGCTCGCCGGTGCCGTGTTCGTGGGGACGCTGCTGCAGGCTCCGCTCGGACTGCTTGCCGTGGCCAGCGACCTCGAATGGCCGATCGTGATGGCGCACCTCCTCCTCTCGATCGTCCTACTGGGAGGGGCGGTCGTCGTCGTGCTCGAGGCCTACGGCCTCCTGCGCGGACACTCGCCTCCGGTGGTGCCGGCAGAGCTGCGGATGCTCGGGTTGATCCTCGCGGCCGCATGCTTCGGCGCCGTCTTCGGCGGTTCCTTTGCGACTGCGGGCGGGCCGCACTCGGGCGGAGGCGACGTTTCGGACGTGGATCGCCTCTGGCGTCTCGAGCCGCTCGTCTACATCCACGCCGTCGGGGTCGGAGTCTTCATCGTCGGCCTCGTGCTCGTGATCGGCTACCTCGCGGCCAACCGAGCCCAGGCGTCGCAGCTTCTGGGTGCCTCGCTGGTGGTCGCCGGGCTGCTGCTCCTGCAGGTCGCGGTTGGTGAGACGCAGTACTGGACGCACCTGCCGTGGTGGCTCGTGCTCGTCCACGTCGTGCTTGCGAGCGCCGTCTGGTCGGCCACGGTCGGGCTCGTCTATCTGTTTTTCCGACCTCCATCGACCCTGGTGCCGAGCCGCGCCTACACTGACCGAAATGGCTGAAAACGAACTGCAGATATCGCGCCGGCCGGAGCTGACCAGCGCGGTCATGATCGCGGCGTTCCGCGGCTGGAACGACGGCGCGCAGGCCGCATCACTCGCTGCCGGGTTCCTCGCGCGAGCCTGGGGCGCGCAGCGGTTCGCGGAGATCGAGCCCGAGGGCTTTTTCGATTTCCAGGTCACCCGGCCGCACGTCTCCCTCGTCGAGGGCGTCACCCGCAGGATCGACTGGCCGGAGACGAGCTTCTACCATTGCCGGCCGGACGGGCTGGATCGGGACGCGGTGCTCCTGCTGGGGATCGAGCCCAACCTGCGCTGGCGCACCTTCGCGAGCCTCGTCGCGGGGCTGGCGAAGGATCTCGGCGTCGAGCTCGTGATCACGCTGGGCGCCCTACTTGCGGACGTTCCGCACACACGCACATCCCCGGTCACGGGCAGCGCGAGCGACGAGGAGCTGGTCCAGAAGCTCGGTCTCACCACTTCTCGCTACGAGGGTCCGACCGGCATCGTCGGCGTCCTGCACGACGCCTTCCGGACGGCCGAGCTTCCGTCGGCGAGCCTGTGGGCCGCCGTTCCGCACTACGTCTCGCTGACGCCGAGCCCGCGCGCGGCGTTGTCGCTCTGCGAACGGCTCTCCGACCTGCTGGGCTTCGAGCTCGACACCTCGGAGCTCGAGCGTGCGGCGGAAACCTACGAGGAGCAGGTCAGCGAGGCCGTCGCGTCCGATCCCGAGACGGCTTCGTACGTGGAGGAGCTCGAGCAGCGAGCCGACACGATCGAGGCCGAGGATCTTCCGTCGGGCGACGCGCTGGCCGCCGAGCTCACGAAGTATCTGCGTGAGCGCGAGAGCGGCAACGGCGAGTCCGGCCCCCGCGACCAGTAACCGCTACCCGAACGTAAAGGCGTAGGCCGATATCCCGGGCGAGAAGCGAAGCTCCAGCAGTCCGGTGATCACGGTCGGCGCGCGCAGCAGCGTGTAGAGCCGGTCCAGCCCTCCGACCGGCACCGTCCGCAGACGCTTTCCGTCGAGGAGCACCTGGACCGACCCGTGGCCGCCGAGCACGAGGAACACGTTCTGCGCGATGAAACGCAGCCGCAGCCGGGCGTCGTCTCCGGACACGATCCGCTCTTGCCCGACCTTCCACTCGCCGCCGTAGCCGAACTCGCTTTGGCCGAGCTGGCTGGGCATCGCATAGCGGCGCGAGATGTCCGGGTAGATCCGGGTGCCCACATAGCGGTCGAGCCCGCGCTCGTAGCCGAGATACGTCTCCGGCGTCGCCAGGTGCTTCGGGGTCGGGTCGACGAGACGTGACGCGACGGGCAGCGCGCCGGCTGGCTCGGCGAGCAGCTCCCGGATCAAGCCCTCGGTCTTGTCGTACTCGCCTTCGCCGAAGTGCTGGTTCCGCAGCTTGCCGCTTCGGTCGAAGAGGTACTCCGCGGGCCAGTATTGATTGTTGAACGCCTCCCAGGTCTTGTAGTCGTTGTCGATCGCGACGGGGTAGCGGATGCGGAGCTTCCTCGTCGCCTTGCGGACGTTCGAGACCTCGTGCTCGAAGGCGAACTCGGGCGTATGGACGCCGACGATCACGAGCCCCTTCGGGCGGTACGTCGCGTCCCAGGCGCGCAGGTGCGGCAGCGTCCGCAGGCAATTGATGCACGAATAGGTCCAGAAGTCGACGAGCACGACCTTGCCACGCAGGTCGCTCTGGGTCAGTCCCTTTCCGCCCGGGGTGTTGAGCCACTCGCTGATTCCCTGGAACCGGCCGGCGCGTCCCTTGCCGCCGCCGAGTTGCCGCTGGGCGTAGGCCGTCTTCTCAGTGTGGCTCTGCAGGAAGTCGGTGTAGTCGCTCAGCTTCGTCTGCAGGGTCTTGTCGACATCGAAGACGATCAAGAGCGCCGCTCCGGCCACGACGACGCCGAGGATCTGCCGAAGCCTGGGGATGCGAAACCGCTCGGCCGCGGCGCGACCGCCGATCGCGATGGCAAGCAGAACGACCGAAGCACCGAACGCGTACGCGATCGTCAGCAGAACGGTCTTCGCGCCCAGGTCGAGGCTCGCGGCGTTCGTGCTCACGTAGGCGAGGATCGGCCCGCCGCACGGGACGAACACGAGGCCGAGCGCGAGCCCGAGCACAAAGCCGCCGCCGAGGTCGCCGCCCGGCCGGCGCGACAGCCGCGCGAGCGGACGCTCGATCAGTGCCCCCACCTGCGGGAACAGCAGCGAGGCAGCGATAACGAACAGGAGCGCGATCGAGATGTCGCGAAGGAGGTCCTTGCGCAGGCCGAGCTGGTCCAGCAACCACGTGACGAGCAGGATCGACGCGGTGAAGCTGACCAGCAGGCCGGCGATGATCGCGTACGGCTTCCGGCGTCCGCCGCTCGCGCCGCCGGCGAGCACGATCGGGAGCACAGGCAGCACGCACGGCGAGATCGCCGTGATCACGCCTGCCAGGAACGCGATGCCGAGCAGGACGACCATCTCTCTGAGCTATTCGGGCGCTGCCGCTTCGGCGGTTTTCGGCGCGGGCTTGGCGTCCGGCTTGGGCTTGCCGTCCTGGTTCGAGCTCTCGGCCTGAGGTTGCTGCCCGCCCTGCGCCTGTCCGGGCTTCTTCTTCCTGCGCCGCCGGCGGCGCCTGCGGCCGCTCGGGAGCTTCGGCGCCGGCAGGTTCTCCGCGAGCGCTGCCGCGACCTCGTTGACCGTTCCGATTCGCTCGCGGGCGGCCTCGAGCAGGTTCGTGGCCCGCGGCGTGTAGGCCTCCGCAGAGGCGAGCAAAGCCGCGGCGACGTGGGGCGGCTGGTCCAACCCCGCGTTGACGAGCTTCGCGGCGTTCTCCTCGTGCCGGTGGCCGCGGGAGTTCGCGAGGGCGCCGAGCAGCCGCTTCGCCTCGGGGAACTCGGAGCTCGCCTTGCGGTCGAGGGTCTTCCGGACCGCACGGGCGAGGCGCCACGTCCAGCGCCAGAGGATCTGATCCGGTGCATCCGGCTTGCCCTCGCCGATGGCCCGCAGCAGGATGCGCACGCCCTGAGCGCGGTCCTTCTCCCAGGTCGGAGCCTGGGTGACGAGGGTGACCAGATCGTCGAAGCTGGCGCGGTCGACGGTCATCGCCACGCGGTCGGCGAGCGCGGTCAGGCGCAAGCGCCGGTTCGGGTTCTCGGCCGCGCAGGTGAAGAGGAATTGCTCCAGAGCCGCTTTGCTCGCGCCGGCTTCGGTGAACTTCTTCGCGAACTCGACCCGTTCGTCGTAGCGGATGTTCCGGCCCGCGATCGTCGCCCAGTACCGCTGCTCGTCCTCGTCCAGGAAGCGCGGGTCGACCCGCTGCCACTCGCGGGTGATCACGTTCAGGCGGCGCTTGACGTCGGGGGTGACCGGAACGAGCCACGGAGCCGGAGAAAGCTTTCTGCGCGCGCGCCGCTGCTGTCGACGTCGCGGAGCAGGGGTGACGCGGGCGCCCTCGCGGTAGAAGTCGGCGTCGAGCAGCGAGTGAATCGTGATCACGCGCTCGTTGTGCGGCGCTCCCTTCGGGACGAAGTCGACGACGATGCCGGCCTCCTTGCGCGGGTGGGTGCGCATGATTCGGCCGATCCGCTGCTGGTACACGCGCCGGCTCGCCGTCGGGGCGAGATGCATGCACACGGTCGCGCGGGGTGAGTTCCAGCCCTCGGCGAGGATCATCGCGTTCAGGAGGACGTCGATCTCGCCACGCTCGTAGGCCGCGAGCGTCTCGGCCAGCTGCACCGGTGGTGTGCGGCCCGATACGGCCTCCGCCCTGAGACCTGCCGCACGGAATTCCTTCGCAAGGTTGTACGCGTGGTCGACGCCGGCGGCGTAGACGATTCCGGGCGCCTGATCGAAGCGGTCGCGGTACAGGCTGGCGGCGGCCTGGTTGAGCGCCTTGTGGTCGAGCACGGCGGCCAGGGCCCGCTCCTCGAAGTCGCCGCCGACGATCGGCACGTTGTTGATCGCGGCGACCGGCGGGACGCGGAGGCTGCGGAGCGGCGCGATCAAGCCACGGCGCGCTGCGTCGCCCAGCGGCAGCTCGTCGACCGAAGCGGGAAAGACGTCGGAGACCTGCTTTGCGATCAGCTGCTCCGTCGCCGTCATCCCGATGTAGATGGGCTCGTGGTACCTGCGGATCGCACGGCTCGTCTTCTCGCCGAGCGCCGTGTGGGCCTCGTCGCAGATCACGAGCTGGTACGCCTCGCGGTCGATGTCGTCGAAGTGGCGGGCGAACCACGCGTACGTCTGGACGGTGACCGGGTTCTTGCGCGGAGGCGTCTGCCCCTTTGTGATCGCGTCGGTGAAGCGTTCGCCGTAACCCTCGGCCGTCAGCTCGCGGTGGAACTGCGTGACGAGCAGACGGCGGTGCGTGAGAATCAGGACGCCGAGCGTCCGCGCGGCCTCGACGAAGCCTGCGGCGGCGATCGTCTTGCCGGACGCCGTGGGATGGCGGAAGCGGTACCGCCGCACGGCTCCGGGATCGTTCTCCGCCGACGGCTCCGGAAACTCGACGCCGTTGGTCTCGAATCGGATCCCGAGCTCGTCTTCGTCCTCTTCCTCTTCGGCTTCGGTCGCCTCGGCCGTGCCGTTGCCGTTCCCGTTCAGGTCAGGCTCGGCCTGGACCGCGGCGATCAGCTCGGTCAGCATCCCGGCGAGCGCGTCGATCTGGTGGCGGCGCAGCTCCGTCCCGGACGCGAGCTTCGGAGGCCGTTCCGACAGAACCCGCTCGAGCCCGAGCATGAGCGCGTAGCGCCGCTTCCACTCGTACGATGGCTCGTCGGCGCCGGTGTCGATCTCCGCCAAGGCGTCGTCCAACGCACGGCGCCGCGCCGTCTCGGGGGCAAGCACGACCGCCGGGTCTTCGTCCCGGTGGAGGAATGGCTCGCCTGCCCAGGCTTCGGCGCGGAGGGCGTCGGCGCTGAGGCCGTCCGTTACCTCCGACGTAACAGTCGGGTGCTCGGTGGTTTCCTGCATCGATGCAGCACACTCCGGTGCTGCAGGTGTTTCTAGGAGATGTTGTGGCGCTCGCGTGTAGTCCCCAGCGAGCGTCGCCACACGCAGCATACCCGATTCTCCGGCGCAGACGGAAGGGCCGAAACGGTCCTAGTAGTCGCGCAGGTCGGGCCAGATTCGGTAGATCGTGGCGCGTCCGAGCGCCCAGATCGCGACGAGGACGAACAGCACCATGACGAGGAGTGCGCCGAGCGCCCCGTCGATGCCGGCGCCGATGTCGTCGCGGGTCGCGCTCGCCCAGAACGCGGCGAAAGGGTTTCGTTAGCCCCCGAGACCGCCGAAAACCGCGAAGGGATTCTGCGGCAGGACTTCCCAGACGGCCTCGCCACCAGCCTCCACTTCACCGTGCAGTCGGCGCGCGAGGTCGCGTGCCTCCTCTTCCGAGGCCGTGCCCACGAGCACGTAGGTGTAGCGGCGCACGACTCGGAGACCCTCAGCCTCGAGCCGGTCGGAAAGCTCCTCCGCCTCGTGATGCGATGCGCACTCGACACGTACTTCCCAAGGCGCGTAGCCACGGGCGAGGATCTCCTCCTCGAAACCCGGCTCCGGCGGCTCGTCCGACCAGTGCTCCTCGTCGGCAAGCCAGCGCTCGGGCTCCGACACGTGGGCCGTCAGTCCCTGCTCCGCGAGCTCCGCCTGAACGATCGCCCGTGCCCGCTCGGCTTGCTCACGCGACTCGGAGTAGATGAACAGCTCGTTGCCGTCGCGAGAGACCGGAAGGCGGTGGCCTTCGAGCTCCCGCGCCAGCTCGCGAGCATCCGATCCGAGGTCGAGCCCCAGCCGCTCCAGGAACCCATGCGCATGCTCCTCCTCGAGCTCGATCCGGATGCGCCAGTCGTCTCTCATGCCGGTGTCCCCGCGCCGACGTCTGCAAGCGGGCGGCCAAACATACGCTCCGAGACGCCGGTCTGGTCGAGGTACCTCGTGATTCCGCCGAGGAAGAAGGGCCAGCCGGCGCCGAGAAGGAGTGCCGTGTCGACGTCCTTCGCCTCCGGGACGACCCCCTCGTCGAGCAGGCGGCGGATCTCGTCCGCGACCGCCTCGAGCACGGATTCGAGGATCTGTTCGGCGGAACGGGGCGCGTGCTCCTGGACGGCGATCTCCTCGCTTCCCTCGGCGTAGTTCGCGAGCGTCTGCGAGAGCGGGAAGCGGTCCGGATAGGCGTCGTGGAGGGTCTCGAGCACGTGCAGGGCGACGCGCGGGCCGACGAGCTGGACGAGGATCGAGGGCGCCATCGGCAAGCCGAGCCGCAGCACCGCCTCATCCGTCTCCTCCACCGTGTTGCCGTGCTCGAGCGCATCGAGCACCGCGACCATCATCCGCGTCAGCACGCGGTTGACGACGAATGCGGGCGCGTCCCGAACGATCACGGGCCGCTTGCGGAGCTTCTGGCAGACGTCCCAGGCCGTCGCGAGCGTCACGTCGCCGGTCTCGTCCGTGCGCACGAGCTCGACGAGCGGCAGCACCGCGACCGGATTGAAGAAGTGCAGGCCCACGTCCGCGCCCATCTCGGCGACCGAGAGCGACGACGTGTTCGTGGCGAGGATGCAGTCGGGACCTGTGAGCTCGCGTAGCTCGCCGAAGACCTGCTGCTTCACCGGCAGCTCCTCGACCACGGCCTCGAGCACGAGGTCGCAGTCGGCGAAGCCGTCGTAGGAGGTCGAGCCGGTGACGATCGAGCCGAGGAACGCGCCGCGCGGGCGCTCGGCGATGTCGGAACGGATCGCAGTCAGCGCGCGCTCGACGATCTCCTCGTCGAGATCGCGGATGACGATCGGCACCTCGAACCGCTTGAGGAAGAGCGTCGCCAGCTGCGTCGCCATCAGGCCGGCGCCGACGATCCCGACCCTCTTCACCCGGCCAGGCTCGGCGGCGAGCGGCGGCGGTTTCTTGGCGCGCCGTTCGACCAGGTCGAAGGCATAGACGGACGCCTGCGCCTGCCGGCTCGGCAGCAGCTCCGAGACCGCGTCCTCCTCGGCGAGATAGCCCTCGTCGATCGACCAGCCCGAGCAGGCGCCTTCGATCAGGTCGAGCGCCCGGTAGGGAGCGGGCGCGGCGCCGTGCACCTGATCATCGAGTCGCCGCCGCGCCTTCTCGAAAACGTCACGGAAACGTTCGTTTGTAAAGGAGGGTCTGACCCTCCCTTCGAGGCTGGTGCTGTTTTGTTGCAGTTCTGTTGCAAAGGCGAGCGATTCGTCAAGAAATTCGACCGGGTCGAAGAGGCGGTCGGCGAAGCCGAGCTCGAAAGCTTCGGGACCCTTCAGCATCCGGTTCTGGCGCATGGGGTTCGCCACCACGAACTTGACCGCCGTCTCGACACCGACGAGCCGCGGGACGAGCTGGGTGCCGCCCCAGGCCGGAATGATCCCGAGGAAGCACTCTGGGCACGCGAAGTGGCGGACGGACGACGAGATCGTCCTCGCGTCGCAGTGCAGCGCGAGCTCGACGCCGCCGCCGAGGCAGGCGCCGTTGATCGCCGCGACGGTCGGGAACGGCAGCGCCGCAATCCGGCCGAACAGCTCGTGGCCGACTCGGCTTCCCTCGCGAGCGAGCTCGGCCGTCGCGCCCGCGAACTGATTGATGTCGGCGCCCGCGCAGAAGACGAACGGCTTCCCCGTGATCACCAGCGCCTCGTAGGAACCGCGTTCGAGCTCGGTCAGCGCCCGATCGAGCGAGGCGAGAGCGGCTTCGCCCAGGAAGGTCGGCTTCGTGTGATCCTCGGCGTTGTCGATCGTGAGCAGCGCGACGTCGCCTGCCCGGGCGAGCTTGAACTCAGTCTCCGGCAAGGTTCTCCCAGACCAACGCCGCGCCCATCCCGAGGCCGACACAGAGCCCGGTCAGCCCGTAGTGGACGTCCGGGCGCTCCCGGAAGCCGTACGCCAGCTGAGCCAGCAGCCGAACGCCCGTCGCCGCGAGCGGATGACCGCAGGCGATCGCGCCGCCGTACGGATTAAGCCGATCGTCGTCCGGATCGACGCCCATCCCGTCGCACCAAGTGAGCACCTGCACGGCGAAGGGCTCGTTCAACTCGATCAGGCCGATGTCGTCGAGCGAAAGGCCGGTCTGCTCGAGCACTTTCTGCGTGGCCGGAATCGGGCCGATCCCCATCAGTTCCGGCTCGACCCCCGCGAATGCGAACCCAACGAGGCGCATCCTCGGCTCGAGGCCGAGCTCGTCGGCGGCCTGCGCCGAGGCCAGCAGGCAGGCCGTTGCGCCGTCGGTCAGTCCCGCCGAGTTTCCCGCGGTCACGCGGCCGCCGGCCCGGAACGGCGCGGGGAGGTCGGCGATCGCGTCCATTGACGTGTCCGGCCGCAGGAACTCGTCCCGGTCGGCCTCCTTCCATCCGTCGTCGGAGAAGACCGTCATCGGGACGACCGTCTCGTTCATGACGCCGTTCTGCCAGGCCGCCGCCAGCCGGTGATGGGACTCGACCGCGTACCGGTCTGCGTCCTCCCGCGTGATCTGCGGGAACCGGTCGTGGAGGTTCTCCGCCGTCGCGCCCATCGTTGCCGCGGAAGGGTCGATCAGCCGCTCGGCGACGAAGCGCGGATTGAAGTCGACCTCGTCCGCCATCGGGTGGTGGCCCATGTGCTCGACGCCGCCGGCAAGCACGACATCGGCTGCGCCCATCGCGATCTCACCTGCGCCCGTCGTGACCGCGGTCAGCGCCCCCGCGCACATCCGGTCGAGCGCGAAGCCCGGGACGGTCTGCGGCAGCCCGGCGAGCAGCGCCACGTCGCGGCCGAGCGTCAGCCCCTGGTCTCCGACCTGCGCCGTCGCCGCCATGATCACGTCGCCGATCCGCTCCACAGGCACCTCCGGATTCCGCCGGAGCAGCTCGCGGACGACCTTGACCGCCATGTCGTCCGCCCTTGTCCGCCAGAAGATCCCCTTCGGCCCTGCGCGACCGAAAGCGGTCCGCAGGCCGTCGACGTACACGACTTCTCGCAACTCCCGGCCCACGGTGCGAGGTTAACTAGCCGGTAGCGGGGTTCGCCTGCTCGAGCCGCTCCCGCAGCTCGCGGAGCTGCCAGCAGTCCGCGGCGAAGACCTTTCCGTGGTACTGGAGGAAGACGAACCCGCCTTCGACGAGGCGGCCGGTCTCGCAGAGCGAAAGCAGCTCCCGATAAGGCCCGAGGCCGTCGCCGGGCGCGTAGATCGCGCTCTCGGGCTCATCGTTGTACTGCGCATGCTCGGGCCGGTCCTTCGTCTCTTCGGACAGGTACGGCAGGTTGGCGACGACGAGATCGACCGACACCGGCACCGGCTCGAGCAGGTTCCCTTCGAGCACGTGCACGCGATCGTCCAGCCCTTGCCGCTCGACGTTCTCGCGCGCGAGCGCGACCGCGTCGGGATTGATGTCGGTCGCCCAAACCTCGGCCGCGGGAGCAAGCCGCGCGATTGCGATCGCCACGGCGCCGGTTCCCGTGCCGACGTCGACAACGCGCAGCGGCTTGCTGTCGAGCCGCCCGAGCGCGGCGTCGACGAGTGACTCGGTCGCCGGACGCGGAGTGAAGACCCGCCCAGGCGCGGTCGTGATCGGAATGCCGTGGAAAACGGTTTCCATCGGGGTCACGCTGCCATACTCGCGTCGTGCCCGAGGTGGATTGGCGCAAGCACGTCGAGCGCGAGCGGGCGCGCTATGCGGATGGACAGTCGCGTCTGCCCGATGACCCCGACCAGCGCCAGCGTCAGCTGACGCGGATGGGCAACGCCGCCGGCGGTGCGGGACTCGCACTGCTGATGGCCGGCGAGAGGGAGGAGGCCGCGGAATGGTTCGCCCGCGCTGCCGAGCGCTACCGCGAGAGCTTCGCGGACGCGCCGCCCGACAGTTGGGGTCGTCCGATCGGCGCGTTGAAGGCGCGGATCCTCGCCGGCGATTGGGACGCGGCCGCGCAGGAGGCCCGGTGGGCGCTCGACGCTGGCGCCGGGGAGGCGGCCTCGCCGATCGGGAAGTACGCCGCAGCGCTCGCGCTGCTCACCCTCGGCGACGACGAACACGCCCGAGTCTGCGCCGATGCGATTCGCACGCGCGACGACTTTCCGCACTCGGTGGCGGACGCCCTCGCGTTCATCGCCGCGGGCGACGTCGTCGGCTACACCGAGGCGGTCGAGGCCGTGCTCGAATCTTTCGAAACCCGAGACGAATATCTCGAGGAGATCCCGGTCGCCGACACCGTGATCGTGCTCCAAGCCCTGGCGGAGCGCCGCGGCCTCAGCGCCGAGCTCTTCTCGGGCCTCCTACCCTAGGAATGCTCGGTCTGCGGGTGGAAGACGGTCGTGAGCACGAGCGGCTCGACCGACTCGTCCTCTGAGTCGCGCGCCCTCTCGACGAGCTCGGTGATCAGCTCGAGCGCCTGCTCGGGTGTGATCCGCGCCGTTACCTGAGCGCTCCGGAACCGTCCTTCGGCGCCGTACCTGTCCCACCCGCGCTCGACCTCGGCGAGCATCGCCGCGCGGAGATCGGTCGCCTGCCCGGTGGCGATCAGCTCCGGCGCGACGCGAACCGTGCGCGCGACCGCCTGATACGGCTTCTCTCGGCCGCGCCCTCCGTCGGCGAGTTCGATCAATCCGGCCCGCAGGAGCATGCGGACGTGGAAGTGCAGGTGTCCGGGATCGACGGCGAGCCGCTTCGCGAGCTCGCGGTTCGTCAGCTTCTCGTGTTCGCCGGCGCCGAGCATCTCGAGCACACGTAGGCGCAGCGGATGTCCCAGCGCCTTGAGCTGTTCGGGACGATCGACTGTGAGGACGTCTCGCAAGGGAGGTGCGGCGGCGGTTGACACGCCTGCCGTATATATACAGATTGGGCCGCTGTTGTCTAGTCTAACAACCTCGACGCCGCTGCCCGGTCGAGGACGACCCGTGTCGCGCCGTAGTCCGATCGAACGAGGCTCGCGGGGGTGCCCGGGTCGGGATCGCCTGCGAACGCGCGCTCGGCCGCCTCGGCCTTCTGCTCTCCGGTGACGAGGAAGACGATCTCGCGCGCCGCTCGCAGCGCGGGCACGGTCAGCGTGACGCGCTCCACATACGGCTCGAGCTTGGGCTCGGCCGCGGCGACGAGACGCTCCCGCTCCTCGAGCGCGGGCGCGTTCGGGAAGAGCGAAGCCGTATGCCCGTCCGGGCCGATCCCGAGCAGGAGGAAGTCCAGAGTGACGCCTGTGAGCTCCCGCTCGTAGAGCTCCGCGGCCGTCGCGGGCTCGAGCTCGCCCTGGATCCGGTGTACGGCCGGAAGGCGAACGAGCCGCTCGAGCAGCGTTCGGCGCGCCAGGCCGTAGTTCGACAGCTCGTCGTCCGGCGGCACACAGCGCTCGTCTCCCCACCATGCCGATGCGCCCTCCCAGTCGGCTTCGAGCTCCGCCGCGAGCTCGTACGCTCGTCCGGGTGTAGAGCCGCCCGTGAGCACGATCGCTTTGTCGGCGCGGGCGGCTTCCGCCAGCAGCTCGGCGACGACCCGCGTGGCGCCCTCCTCGTCCTCCGCGACGATCTCCTCGGCGTCGCGAATGGTCACGGCTCCCCGCGGGCGAGCTCGCGCGAGCGCTCCATCGCCGCCTGGATCGCGTTGAGGAACGCAGCGCGCACGCCGGCGTTCTCGAGCTCGCGGATCGCGCGGATCGTCGTCCCGCCCGGCGACGTCACCTTCTCGCGCAGCTCGACGGGGTGGATCTCCTCGTCGCGGAGGAGCTTCGCCGTGCCGAGCATTGTCTGGACGACGAGCTGCGTCGAGACCTCGCGCCCGAGCCCGAGCAGGATGCCGGCCTCGATCATCGCCTCGGCCAGCAGCGCGAAATAGGCCGGACCGGAACCGGACACGGCCGTCACCGCATCCATGTACGGCTCAGGGACGCGCACGACGGCTCCGAGGTGCTCGAGCGCCTCCTCGGCAAGGGCGAGATGGGCGTCGTCGGCATGCGCTCCCGCGCAGAGGCCGGCGATCCCCTCGTGCACGACCGACGGCGTGTTCGGCATCGCCCGGGCGACGGGGACCGGCTCGGCGAGATGATTCTCGATCGTCGCCGTCGGAATCGCCGCCGCGATCGAGAGCACCATCTGCTCGGAGGAGAGCAGCGGCGCCACCTCCCCGATCAACCCCTCGAAGTCCTGCGGCTTGACCGCGATGATCACGAGCGCCGCCCCGGCCACAGCGTCTGCGTTCGAGAGCGTGGCCTCGACCCCGTAGCGCTCGCGCAGCTCCTCCAACCGCTCCTCGCGACGTCCGGTGGCGACAAGCTCGCCCGGCTTGCGCCAGCCGCCGCTCAGGAAGCCGGCGAGGAGCGCCTCGCCGATGGTCCCGGCGCCGAGGATCGCGACGCGTCGCGGGTCGAGTGCCATGGCGGAACTTTAAGCGGCAAGCCTTAAGCGGCGAGGCGTCGCTGGACCGGGACGAGCCCGCGCCCCCAACCGGCGAGCAGGTACACGCTCGCGAGGCCTGCCCACTCTCCGTAGGGCTCGAGCAGCTCGGCGGTCTCCCACCCCTCGACTCTTCGTCCGCGCATCGTCGAGAGGAGCTTCACGAGACCGAGGTCGCCGACGAGCCCGCGCTCGGTGCGCCCGAGCCCCTGCAGGCAGACGACGCCGACCGACCAGGGACCGAGACCGCGCTCGCGTTCGAGCCGCTGCGCGGCAGCCTCGGTAGGCAAGCCTCGCAGCTTTTCGAGATCGACGGACCGGCAGAGGCGAATGAGCGCGTTGGCCCGTCGCGTGCCGAGACCGAGCGAGCGAAGCTGGGCGGACGAGAAGGCGCAGAGCGCCTGCGCGCTCGGCGGTGCGTGCAACCAGCTTCCTTCCAGATTCGGCGTTGCGCCACGGACGATTGTCCGCTCGATCTCGCGCGCGCGCCGCGCCGTGATCAGCTGGCCGCACACGGCGCGCAGGAGTGCGTGGGCGACGGTGAGGACGCGGGGAGGACGAAGCCCGCGAAGCACGAGCGTGGCGCGGCTGATCAACGGATCGCCGGCGAAGCGGGCCAGGAACTCGCTGTGGTCGTCGTCAATCGCGAGCGCGAAGCGCATCCGCTCCACGGCGCCCTCGCTCTCTGCCCGGATACAGATGACGCCGTCCGGCCGCTGGAAGGCCTCGGTGCGCTCGAGCCGACCGTCGACCTCGACCGCCGCCGTCACACAGCCGCCGCGAACGGTCCGGGTTGCGTCACCTGCGAGACGGGTCGAGAGTCGGAGGGAGTAGGGACCGTGGGGCCGGAGTTTGGCCGCGATCACGTCGCCCGCGCAGCGACCGGTTCCGCCGCGAGGGTCTCGGCCCGCTTCTCTACGTCCACCGCTTCGGCGTCGCGCCCGGTCTGGCGAAGGAGCCTGGCCCACGAGCGCAGGGCCTCGGACGCAGCGCGCCGCTGACCGTGATGCTCGAGCAGCTCGGTCGCGAGCTGATAGGCGTCGTTCGCGCGCTCGTTGTTTCCCTGGAGCGCGAGCCCTTCGGCGAGAGCCCACCACGCGCTTCCTTGCTCGCCCGGATCGGCGTCGCCGAGGATGGCGAGCGCTTCCTCGGCGTGCTTGATCGCCTGGGCGCCGTTGCCGGTGCGAGCGGCGTGCCGCGCCTGCTCAGTCCGAAGGTACGCGCGGTCGAGCGGATCGGGGTTGCTCCCGAACAACTGCTCCGCCGACTCGAGATGCGGCCCCGCCTCGGCGGCGCGGCCGGCGGTGATCAACGTCCATGCGCAGCTCACGTGCGTGCGCGCGAGGTGGATCGTGTCCTCGGTGGCCTCGAGCAGCGCGACCGCACGGCGGAAGCAGTCGAGCGCGAAGGTCGGGTTCCCCTGATGGGCGGCGAGGCGGCCAAGAGACCAGCAGAGCCGGACGCGTGTGTACGGGTCGGCAAGCTCGTGCGAGCTCTCGAGTGCGTCCTCGAGCACTGCGTGCGCACGCTCGAGGTCGCCCATGTCGCTCAGCGCGTAGCTCAGCTCCGTGGCGAACCGGGCGTGGACAGGTGTGTCGTGCGGCAGGTGATCGCGAACGTCGTCGAGGCAGCGCTCGAAGAGCTCGACCGCGCGCTCCGGTTGCCCGATCGCGGCGTACGCGCGTCCGAGCGTCGAGTAGATGTCGGGCTGCGAGACGACCGACGGCGGCAGATCCCGCAGCGCGTCCTCGAGCCACTTGACCGTCTCGGCGTGGTCCCCGCGGCGAGCAGCCGCGAAGCCGAGGGCGATTCGCGCGCGCCGGGCGCCGCCGCTATCGCCGTCGTCGATCGACTCGTCGAGCAGCGACCGGAGCGCTTCGGCGGCCTCTGCCTCGTCATTGCCAAGCCGGATCCGCAGCTCCGCGTCGGCGAGACGGAGTTCGCGCTCCTCGACGTCACGGATCTCGGAGCCGGTCTCGAGGTAATCCGCTGAGATGCCGAGCTTCCGCGCCAGCAGTCGCAGCGCCTTGACCGAGGGCTTTCGTGCGCCTGCCTCGATCCGCGAGATGTACGCGTACGAGATCCCCGGCGCGGAAAGCTCGCGTTGCGATAGACCACGTTCCAGCCGAAGCCGTCGCAGCCGCTCGCCGATCGATTCCCTCTCCCGGGATGAGCCCACGCTCACAGCATCTTTCCCTGACGAGAACGAGCAGTCAAACGTAAACCGCCTCTTGACAATAGTTGCCGCCGACGATTTTTTATCGCCACTGCCTCTCGCGGACAGCCCACTCGAATGGGGGAAAGGAGGTAAACCATGCGGTTTCGTCTCAGCATGCTCGTCGTCGGTGTGGTCAGCGTCGCAGCCGCGGCGCTGAACGCCGGACTCCCCTGGTGGTAGTCAAAGACGTCGGGTGAGGGGGGGCGTGAAGGGCGCCCCCTCACGCTCCTCACGCGGTAGCTTGCGGCTCATGAGCGAGTCGATAGATCCGGGCGCGGACATCGGCCACGTCCACCTAAAGGTCTCCGACATCGACCGCGCACTCGCCTTCTATCGAGATGTGCTCGGCTTCGAGTTGATGGCGCGAATGGGCGACGA
>JBKPHH010000001.1:0-25503 GCA_046729795.1 Actinomycetota bacterium | reverse complement strand
GGGGCACGAGGACGAGCGGATCGAACACGTCGTGAAGCGGACGCCCAGGTTCCTCATCGTCGATAAGTTCGGCGAGGCCGAGCGTGCCGCGAAGGCTGAAGAGCGCCGACAAGAAGATCGCGGTTAGGAACCGCACGCGCGGGGCCCGGACGACCCGTCCGGGCCCCGCCTCTTCAGAGTTACGCGTGTGGAAGGTGCACCGACTTCTGGATATCCGAGCAGGCGACGTTGCAGAACCTCGGCGACGGGTTGTGGAACTGCTGAAGGAGCAGCTCGCCAGATGCCGCGACGCCGTGCTCGCGCACGATCAGGTTGATCTGCGCTCCGTATGGATCCAGCAGCCCGGGCCCGAAGGCCGTCTGCGAGGCCTCGCCGATGCCGAGGTGGCCGGCGAAGCTGCTCTCGGTGCCGACCACGTGACCAGTGACCCGCTGGAGCGATCCCTGAACTGCAGGGAGCCCTAAGTCGCCGCGCGTTTCATCACAGCCGCCCGCGCCACACGCGCTCGGGTTGTTGAAGATCAGCGCCCAGACCGTGACCGCGTGGCCGGCGGGCAGCCCAGACGTCTGCAGCGAGACGCTGATCCCGTTCGACGTCCGCACAAGCGTCGACGTCGCTCCCGGCACGAAATCGATGAACGTGTGTCCGGGGCCGATCGAAAAGACGGGGCTCGTGCCGATCTCCGAGCCGCCGGCCAGGGCGGGCGCGGCAGCGGCGAGCGCTAGCCCCGTAATCAGAATCGCGAGTCGCGTCTTCAATTGGAACCTCCTCTTCCGCCCCGGCGCTTGGCTGGGGCTTTTCCGACTCCCAGCCGTGGGATGCAGCGAGCGCGAGATCGATTCGTCATCGAAGACATGAGTTGATCAGCACCGGGTCATCCGCTCGATCTTGACCAGGGGCGATCGTGGCCGGTCTCGACGCGATCTGGGTGGACCGTCTGGAGCGCCGCTGGCCGCTGCCCGTCGGCGAACCTCAGCGGCGAGCCGCGACCGTGCTGGAGGCGGTCGAGCTGGCGCTTAGCCCCGGATAACGCCTACGGTCGGACGACGGCTCAAGGACTGGGGCCGTCGTCGCGCTCGTCGCGAATGCGAGCGATCACCGAATCGGCGACGCCCGCGTCCGGCGCCGGCTCCGCCGGCCCGATCGCGTTGAGGCCGGCGATCGTTGCTCTCAGCGAGCGCAGTACGGCCCGGCAGCGGCGGCACATGAGGAGATGACCGATAATCCGCCGCCGCTCGCGCGGCCTCAGGTCGTCGTCGACGTAGTCGGACAACGACTCCCGCGTCTCTGCGCAGGAGGCAACGAAACGGTTCATCAATGCGATCTCCATCCCGCTCACTCCACAGCTTAGATGCGTCGGCGGCGCAGTTCGATGTAGCGTCGAGCCGCGTGAGGGTCGAGGACGAGACCGACCTGCTGACCCAGGCACAGGCCGGGGACATCGCCGCGTTCGAACGCTTCGTGCGCCTGTTCGAGCGGCGCGTCCGTGGTCTCCTCAGCAGGCTCCTAACCGATCAGCGGGATATCGAGGAGGCAACGCAGGACACGTTCGTCCAAGCCTGGCGAAACCTCGACCGCTTCCGTGGCGATGCCGCCCCCTTCACCTGGCTGTACCGGATCGCAGTGAACGAGGCGCTGCAGCGGACGCGCCGGCGTCGGATCGAGACGCAACCGATCGACGAAGAGCTGCTCGAAGTGCTCGAGTACCAGCACGGCCCTCCGGCCTCGCACCCACCGCCACCGGACGTGGCAAGCGAAGAACGGGAAACGCAGGCGTATCTGCTCGATCGCGTGCGCAGGTTGCCGTTCGACTTTCGCGCGCCGCTCGTCCTGCGCGACATCGAAGGCTGGTCGAACCAACAGGTCGCAGAGATGCTCGGCCTGTCGCTGGCGGCAACCAAGAGCCGAATCCACCGCGCCCGCATGAAGCTGCGACAGGACCTCGAGCAGTGGGTCCGGGACCGCGAGCGCTACTAGGACAGCGGCAACGGACGCCATCCGGCATCAGACAGGCTTGCAGAGGTGGAATCGATTCATACCGGACGGGCATCAAACCGCTCGATGCCCCAGTCGATCGATCACAACGAGGTCCTTCGGCTCATCTCCGACGAGAGCGCGCAGCTGGTCGAGGTGCTGCCGGCCAAGGAGTTCGGCGAGGAGCACATCGCCGGGGCGATCAACATCCCGCTCAAGGAGCTGGACGAGCGGGCGCCGCGCGAGCTGGAGCGCGAGCGGCCGGTAATCGTCTACTGCAACGACTACCAGTGAGACCTGAGCCCGCGAGCCGCGTGGCGGCTCGAAGCGATCGGGTTCGCCAGAGTCTACGACTATGTCGCTGGCAAGAAGAGCTGGGGCTCGTACGGGTTGCCGCGTGAGGGGACAAACGTTCCGGAGCGCGCGGCCGGCGACGCCGCGCACCGCGAGGTGCCGACCTGCACGCTCGGCGAGGCGCTCGCCCAGGTGCGTGAGCGTGTCCGCTCCGCGGGCTGGGACACGTGCATCGTCGTGACCGACCAGCGCGTCGTGCTCGGCCGGCTTGGGCGCAAGGCGGTCGCCTCCGACAGCGACGAATCCGTCGAGCAGGCGATGTCACCGGGACCGAGCACTGTGCGCCCCAGCATCGGAACCGATGCGCTGCTCGACCGAATGCGCTCGCGGAACCTGACCAGCTATCTCGTGACGACGCCCGACGGGCGGCTCGTCGGCCTCGTACGCCGCGACGAGCTCGAATAATCCCGCCCGTGAACGTCAGTCGGATTAACAGCCGAGGAAACGGAGGAACCGCATGGACGTTCTCTTCTTGATCGGGCGGATCATCTTCGCGCTCGTCTTCCTCTTCTCGGGGTCAACGGTCCACCTGCTCCAGGCGCGCCAGGGCATCGAGTACGCACGCATGTATCGAGTCCCGGCGCCCGAGCTGCTCGTGCCGTTCAGCGGATTGATGGCGGTAGCTGGAGCGCTCTCGGTCATCCTCGGGATCTGGGCCGACCTCGGCGCCTTGCTCCTCGTCGCCTTCCTTGTCCCGGTGGCGTTCTTCATGCACGCGTTCTGGCGGGAGACCGACGAGCAGATGAAGGCGAACCAGATGGCGCACTTCATGAAGAACATGGCGCTGACCGGCGGCGCGCTCGTCCTCTTCTACACCTACAACCAACTCCAAGGCGACGCCGGGCTCTCGATCACCGATCCACTCTTCAGCCGCGGCTGAGAGTCGCTGCCGTCACTGCGACCGGTCGAACCCAGCGGCTGCAGAACTCCATCCGACTAAGCATCCGGGGCCTGCCGGCCGCCTAAAATCCCGTCTTCGCGAAAACGGAAAAGGAGGCCAGCATGGCCGTTGCGATGCTGCAGACGGCGGAGATGTTCACCAAGGAGATCTACGACCAGGTCAGCGAGAAGATGTTCGGACACACGGACATGCGGCCCGAGGAGTCGCCCGATGGGCTGATCCTCCACAGCGCGGGGCAGGGCGACCGGGGTTGGTACGTCTACGACATCTGGGAGTCGCGGGAGGCGTTCGAGCGCTTCAGTGACGAGAAGCTGATGCCGGCCATCAAGGAGGTCATGGGCGACGTGCAGCCGCCGCCGGAAGCCGCACCGCAGTTCTACGACGTCCAGGTTGTAGTCATTCCGCGCTAGCCCTGACCGAGAGGGAGCGCCTGGCGGAAGGACGAGTGCAGACTGAGGCCTGTGTTCGGGCGACGATCTATGCCCACCACCGCCACCAGCCGCTCCGGCGCCCTAACGGCGCGGGCGCGGTAGCACTCCCAGAGGAGGGCCGGCCGAAGCCGGCCCTCCTCATGTTTTTGCGCGCCTATTTGGTCGTGCCCGGCCCGGACGTCACACTAGAGTTGCGAGTCCAAACCTAGGCCTATTCAGGAGGCATCCATGTGGTGGGGAATCGGAATCGGCATCGGCGCCGGCATCTTGTACGTGGTTTTGCTATTCACGCTTGGGCTCATGACGCTGAGAAAAGGTCACTGGGTGATGTTCATCGTCGGGATCTTCATCCCGCTCTTCTGGCTCATCGGCGCCGTGATACCGCCGACAACCCGGACCGCTTAGAGCGCCTGACAGAAACGCTCTTGTGCGTAGGACGCGGCCGCCCGCCGGTGCTACCTCCTAGCGCTGAGCGTTCGTCGCTGGTGCTGGCGACGTTGTTGCCTGGCTTTCGGCCGGGTCGGCGGGTAGTCGCTGAATCGAGGAAGACTCAGCCACTGGCAGCTCGAAGAGGAACGTCGAGCCCCGCTCGTCGTTCGGCTCGACCCAGATGCGGCCGCCCATTCGGCTCACGAGCTCGTTGCAGATGTAGAGACCGAGGCCCGTGCCTCCGACGCCCCGGGTCATCTGCGGATCGACGCGGTAAAACTTTTCGAATACGCGCACCCGCTCATCGGGCGGAATCCCGAGCCCTTCATCCCTGACCTGGAAGAGGGCGTGCTCATCGTGTGCCTCGACACCGATCTGGACGCGTCCTCCGTCGGGCGAATACTTGATCGCGTTTTCGACGAGGTTGATGAGCACCTGCCGGACCTTGTCCCGGTCGGCAGCGACTGGCGCTAAGCGCTCCGGGGCGATGAGCTCGATCGAGATTCCCGGAGGGGCGTACGCCCGGGTCGCCTCGACAACCCGCTCTACGAGCTCGGCCGCATCGAAAGCCTCGGACTCGAGGTCGAGCCGTCCGGCATCGAGCTGGTTCGCCAGGAGAATCTCGTTCACGATCCGGCCCAGGCGCTCGGACTCCTCCGCAATCAACGAAACGAAGCGATCGCGACCGCCCTCGTCGAGGGCGAAGTCGTGGCGAAGCAGGGTCTGGGCGGCACCGTAGACCGCGGCCAGCGGCGTGCGAAGCTCGTGGGAGGCAGTCGCAATGAAGTCGGCCTTGAGTTCCTCGAGGCGACGAACCTCCGTCAGATCGCGAAAGGCATAGACGGTCCCGCCGAAGAACCGCACGCCGGAAATCGCGATCCAGCGCTCTCCCATCTGCGTGTCGATCGGGACGATGATTTCGTCGTGTACGGGATCGGGTGACGTGGAGACCGGGACGGCGTCCATGATCTCCGGCCACCCGGGAATGACCTGCGCCGCTGACCGCCCGACGACATCCGCGGCGTTGATCGCGGTGATCGCCTCCGCCGCCGGATTCCACAGACGCACGACGCCGCCCCGATCGAGCAGCAGGACGCCGTCGGCGACGTGGGCGAGCACGCGCGCAGCATCGGCTCGTTCCTCGACCTCCGCGTACAGGCGCGCGCGGTCGACTGCCATCGCGATCCGGCCCCCGAGATCTTTGACAAGTGCAAGATCCTCGGCGCGGTACCTGTTCCCGGGCTCCATGCGCGCAACCGTGATCGCACCAAGCCGCCGCTCACGGGCTCGTAGCGGGACGCAGATGACGGATTGCGCCTCGACTCCGCCGAGGAACCCAGCGGCCTCGTTTCCGTCGGAGCTTTCATCGAGTCCCGGGATGAGTTGTGGTCGCCCGCTGTCCACGACGCCATACACCGCATCCTCCGCCTGCTGGTCGGGGACACCGCCCGCGCCCCATCGCGCCTCGGCCCGAGCGACGGCGAGGCGATTGAGCGAGCCTTCTTCCTCGCTGATGTCCACGACACACCAATCGGCGAAGTGCCGAACCACCAAATCCGCAATCCGCTGGACCGTGTTCTTGTACTCGAGCGACGAGGCTGCGATATCGGCCGCTTCGCTCAGAAGATCGAGCCTGCGTTGCCGTTCGACGGTGGCCGAGACAGCCGCCCTTTCGGCGGCGAGCAGGCGGTCGCGTTCGTCGTCGACCCGCTTCCGCGCTCGTATGTCGAGAAGGAAGCTCCGCCCATACAGTGGTTCGCCGTCGGCGCCGCGAACGGTCGCGCCTTCTTCGTGAATCCAAACGACGTCGCCGTGCTGCGCGAGCAGGCGGTACTCGAGCTCGAAGGGTGTCCCGTTCTCTGCGCGCTCGACTTCAGCCAATACGCGCTCACGGTCATCAGGATGCAACGCCTTTGAAAACAAGTCTGGATCCGACTCCCATTGCTGAGACGAGTAGCCGAACATCACCTCGGCCTGTGGGCTCACGTACCGGGTCGCCCTGCGATCCCCGGCTTCGTAGATCCATGTGACGAGAGGAAGTCCCTCGATCAGCGTTCGGTACCTCTGCTCGGCCTGGTCCACGTCCTCTTGCATCCGGAGCCGCTCCGCCTCCCGCTCTCTGTCGAGTCGCCGAAAGCGACGCAGGAGCCAGCCCGCGACGAGCGCCGCCGCTGCCACGATCGCTACAGCGAGCGCAGTGCGCTCCGTCCGGCCCGAAAGGAAAACAAAGGGCACCATGACCCCGGCCACGATCAAGAAGCCGACAACGGCCAGCAGCCAGTAACGGGACCTGAGCGACCTCACCTGCGACACCGGACGATGCGTCGCAGCCTAGCCCCGCCGTCGGTCGCCCACAACCTCGTAGTTCGCAATTTCGCCGGTTTCAGGGATCTCGCACACGGATTCGACGTCGTAAGGCCTGGAAACCGTTGACCGAGCGCCGGCGGTACGCTCACAGTGTGGCTGTGCTCTCCTCGCAGGTCGAGCGATCCGACGAGTTCGAGCGCCGGCGGGGTCGCATGGAGGAGCTCGTGGCCGAGCTTCGCGAGCGCACCGCGCAGGTCGCTCAGGGCGGCGGGGAGAAGGCCCTCGACCGGCACCGCTCGCGCGGGAAGCTGACCGCTCGCGAGCGGGTCGACCGCCTCGTGGACCCCGACACCGCCTTCCTCGAGCTCTCCGCGCTCGCGGCCTGGGAGATGTACGAGAGCCAGGCCCCCGGTGCCGGGATCGTCACCGGGATTGGGGTGATCGAAGGGCAGGAGTGCGTGATCGTGGCCAACGACGCGACGGTCAAAGGCGGCACGTACTTCCCTATCACGGTCAAGAAGCACCTCCGCGCCCAGGAGATCGCCGAGCAGAACCACCTACCGTGCATCTACCTCGTGGACTCGGGCGGCGCCTTCCTGCCGCTACAGGCCGAGGTCTTTCCGGACCGCGAACACTTCGGCCGCATCTTCTTCAACCAGGCGCGCATGTCGGCCAAGGGGATCCCGCAGATCGCTTCGGTGATGGGCTCGTGCACCGCCGGCGGCGCCTACGTGCCGGCCATGAGCGACGAGACGATCATCGTCAAGGGGACGGGCACGATCTTCATCGGCGGCCCGCCGCTCGTGAAGGCGGCGACGGGCCAGGAGGTCAGCGCCGAGGAGCTTGGCGGCGCAGACGTCCATACGCGCCTGTCCGGTGTGGCCGACCACTACGCGACGAACGACGAGCACGCGCTCGCGCTCGTCCGCGAGATCGTCAGACACCTGCACCGCCGCAAGGAGGCGCCCTGGGACATCGCGCAGCCGGAGGAGCCGGCGCTCGACCCATCTGAGCTCTACGGGCTGATCCCCGACGACTACCGCCAGCAGGTCGACCCCCGCGAGCTGATCGCGCGGATCGTCGACGGCAGCCGGTTCCACGAGTTCAAGCAGCTCTACGGCGAGACGCTCGTGTGCGGCTTCGGGCGGATCGAGGGCTTTCCGGTCGGGATCCTGGCCAACAACGGCGTTCTCTTCGCCGAGTCTGCCGCGAAAGGCGCGCACTTCATCGAGCTCGCGTGCAAACGCAAGGTGCCGCTCGTCTTCCTCCAGAACATCACGGGCTTCATGGTGGGCAAGGAGTACGAGACTGGTGGCATCGCACGCGACGGCGCCAAGCTCGTCACCGCCGTCGCCTGCGCCGAAGTGCCGAAGTTCACGGTCATCGTCGGCGGCTCGTTCGGCGCGGGGAACTACGGGATGGCCGGACGCGCCTACTCCCCACGCCAGCTGTGGATGTGGCCGAATGCGCGCATCTCGGTGATGGGCGGCGAGCAGGCGGCGACCGTCCTGACGATGGTCGGGGACGCCGACCCGGATGAGATCCGTGCCAAGTACGAGGCCGAGGGCAACCCGTACTACTCGACCGCACGGCTCTGGGACGACGGGATCATCGACCCGCTCGACACGCGCCGCGTGCTCGCGCTCGGGATCTCGGCCGCGCTGAACGCGCCTATTCCCGAAACGACGTTCGGCGTCTTCCGCATGTGACCCGTTCGGCCATCGCCTGTGCACTCTTGGCGCTGTCGATCGCGCCCACGTCGGCCGCGACCGTTTCGCTTCGCCAGGCTGACGTGAAGATCCCCGGCGACACGCGCGACGACGTCGCCGGGTACTCGGTCGCCGGGCTCGGTGACGTCAACGGCGACCGCAGACCCGACGTGGCCGTTGCAGCGGGCGTGCGGCGCGGCGACATTTACGTGCTCTTCGGGCCCCTTCGAAGGTCGACGGCCTCACTCAGGACGCGCCTGCGACGCCGACATGGCTTCCGGATCACGTACACGCGCAGCCTGGCCGTCGAGCCGGCGGGTGACGTCAATGGCGACGGGCGAGACGACCTGATCGTCCGCACGCTCAGGCGGGACAACGAGAATGCCGAGCCGCCGATCTACGTGGTCTTCGGACGGCGGGCAACGTCGACGGTCGACCTCAGGCGGCTCGGCGCCGGCGGGTTCCGGATCGACGGCCGCGGCGTCGGTACCGCGGGCGGCGGCGACGTGAACGGCGACGGACGCGCCGACCTCGCGGTCACGGTCCCCATGCTTCCAGGAGCGACCGATCCGGGAAGCGTCTACGTGATTTTCGGGAAGACGGACGCGGCGCCGGTCAACCTCGGTGCAATCGGTGCCCAGGGTTATCGCATCGACGGCGACCCTGTCGGTCCGGCCGCCTTTGTGAACGACGTCAACGGCGACGGGCGCAGCGAGCTTGCGTTCATCGGAGCCTCGAACTCGGCGTACGTCGTCTATGGGAAGCCCGACACCGCGACGATCTCGATCGCGGCGCTCGCCGGCCGCGGCTATCAGATCGCGGGTCGCGCCGGACAAGTGCTCTACGACATGGCCGGTGCCGGCGACGTCAACCGCGACGGGCGAGGAGACCTCCTCTTGGTCGACACCGAGAGCCAGGCGGGCGATCTGAACAACGAGTCGACAGTCTTCGTCGTCTTCGGGGTTCCCGGCGTCCCGGTCGATCTGGCCACACCTGCTTGGCCCGGATACACAGCCGCGACCGCGTACGTCACGTCGGTCGCCAACGCCGGCGACACGAACCGCGACGGCAGGCCCGATGCGCTCATCGGCGAGGGCATCGCAGAGCCCGACTCGAGGAACAACGCCTATCGCGGTCGCGCAACCTTGCTCTTCGGCCGCGACGGACGAGCGTCCGGTCCTGTCGGCGCGCTGCAATTCGAGTCGACAGCGCCGCGCTGTGAGTGCAACGAGCGGGGTGCGAACGCGGGCTGGGACGTCGCCGGCGCCGGAGATCAGAGCGGCGACCGACGCGCGGACCTGCTGCTCGGCGCCCCCCGTGTCTCGGACTTCTCGGACCCGAGATTCCGCCGCCCCGGTACTGCCTACGTCGTGTACTCGCCGCGGATCGTCGTCGGCAGCGACCGCAGCGAGGTGATCCGTGGGAGCTCGGGCAACGATCTGATCTTCGGCCTGGGCGGAAACGACACGATCTCAGGCGGCCCCGGAAGCGACACGCTCGAGGGCGGGGCGGGACGCGATCGGCTCGTCGGCGGAGCCGGCTCGGATCGCCTAGAGGGCGGGCCCGGCGACGACACGCTCCTCGGCGGCCTTGCCGGCGACGATCTTTTCGGGGGGCTCGACCCGCTCGAGAAGAGCGCGAGCGGCCGCGACCGGCTCGTCGGCGGCGCCGGCGACGACTTTCTGGCGGGCAACGATCGCGCGGACGTGATCGACACGGGCCCGGGGGACGACATCGCCTACGGCGGGAGTGGCGCCGACCGCATGTCCGGCGGCGCCGGAAGAGACCTCCTGCTCGGCGACGGCGTCGCCGACTACAGCCTGCGCAAGTTCGTCGCGGACGGAACCGGCTGGGATCACATCGACGGTGGCGCCGGCAACGACATCTTCTGGGCGGGAGGCGGCGCCGACATCCTCTACGGACGTAGAGGAAGCGATATCTTCCATCCGGGTGCCGACAGGAACCGTGACCTCGTCGACGGGGGCCCGGGACGCGACAGCTACCAGCGGCAGGGCGGCCGAGCCCGGGACCTGTTGCTCAGCATCGAGTTCTTGTTCTGAAAGGCCGACCGGAGGAGGCGTGATGGCGAAGTACGACGTCGTCGACATCAGCGATCTCGAGGGCGAGGGGCCGGGCGGAGTGGTGCGAAAGGTTCGGCGCGCCCTCGGCGCGCAGGCCTTCGGATTCAACTACTTCCAGTTCCCGCCCAACCAGGAAGGGCACGAGCATGACCACACCGAGAACAAACAAGAGGAGGTCATGTTCGTCGTCAAGGGCTCGGGCGTGCTCCGCGTCGCCGGCGACGAGGTCGAACTGAAGCCGGGCAGATTCGTGCGGCTCAGCCCCGACGCCGTCCGCGTTCCCGTCTCCGGCGACGAGGGTCTCGAGTTCGTCACGTTCGGCGCGCCGATCGACGAGAAGTACGAGCCGCCGAACTGGGGTTAACGTTCGCTCCATGCACACGATCGAACTGACGGACGAGGAGCTCCGTCTCCTCCACTCCGCTCTCCACTCGTATCTCGACGACTTCGGACACGAGGAGGCGGACACGCTGCGGCGGATCAAAGCCTTGCTCGCGAAGCTGTCGGCGTCCGAGCCTCGTTGACCGTTCGCCTGCTGCTCTGGAATCTCGCCGACTCGAAGACGACGCTCGACGAGCTCCGGGCCAAGCTCCCGGACCTCCCCGAGGGCGATGTCTGGATCTCGGACGAGGGAACCGAGCGCTTCGGCCTGATCTCCTTCTCGGGTGAAGACGACGGGCCCAGCCGGGTGCGCGAGCTCGTCGGAAAAGATCCTGAAATCGGCGAGGAGTTCGACTTAGAGAACTAGGGTCTCCGGAAACACCGCCTCGCCCTCGAAACGCCCGAGCCGATACGGGGCGAGATCGAACGAGGTGTCGAGCCCGAGAATCTCCTCCGCGAGCGCCCTCCCCACGGCAGGCGACTGCATGAAGCCGTGCCCGGAGAAGCCGCAGGCGGCGAAGACTCCCGATGCAACCTCGCCCAGGATCGGATGCGCGTCGGGCGTCATGTCGTAGAGGCCGGCCCAGCCCCGCTCGATCGCCGCATCCGCGGCAGGTGGATAGCGGTGATGCAGCCGCGCGAGCCGGTCGGCGAAGAGGCTCTCATCCACCACCTCGTCGAAGCCCCACCGCGGTGCGGGGTCGGTCATCGCCAGCACGAGCCGGTCGCCGCGGCGGCGGAAGTGGAACCCGCTCTCGGCCTCGATCACCATCGGGAGGCGCTCCGGCAGCGCATCGATCGGCGTCGTTTCGAGCAGCTGGCGGCAGAGCGGCCGGACCGGCAGGTCAACGTCGAACCGCGCCCCGACCTCCGCCGACCAGGGCCCGCATGCGATGACGACCACCTCGGCGTCGACCTGCTCGACCGGCGTGTGCTCGCGCACCTCCACCCCACCCTTCGCAGCCCGGCTCACGAGCTCGCGGGTGACTGCCGGTGGATCGGCGACGCCGTCCTGCCGGCACACCACCGCGCCGAGCACATCGTCGGAGCGAACGCCTTCGGGTACCGCGGCCGAATCGACCGGCACGCCGAGCGAGCGCTGGAGCTCGGCGCGCTGTTCGAGCTCTCGCAGGCCGTCTTCGGTCGTCGCGAGGAAGAGATAGCCGACCTGGAGGAAGTAGGGCTCGCCCAGCTCCTCGAAAAACCGGATGCTCGCCTGCGCGAGGCGAACCTCTGCAGGTGTCGAGAACTGCTGGCGCACGCCGCCCATGGCCTTCGACGTGGCCCCGCCTGCGATCTGGCCGCGGTCGCACAGAAGAACGTCGTCGGCCCCGAGCTCCGCGAGGTGGTAGGCGACGCTGGCGCCGGCCGCGCCTGCGCCCGCTACAGCGATTCGAGCCACGCGTCGAACTCCCGGCGTTCTTCGACGCTCAGCTGCCGAAGCGGCGCGCGCACGTCTTCACGCACGCGGACGCCCCTGCTTGCGAGCACCCGCTTAAGCGCGGCGTGGCGAGGGAAGCGCTCGATTCCCTCGCGCAGCTTCCCAAGATCGCCGTCTCGCTTCGCCACGCGCTCCGGGAAGGCGGTCGCAAGCGCGGACACTGCGCCGACCGCGCCTGCCTCGAGGCCGCGCTCGATCAGGGTCTCCGGGCCCACGAAGACGTCCAGGCCCTCGATCAGGTACGGCTCGAACGCCTCCCACGGGCTGTCGGAAACCTTCATGCCGGCGAGGTTGGGCACCTCCGTCCGCAATCGCTCGACAACCGAGACCGGCACGGCATACCCGCTCGCAGCCGCGAGCTCGTACACGTAGAACGGCAGAGACGCGCACGCACGCGCCGCTGCGCCGAAGTGCGCGAGCAAGGCCTCCTCGTCGAGGCGGTAATACGGCGGGGCGATGACTGCAACCGCGTCCGCACCGGAGCTCGCAGCGTGACCCGCGAGAGCGACCGTTTCCTCGGTCGTCTGCGCCCCGCAGTGCACGGCGACGTCGAGGCGCCCATCTGCCGCTTCCACGAAGAGCTCCGCCGTGCGGCGGCGCTCCTCGCCGTCCAGCAGAATCCCCTCCCCGGTCGAGCCGAGGGCAAAGATTCCGTCGAGGCCGCCCGCCGCGAGGAAGTCGACGAGCGGGCCGAACGCGTTCTCGTCGAGGCGGCTCCCGCCGTCACGAAGCGGCGTCACCGCGGCCGCGAGCGTTCCCTTCAACACAGCCACGACTTTAAGCTGCGGCCGGTGAGCGCGCTCCGCACCGAGCACGAAGGGCCGGTCCTGCGGATCACCATCGCGCGACCCGACCGGCGCAATGCGTTCGACGCCGAGCTGATCGCGGAGCTGACCGAGGCTTTCTCCGACATCGGGGACGCGCGAGTGGTCGTCCTCGCGGGCGAGGGAGAGAGCTTCTCCGCCGGCGCGGACGTTGAGTGGATGCGCTCCTCGGTCGACCTCACCTACGAGGAGAACGTCCAGGACGCGCGGCGGCTGCGGCAGATGCTGGAGACGATCAATACGTGCGCCGCGCCGGTCGTCGTGCGGGTGCAGGGCCACGCCCTCGGCGGCGGCTGCGGGCTCGTGGCGGTCGCCGACATCGCGGTCGCGCACGCCGAGGCGTCATTCGCATTCTCCGAGGTCAAGCTCGGGATCGTCCCGGCCGTCATCTCTCCCTTTGCGCTGGCGAAGATCGGTCCGAGCGCCGCGCGACGCTATTTCGTCACCGGCGAGCGCTTCGACGCACGGACGGCGCTCCGGATCGGGCTCGCGCAGGAAGTGGCTGATGACCTCGACGCGGGTGTGAAGGCCATCGTGGACGAGATCCTCTCGGCCGGCCCCGAGGCAACCCGCGCAGCGAAGCGAATCGTGCTCGAACGTCCGGACGGGCTCGCCACCGAACGGCGGATCGCAGAGCGCCGGACGAGCGCCGAGGGCCAGGAGGGTTTGAGAGCCTTTCTGGAGAAGCGCGAGCCGGGCTGGCGAATGTAAAATTTACCTGGTTAACGCTTATCGCTGCGACCGCGATGCTCGCGTTCGGAGCCTCAAGCGCAAGCTCTGAGTCCGCCGGCGCGGCGGCTGTGAGTCCGGCCACGGCGCAGGGGCGGGCGGCGACCGGACACGTGGTCGTCGTCTGGTACCAAGCTGACGAAGCTCGCTCGGCGCAGTGGCCTCGCAACCAGGGGGATCACGTTCGCCGTGCCGTTGCAGCAGGCATCGGCCGGCACTGCGTCCCAGTTCGGGGCCGCGACGCCGCTGGGGCCCGCGGCACCCGCACGGATCTGCCCGGTGCTCGACCTGATCCTCGGGCCGCTCGACCTGAACGTGCTCGGGCTGATGGTCCACCTGGACAAGTTCCACCTCGTGATCACCGCCGACCCCGAAGGGGGCATTTCTCGGTTCGCTCCTCTGCTCGCTCTCGGGCGGGCCCGTGCCCACTCCCTAACACGACCACGAGCAGAGGGCCGCGCGCGGGCCCTCCGCTCAACCTTCGTACGCTTAGGTCGTGCGAATCGAGAAGCTGCTCGTAGCGAACCGAGGGGAGATCGCCCTCCGGGTCTTCCGCGCGGCCCGTGAGCTCGGCATCGGCACCGTCGCCGTCGTCGCTCCCGACGACACCGGCTCGCTCCACGGCCGCAGCGCCGACGAGAAGGTCGAGATCTCCTCGTACCTGCACTCCGAGGAGCACATTCGCGCCGCGAAGGAAAGCGGCGCGCAGGCGATCCATCCCGGCTACGGCTTCCTGGCGGAGAACCCAGAGTTCGCCGAGGCGGTCGAGGCCGCGGGCCTGATCTTCGTCGGCCCAAGTCCGGAAGCCTTACGCCGCGCCGGCGACAAGCTGGAGGCGAAGCGGCTCGCGCGGATCGAGGGAGTCCCGGTCGTCGAGGAGGGCACGCCGGAGGAGCTCGGCTTCCCGTTGATGATCAAGGCGACAGCGGGCGGCGGAGGTCGTGGGATGCGGGTCGTTCGGGATCCCGCGGAGCTCGATGAGGCGCTCGATGCCGCGCGGCGCGAGGCGAAAGCCGCGTTCGGGGACGACCGGGTCTTCTGCGAGCGTTTCGTGGAGCGGCCGCGGCACGTGGAGATCCAGGTCCTGGCCGACGCGCAAGGCGACGTGACCTCACTCGGCGAGCGCGAATGCTCGATCCAGCGCCGCCACCAAAAGGTGCTGGAGGAATCGCCATCGCCCGCGCTGGACGAAGAGCTGCGGGGGCGGATGAGCGACGCGGCGGTGCGCTTCGCGCGCGCGGTCGGCTACCGCAGCGCGGGCACGGTCGAGTTCATGCTCGATGACGGCAACTTCTCGCTGCTCGAGCTGAACGGGCGGATCCAGGTCGAGCACCCCGTGACGGAGCTCGTCACGTGGGTCGACCTCGTTCGCGCCCAGCTGGAGATCGCGGAGGGCAAGCCGCTCGAGCTCGGGACCCCAGAGCTCGGCGGCCACGCCGTCGAGGTGCGGTTGTACGCAGAGGACCCGCAAACCTTCTTGCCCCAGGCGGGCCGGATCGAGCGGCTTCGACTGCCACAGGGGATCCGCGTCGACGCCGGCGTCGAGGAAGGCGATGAGATCGGCGTCGCCTACGACCCGATGATCGCGAAGCTGATCGCGCACGGGCCGACGCGGGAGAACGCCCTCGACCGGCTTCGCCAGGCGCTCGACGAAACCGAGGTCGAGGGCGTGACGACAAATCTGCCGTTCCTGCGCTGGCTGGTCGCTCACCCGGCCGTGCGTGAAGGGCGTACGACGACCGCCTTCCTGACCGAGCATCCGCCGCTGTCCACCCCGCCGGTTCGTCTGCCGAACGGCCCGTGGGCCGGGGCGTTCAGGGTCAACCTCCCCGCCCCGGCGCCGGCGGCCCCGCCGGACGTGGACGCGGCCCTGCACGACCATCGCCATACGGGCGGCGAAGCATCCGTCGCTGCGCCGATGCCGGGCACCGTGATCCGCGTCCTCGTCGCCGAGGGCGACGAGGTTCAGGCGCGGCAGCCGCTGGTCGTGCTCGAGGCGATGAAGATGGAGACTCCGCTGGTCGCGCCCTACGAGGCGACCGTGCGCAAGGTCAACGTCGCCGAAGGCGACCGGGTCGCGGGCGGCGCCGTGCTGATCGAGCTCGAGGAGTAGAAAGGGCTCGGCAGATTGCTTTCCACCGAGCCCTCCTGCTTAGAACCTCTTCTCGACGCCGTTGACGCGGTCGAGCCGGCGATCCACGCGCGCGCGGTCGTGGCGACCGCCCTCGCCGAACACGGAGTCGCGGGTGCGGTCGCGGGCGTACAGCGTGTCGTCTCCATCGCCGCCGTAGAAGGTGTCGCGGCCGAGGCCGCCGTCGAGCGTGTCCGCTCCCTCGTCGCCGTACATGTCGTCATTTCCGGGGCCGCCGAAGATGCGGTCCCGGCCCGGCCCGCCGGCGAAGCTGTCGTTGCCGCCGCGGCCGATCATGGTGTCGTTACCGCCGAATCCGCAGAGCACGTCCCGCCCAGACGTGCCGACCAGGCGATCGCTCCTCGCGGTGCCGGCGACCGTGCAACCAAGGTAGGTGAGTCGCCGGACCGTGGTTCCGTCCGCGTCCATCGTGTAGATGTCGTCGCTGCCGCCGGCGTCGCTGACGAATGCGATCTTGGTTCCGTCGTGCGACCACGACGGCGTGTGCTCATCTGAATCGGCTGCGGTCAGGCGCGTGATGTTGGAGCCGTCGGCGTTCATCACGTAGATGTCGGTCTGCTCGTTGCGCGACACCGTGAACGCGATCTTGGTTGCGTCCGGCGACCAGTCCGGCTCGTACTCGGTGCCGCCGGTGGTCAGCCGTTGGTGACCCGTCCCGTTGGGGTTGATCACATCGATGAATCCGTGATCGTTGTCTCCGCCGACGTACGCGATCTTCGAGCCGTTGGGCGACCAGTCGGGCGAGACGTCGACCTCTGTGTCGTTCGTCACGCGCACCTGGTTGGAGCCGTCGGCGTTCATCACGTAGATCTGCGAGGCGAGCGAGCGCTCGCTCGAGAAGGCGATCTTGGTTCCGTCTGCCGACCAGTCGGGTGAAGAATCGGAGCCCGTCTGCGTCAGCCGCGTCCTTCCCGATCCATTTGCGTTCACGACGTCGATGTAGGCCGAGCTGGAGCTGTGGGTCGAGAATGCGATCCGCTGATTGTCGGGCGACCAGGTCGGGTTGACATCGAGACGATCGCCGCGGCTGACCTGGCGGAAGCCGCTGCCCGTTCCGGACATCACCCAGATATGAAGCTGATGCGTTATCCGCTCGCTCGCGAAGGCGATGCGGCCGTCGTTGGACCACACAGGCGAGACGTTGTCCGCCGCATGCGAGAGCTTGCGGGCCGAGGACCTCGTCGCAGAGCGTGCCACGCTGCCGACGCCGGCCATGAGGACGACGGCGCCGATGAGCGCGAAGATAACGGCGGAGCGTGCGGTCATTTCCTGCCTCCTAGCTTGTGTCGAGACCCCCGGAGGCTACGCCCCCTGTGTTAATGAATCATTGCGCAAAAGCGCGGAAAAACGAAAATCTTCCTACCGAAAACTAGCTAGAAAAGCTTCTGGAGCTTCATCGCGGCGCCCATGTCCCCCTTCACCCGCAGCTTGCCGCCCATGTAGGCGGTCGTCGGGTTTTGGTCGCCTCGCACGATGTCCATGAACGTGTCCTCGGAGGTGGTGATCGTGCAGTCCCCGTCCTGCCCACCCTCGGTCACGTTGACCTTGCCGTCGTCGACATCGACGGTCCACGTCCCGGCGCCTTCGATCTCGAATACGTAGGACGCGGTCAGGCCGGCGGCCTTCGACTCGTTGACCCTCGACTCCAGGCTCTCAAAGAACTCCCGCGGGCTCTCGGACACGGGGCGAGGGTACCTCATGAATCGTCGGGAGCAGGACCGCAAGCACGAGCCCGACCACGGGCGCTGTAGCTGCGGCGTACAGCGCCGTCTCGAGATCGATCGAGTCGGCGACCGCACCGAGCGCGACCGCGGCAACGCCGCCGAGCCCGATCGACAGGCCGATCGAGAGCCCCGACGCCATGCCGATGTGGCGCGGGAGATATTCCTGGCTCATCACCATGGTGATGCCGAAAGTGCCCGTTACACACACGCCGACGAAGGCGAGAGCGACGGCGCCGGCCAGCCCGCCGGCCACGACGAAGACGATCATTAGGGGCGCCGTGGCGGCCATGCTCGCGATCAGCACCGGGCGGGGTCCAAGCCGGTCGGCGATCGGGCCGGCGACGAGCGTCCCGGCGGCGCCGGCCAGCAGCATCAGCGAGAGCAGGTGGTTGCCGTAGGCCTTCGAGTTGCCGAGGGAGACCTCCCAGAGCGGAACGAACGTGACCAGACCGAACCAGGCGACGCTCCGACACGCGATGACGCCGAGCAACAGGGTGAGCGCGCCTGGGCGATCGGGTGCGTCGCTCGCGAAGCGCGGGTCCCTGTCGGGTACGAAGCTCTGCAGGAACGGCGCCAGCGCCACGAGCACCGCTGCGACCGCGAGTGAAGGCAGCGCCAGCAGGAGCCCGCCGCTGAGGCCGAAGGCGAGGACAAGTGGAGTGGCGATGGTCGGGCCGAGCCCGTAGCCGATGTTCCCTCCGATCGAAAAGAAGCTCATGCCGCTCGCTCGCCGGTTTCCGCTCGCGAACGCAGCGAACTTCGATCCCTCTGGGTGGTAGGCGGCAACGCCGAGCCCCGAGACGACGACGAAGAGCAAGACGACCCAGTAGGCGGGCGAGACAGCCGCGAGCGCGATGCCGATCCCGGCGATTGCGACGCCCGCCGGCAGCAGCCACAGCGCGCCACGCCGGTCCGACCACAGGCCGAAGAGCGGCTGGACGACGGACGACGACACCGCAGACGCGAGCATCACCGCGGCCGCGAGCGTGTACGTCAGGTCGAACTTCTCGACGAGAAACGGCAACAGCGCGGGCAGGGCGCCGTTGGCGAAATCGGTCGCGAAATGGCCGCTCGCAAGCGCCGCCATCGCGCGCTTGTCGATCCGCGCCCGCACCCGGCCAGCCTAGCGGCGGCCTTGCCTAAGCAGCTGCTGTCTGGGCTGCCGGCTGGGGCAGGTAGCGCTCGATCAGCGCGTCGGAGAGCTCGTACTGACAGCGTGCGATCTGAAGCCGATTCTTCTCGAGGGCGCCTCCCTCGACGCCCGACGAGCGGAGCTCCTGCCGCTCGCGGACGAGTTGGGCATGGCGTTCGAGAAGGGCCTCGACAGTTAGCCGAGCACGGCTTCGACGAAAGCGCGCCGGAACGAGCGGCCGCAGAAGAGTTGCGCTCATACCACGTCCTGTATCGGCCGGCCTGCTCCGAAGTTGAGCAATTCCGCCCATTCGAGCGCCAGGGTAAGAATCGCGTCGGATAGCATCGCGGCCCGATGCGAATCGAGGTCGAGAGCCTCGCCCCGGCCGAGGTCGCAGCCGACGTTCTCGTGGTGCCCGTCTCGGAGCCGCCAGGCCCGCTGGCCGGTGCGGCCGCAGAGCTCGACCAGCGCCTCGAGGGCCGGTTGAGCCGCCTGGTCGAGGAGGGCGAGGCCTCCGGAAAGCTCTGGAGCGCGCCGCTCGTCCACCTCGACGGGCAGCTGAAGGCCGAGCGCCTCGCGCCGGCAGGACTGGGGCCTCGTGACGAGATCGATGCAGACGCGATCCGGACCGCTGCCGCAGCCGTCGTCCGCGCCTCGGAGGGTTTCAGCTCGACGCTCGCCTGGCTCGTCGACGAATCGCTTCCACTCCCAACCGCCGAGCAGGCGACCGCGGCGGTCGAAGGCGTGCTCCTCGGCGGCTACGACCCCGGCCGCTGGAAGAGCAAGGCTGAGCAGCCGCACAAGCTCGAGCATCTCGTCGTCTGCGCGGACGCGGGGGTCGAAGACGTCGTCGCGCGGGCCGAGTGCGTCGCCCGTTGGGCGAACACCGCCCGCGACTATGCAAACGAGCCGGCGAACCTGCTGACCCCGGAGCGGCTCGCGGATCACGCGGCCGAGGTTTCGAGCTCCGCCGCGCATCTGTCGACCGAGTCGCTCGATTTCGACGGCATCCGCGAGCTGGGCATGGGCGCTTTCGCCGGGGTTGCGCAGGGAAGCCACAACCCGCCGCGCCTGATCGTGATGCGCTACGAGCCGCCGGCGGCGACGGGCGACGTCGTCCTCGGGCTCGTCGGCAAGGGACTGACGTTCGACACCGGGGGCATCTCGATCAAGAACGCCCTCTACATGGAGGACATGAAGGGCGACATGGCGGGCGGCGGCGCAGTGGTCGCCGCGATGGGGGCGCTCGCGGAGCTCGAGATTCCCCTGCGCGTGATCGCTGTGGTGGGCGCGACCGAGAACGCGGTCGGGGGCGGGGCCTTCCGGCCCGGCGACATCCTCACGGCGATGAACGGCAAGACGATCGAGGTGATCAACACGGATGCAGAGGGGCGGCTGGTGCTTGCCGACGCGCTCGCCTATGCCCGGCAGCTTGGCGCGACCCATCTTCTCGATCTCGCCACGCTCACCGGCGCGATGGAGCGCGCGATGGGCGACTTTTACGCGGGCGTGTTCGCCAACGACCCGGAGTGGCAGCTGCAGGTCGTCGGCGCAGGCGAGGCGAGCGGCGACCACGCTTGGGCCTGGCCGCTGCATCCGCGCTACCGCCGGTACGTCGACTCGCACTTCGCCGACCTCAAGAACGTGAACATCCGCGGCCAGGGCGCACCGGTCTACGCGGCGGAGTTCCTGCGCGAGTTCGCCGGCGACGGCCTCTGGGCCCATATCGACATGGCCGGAACCGGCTTCCTGACCTGGCCCCGTCACGACTACTACTGGCAGAAAGGCGGCACGGGATACGGCGTGCGCCTGATCTGCGAGCTCGCCCGGAACCTCAGCGCATGAACTTCGAGCTCACGGAGGAGCAGCAGCTCGTCGCACGGACCGTGCGCGAGTTCGCGGAGCAGCGGATCGCTCCGGTCGCCGAGGAGCTCGACCGCGAGCACCAGTTCCCCTACGACATCGTCGCTGAGCTCGGCGAGCTCGGAGTGATGGGGATGCCGATCCCCGAGGAGTACGGCGGCGCCGGCGCGGACACCGTCTCGTACGCGATCGCGGTCGAGGAGCTCACGCGGATCGATTCCTCGGTCGCGATCACCATGGCCGCGCACACGTCCCTCGGGACGATGCCGATCTTCATGTTCGGTTCCGAGGAGCAGAAGCAGCAATGGCTGCCGGACCTCGCGGCGGGCAAGAAGCTCGCGGCCTTCGGGCTGACGGAGCCCGGCGCCGGCTCGGATGCAGGCGCGACCCGTACGACGGCCGAGCTCCGCGACGGGCAGTGGGTGGTCAACGGCTCGAAGATCTTCATCACGAACGCCGGCACCGACATCACCGCCTGCGTGACCATCACGGCGCGCACCGGCGAGGACGAGATCTCGAATCTCATCGTCCCCAACGGCACCGCCGGTTACGAGATCTCGGCGCCGATGGAGAAGATGGGCTGGAACGCGTCGGACACGCGCGAGCTCTCCTTCCGCGATTGCGCGGTTCCCGAGGGGAATCTGCTCGGGCCGAGAGGGCAAGGGTTCCAGCAGTTCCTGGAGATCCTCGACGGTGGCCGGATCTCCGTCGCCGCGATGGGCGTCGGTCTCGCGCAGGGCGCCTACGACCTCGCGCTCAAGTACGCGAAGGAACGCGAGCAGTTCGGCCAGCCGATCGCGACGTTCCAGGCCGTCCAGTTCCGACTGACCGACATGGCGGTCGAGATCGAAGCCGGCCGCAACCTCGTCTACAAGGCGGCGTGGCTGAAGGATCAAGGCAAGCCGTTCGCGAAGGAGGCGGCGGTGGCCAAGCTCTACACAGGCGAGATGTCCAATCGCGTCGTCAACTCGGCGCTGCAGGTGCACGGCGGGTACGGGTACATGGAGGAGTTCCCCATCTCCAGGCTGTACCGTGATCAGAAGATTCTGGAGATCGGAGAAGGCACGAATGAAGTGCAGAGGATGGTGATCGCACGGCATCTCGGGCTCTGACCTTCCCGCTCATCGTGGCCGTCTCGCTGCTCGCGCATTCGATCGCGTACGTCGTCTTCGCGCACGGGGCCGAGCGCTCCCACGCGCATGCGTATCTCACGTACGCGCCGATGTTCGCCGCGCCGTCCATCGTGCTCGTCCTGATCGCACTGGTCGCTCGCGGCCTCGAGGCCCGGCGAGGACTTCGTTCGGCCCGGCCCGCGGCGTGGCCCTTCCTCGTCGCTCCGCCGGCGATCTTCACCGTTCAGGAGCACCTCGAGCGGCTCGGGCAAAACATCTGGACCGATCGGGCGTTCCTCGGGGGGCTCGTCCTGCAGGCTCTCCTCGGGCTCGCTGCCTGGTTCGTCGCGCGCCTCCTGCTCGGCGTCGCGACGATCGTCGGACGCAGCCTGCGCAGCCGCGTCTCGAGGCCGCGGCCGATCGGCGTTCGCGCTCCTGCTCAGATTTCGCTGCGGCGCAGGTCGCTGCTTGCGACGGGCCATGCGCAGCGCGGCCCGCCCGCCTTCCTTCTCGGTTGATCCACCGCGCCGCGAAGCGGCGCGCTTCGAGGAAGGAGAAAGGAATGAACCGAGCCTGGAGACCGTTGCTCGCGGCTGCCGGAATCGCCGCGGTGATCGCGCTGTTCTTCGTGCTCAGGGACAACGGCAATGACGGGAAGGCAACCACGACCAGATCGACGACGACGTCGACCCGTACGACGACGAATCCGACGCCGCCTCCGCCTGCCACCCAGGTGGCCACGATCGTGTTCCGAAACAGCAGGGTTCGCGGGGGCCTTCAGCACATCTCGACGACCAGGGGCAAGCGGCTCGTGATCCTGGTGAGCGCAGACGTAAGCGATGAGGTGCACCTGCACGGTTACGACCGCAAAGGAGATGTCGCGCCCGGGGCGCCGGCACGCATCCGGTTTCGCGCCACGATTCCCGGCCGCTTCGTGATCGAGCTGGAATCGCGAAGTCTGCAGATCGGCGAGCTCGAGGTGAGGCCGTGAGCCAACTCCTGCCGCTCGCGCACGGGATCGGGGGCGTACGCGACCTCCCCGTGCCGGTCTGGCTCTTCTACTACGGCGGCGGGATCGTGCTCATCCTCTCGTTCGTCGCGCTCGGCGTGCTCTGGCGGAATTCACGGCTTGCCGGCCGCGACGGCCGGCCCCTCGGGCCGGGCTGGCAGCGAGTCCTCCTCCACCCCGCGCTCAGCATCGGGCTGCAGGCGATCTCATTCGCTCTGCTCGTCGTGGTCTGGGTGGCAGCCGCCTTCGGCGCCGACTCCGTCCTGCAAAACCTCGCCCCGACGTTCGTCTGGGTGATCTTCTGGTTGGGCCTCGTGCCGCTCGTTGTCTTGTTAGGCAACATCTGGACCGTTTTGAACCCGTGGAGCGCGGCGGCCAACGGCGTCGCATGGGTGTGGCAGCGGCTGGGCGGTTCCTGGGAGCCCCTCGCCCGCTATCCGCAGTGGCTCGGCCGGTGGCCGGCCGCCGTGCAGCTCTTTGCCTTCGCGGCGCTCGAGCTCGCGTACTGGGATCCGTCGAATCCACGCGTGCTCGCGATCGCGATCGGGCTCGACAGCTGGATCACGTGGACCGGCGTGCTCGCATTCGGCAGAAAGGCCTGGTTCTCGAGCGCCGAGGCCTTCAGCGCCTACTTCGGCCTGCTCGCGCGGATCTCGGTCTTTGCCGTACGAGACCGCGAGGGCAGGCGCGAGATCGTGATCCGGCCGCCGCTGGCGGGGCTTGCGACCGAGGAGTGGCCGCCGGGGACGCTTGCGTTCGTGTCGGTGATGCTCGGGTCGGTCGCCTTCGACGGCTTCAGCCGGACGACCTGGTGGCAGCAGCGTCTCTACAACGCCCAGTCACCGCATGTCGCGACGTCGCCGCGCCTCGCCGACATGATCGGAATGATGCTCAACTTCACCGGACTGCTGATCGCCGTGCTCGCAGTCGCGGCCTTCTATCTGATCGCAGTCGCGATCGCCCGTCTCGTCTCGGGAACCTCACGCTCGCTGACCGGCGACTTCCTCGGGAGCCTCGTCCCGATCGCGCTCGCGTACGTGGTCGCCCACTACTTCTCGCTGTTCGTCTACCAGGGCCAGTTTGCGATTCCGCTCGCGTCGGATCCGTTCGGCAAGAACTGGAACCTGCTCGGCACGGACGACTTCCATCCGAACCTCGCGCTGCTCTCGCCGAACGTCGTCTGGTACGTCCAGGTGGCGGCGCTCGTGATCGGCCACGTCTGCGGCCTCGTGGTGGCCCACGACCGGGCGGTCACGCTCTTTCGCTCTGGCCCGGTCGCGGTTCGGACCCAGTACGCGATGCTCGTCCTGATGATCGGCTACACCGTGGGCGGCATGTGGATCCTCTCTCAGGGCTGATGGGCGTCCTGGCACACGGTGGCGTTGCCGGCGCGATCGTCGAGGCGGCGATCGCGCTGGCGCTGGTCGGGGTGATCGCAGCGGCCTGGCTCGGCACCCGTCGTGGGGGCGGCGATCGCTAAGCGCATTCGCTGGGTGTTGGCCGCCGGGTTGGGAGCGCTGGCGCTCGTATCCGGCGCCGCGGCCCACATCACGGTCGCGCCGACCCGGGTTGATCCGGGCGAGCGAATCCGCTTTCAGCTCTTCGTTCCCGGCGAGCGCTTCAACGTCGTCACGACCGGTGCGAGCCTGACGCTCCCTCCCGGCGCCGAGGTCGAGGGAGCCGAGGGCGTCCCGGGCTGGTCGTTGGAGGAAGGCAAGCGAACGGTCAGCTGGAAGGGCGGCTCGCTCGTCACCGGACAGCTGCAGACCTTCGTCTTCTGCGCCCGGATGCCATCCGTGGACGGCGAGGTGGCATTGCGGACAAGCCAGCGCTACTCCGACGGCAAGGTGCTTCGCTTCCCGCTGCAGGTGCTCGTCGTCAAAGGTTCCGGCGAGCCGACAGGAAGCTGCAGCTCCGGCGGCGGCTTCGGGACGGCGACACTGCTCGCGATCGGGGCGGTCTTCGTCGTCGTGCTCGCCGGGATTCTGTTCGGACTCGCGCGCTGGCTCCGGCCACTTTCGGAAAGCTAGTGACCCTCGGTGTTAGCTTCTTCTCCCGTGGTCTTCCGCCAGTTCGTCGACGATGACCTCGGCTGTGCCTCCTACCTGATCGGAGACGAGAAGACCGGGGAAGCGGTCGTGGTCGATCCCGCGTATGCGATCGCGCCGTACCTCGAGGAGGCCGAGCGCAGCGGCGTGAAGATCGTCCGCGTGCTCGAAACTCACACGCATGCGGACCACATTTCGGGCCACGGGCGGCTCGCGCTCGAGCACGGCGTTCCCGTCTCGATCCACCCCGCCGCCGAGCCGGGGTATGCGTTCGACCCACTTGAGGACGGACAGGAGGTGGCCGTCGGCGAAGTGCGCATCCGCGTCCTCCACACGCCGGGCCATCGCCCCGAGCATTGCTGCTTTCTCGTCGAAGAGCAGATGCTGCTTACGGGCGACTCCCTGCTCGTTGGAGACGCCGCCCGGCCAGACCTCGCGGTGGAAGCCAAGGAGGGCGCCGAAGGCATGTACCACTCTCTGCGCCGGCTGGCCGAGCTCCCCGAAGGAACAAATGTGTACCCCGGGCATGTCGCCGGCTCGCTCTGCGCGACCGGGATCAGCGAAGACCGCTCGTCGACGATCGCCCAGGAGCGGCGCACGAACCGCGCGCTCGCACTGGACGACCTGCAGGAGTTCATCACGGCCACGACCACGATCTCGGCCCCGAGACCCCCAAACGCGGACCGGATCGTCGAGCTCAACAAGGGTGCGTTCGTCGGTGCCCAACCGCCGGTCGAGGAGCTCGAGTCCTTCGACGGGACGCTGCTCGACGTGCGGCCCGCGGACCAGTTCGCTTCGGGCCATGCGCACGGCGCACTGAATGTGCCCGTGTCCGGATCGTCGTTCGGGACCAAGGCCGCCTTCGTCCTCGAGGAGACCGAGCGCTTCGCGATCGTCGCCTC